>VAXZ01000100.1 GCA_005885035.1 Actinomycetota bacterium
TCCGGGGGAAGGCGGCCGCGCAGGGCCGACACGTGAAGCAGACGGGCGGCCACGGCCAGTACGCGATCTGCAGCATCGAGCTGGAACCCCTCCCCCGCGGCGAGGGGTTCGTCTACGAGGACAAGATCACCGGAGGCGCGATCCCGCAGCAGTTCATCCCGTCGATCGAGAAAGGCATCGTCAAGACGATGGCCGAGGGCGTGATCAGCGGGAACCCGATGGTGGACATCAAGGTCACGCTCGTGGACGGCAAGTTCCACACGGTCGACTCCTCCGACATGGCGTTCCAGATCGCGGGGTCGCTCGCGCTCAAGGAAGCGGTGGAGAAGGCGGGAGTCGTTCTGCTGGAGCCGATCGTCCAGCTCTCGGTGGTCGTCCCCGAGAGCTTCACCGGCGACATCATGGGGGACCTGAACGCCAAACGAGGCAAGATCCAGGGGATGGAGCAGATCGGTGGCGGGAAGCAGCGGATCAACGCGTTGGTCCCGCAAGCCGAGGTGGCCCGGTACGTGATCGACCTTCGATCGATGACCGGGGGCCGCGGTGCGTTCGCCATGACGTTCTCCCACTACGAGGAGATGCCCTCACACCTCGCGTCGAAGGTGATCGAGGAGTACCAGCGCTCCCGGGAAGAAGCGCACAAACGCTGAGCGGCCGGCTCAGTGCTCCGGCCGGACCGCCGCCAGGAACGCGAGCACCGCCTCGTCGAAGCGCTCCGGCTGTCGGAGGTTCACCACGTGATCGGCGCCCTCGATCGTGACCCGCTGCGCGTCGAGGATCCCCGTCGCGATCAGATGGCTCTCCCGCCGGCTGAACGGAGGATCGTGTTCCGCCTCGACCACCAGCGCACCGGCCGGATCGTGCGCGCCGAGGGGTGCCCAGATCGCGAGCCGGGCGTCCTCCGCGCGCTCCAGATCCCCCGCTTCGAGCGCCTCATCGACCGGCGCGGTCGCGGCTGCCCACCAGTCCTCCTCCTGTTCGAGCAGCTCGAACCCGCCCAGACCTGCGGCCACCGGAACCAGCGCCCACACGCGTTCCGGGTGTTCGAGAGTGAAGTCGATCCCGATGCTCCCTCCCATCGAGCATCCGACGAGCGCGGCCAGGGAGATGCCGAGGGCGTCGATCAGCGCTGCCAGATCATGGACGTGTGAGTAGGGCCGTGCGTCCGGACGTGTCGAGTCGCCGTAGCCGCGCGCGTCGTACCGCGTGACGCGGAACCCGGCCGCGGGGAACGTGGTCATCTGGCGGTCCCATGTCCGCCGATCCCATAGACCCGGGTGCAGCAGCACCACGTCGGGCCCGTCGCCTTCGACGTCGAACGCGAGCCGGCCGCCGTCCGGGAGCTCGACCGATCCAGATGGCACCGCGTCAGTCCTGATCGAACCGGGGCCGAAGCTTCGCATACGTCTCATCGAGCAGCTCCGGCATCACCCGCGTCTGGCCGATCACCGGCATGAAGTTGGTGTCCCCACTCCAACGCGGAACGACATGCCAGTGGAGGTGCTCCGGGATGCCGGCACCGGCCGCCCGACCCAGGTTGAGTCCGATGTTGAACCCGTGGGGTTCGGAGACATCGCGCAGCACGCGAACGGACGTCCGCACCAGGCGGGCGATGGCCGACTGCTCGTCCTCCGTCAACCCCTCGAGGTCGGCGACGTGCCGGGTGGGCAGGACGAGGAGGTGCCCGGGTGCGTAGGGATACTTGGCGAGCGCCACATAGACGAGCGGCTCGCGACGGAGGATCCTCTCGCCATCGGGATCGCCCTCGTCCAGGAGAGCGCAGAACACGCATCGATCTTCCACGACCCCTGTGCTTGCCTGGATGTACTCCATCCGCCACGGGCTCCACAGACGCTCCATCGGCCTCGTCCGCCTCAGAGTGCAGCGAAGTCCGTCGCCAGGAGGCGGCGCGATCCCGCCTCATCCGAGAGCGCGGCGACGATGGCATCGAACGGGACGCCCGGCGTCTCGGTCCCGTTCCGATCGCGGATCGTGAACGTCCCCGCTTCGAGGTCACGGTCCCCCACCACGACGGTGTACGGGACCTTCATCAGTTGCGCCGCTCGGATCTTCTTGCCGACCGACTCCTTCGCATCGTCGACGGAGGGGCGCAGGCCGGCCTCGCGCGCCCGGCCCGCGAGCGTCCGGCAATGTTCGACGTGACGATCGGCCACCGGTACGAACCGGATCTGCTCGGGCGAGAGCCAGAGCGGGAACGCCCCGCCGTAATGCTCGATCAGCACCGCGCTGAACCGTTCGAGCGTTCCCAGGATCGCGCGATGGAGCATGACCGGACGATGTCGCTGGTTGTCCTCTCCCGTGTACTCCATATCGAACCGCTCCGGGAGCGCGAAGTCGCATTGCACCGTGGTGAGCTGCCACAGACGACCGATCGCGTCGCGGAAGTGGAAGTCGACCTTCGGCCCGTAGAAGGTGCCCTCGCCCTCGGCCTCCGTGTAAGGCAACCCGTAACGTTCCAGAGCCGTCACGAGGGTCTCGGTGGCGCGAGCCGCCATCTCGGGCTCGAGGATCGTTTGCCCCGGAAGGGTCGAGAGGTTGACGATGGGGTCGCTGAAACCGAACGTCCGGTGGCGTTCCCAGTCGCTCGTGGCGGTAGATCGTGCCGAGCTCGGACAGCCGCATCGGCAGGTCCCGATACGACCTGACCTGCGACTTGTACACCAGCACGTGGAACGGACAGTTCATCGGTTTCACGTAGTAGTCGCCGGTGTCGGTCTGCATCGGCGGATACATGTTGTCCGAGTACTTCGCGAGGTGGCCGGAGGTCTCCCACAACACCGACCTGGCGATGTGGGGGGTGACGACCGGATCGTACCCGCGCGCCAGATGCAGGTCGCGCACCCAGTCTTCGAGCTGCTTGCGGAAGACGCCACCGCGCGGATGCCACACCCAGAGGCCGGGACCGAGCTCCTCGGGAGACGAGAAGAGGTCGAGTTGCCGGCCCAGCAGCCGGTGGTCGCGCCGTTCCGCCTCCTCGAGGCGGTGCAGGTGGGACTCCAGATCCTCCTCGGATGCCCACGCGGTGCCGTAGATCCGGGTGAGTTGCGGGTTCTTCTCGTCCCCTCGCCAATACGCCCCGGAGATCGAGGTCAGCGTGAACGCGCCGATCCGCCCGGTGGAGGGGACGTGGGGCCCGAGGCACAGATCCACCCAGTGGTCGTTGCGGTAGAGCGTGACCGTGTCTCCCGACCCGACCTCGCCCTCCTCCCCCGCGAGGTCTTCGATGATCTCGCGCTTGAAGTCCTGATCCGCCAGTCGGACCAGCGCTTCGGAACGCGGCACCTCCTCGCGGATGAACGGCTCGTCCTCCGCGACGATCGCACGCATCTCCCCCTCGATCCGGGGGAGCTCGTCGGCCGAGACGTGCGCCGGGATCGCGAGGTCGTAGAAGAAGCCATCCGGGATCGCGGGTCCGATCGCGTACTTCGTTCCCGGCCACAGCCTGCAGACGGCCTGGGCCAGGACGTGGGCGGCCGAATGGCGAAGGACGTGCAACCCGGCATCCGAATCCGCATCCACCGGCTCGACCGCGACATCCGCGGCGGGCACGAACGAGAGATCCCGCAACTCGCCGTCCACCCGCGCCGCGATCGCGTCCGGACCGAGCACACCGCCGATCGGCTCTCCCTCGGGGAGCTCCGGATGGGTGCCGTCGGGCAGCGTCAGACGAGGCATGCGGTTGAGGATAGCCGACGGCCTCCTGCCGGCCGGCGCGTTCGCTCACTCGTAGCTGATGGCCTCGAGCACGTTGAGCTTCGCAGCCCGGCGCGCCGGCCAGATCGCCGCGAGCAGACCGATCAGAGCTGCCACGATCAGCATGAAGACGAGCTGGGCGAACGGGATCGCGAGGCGGTCGATCCCCACGCTGGACAACGCCCGCTGCATCGCCCATCCGAACAGGATGCCGACCACGAGCCCCAGGAGCGCCCCGAGGACCGCGATGATGACCGCCTCGACGCGGATCATCCGCTTGACCTGCCGTCGACTCATCCCCACGGCGCGCAGGAGGCCCAGCTCGCGGATCCGTTCGTAGATCGACAACCCGAGCGTGTTGACGATGCCGAACGCAGAGATGAGCACGGAGAGGATCAGGAGCACGTACACGATCGCGAAGAATTGGTCGACCTGTTTGACGTACGTCGCCTTGGTCTGCGCCTGGTCGTTCACCTCGACGCTTGGATAGTCACGAGCGACGAGTGCCTCAAGGTTGGCTCTGGCGGTCGCCTGGTCGACCCCCGTGGCGTACTTCAAGAACACGGTCGAGTCGAGCTGCTGTGCGACGTTCGCATCGTACGTTCCCAGCGAGACCGCGTAGTCGTTCAAGAGGGCGTTCGGCTCGAATATGCCGACCACGGTGAGCCTTCGCGAACCCGTGCGGGCGAACTGCATCCGCAGGGTGCCGCCCACGGCGAGGTGCTTCCCGTCGGCCTCCGTGCGCGAGACGGCAACGGTGTTCGGCTCCGAAAGCCCGGTGATCGATCCAGCGTCCATCTCGATGGAGGCCACTTCGGTGATGGTTGCGGGATCGATCCCCACGGGGAAGGTCGTCGAGGATCCGACCTTCGCCTCGGCGCCCTGTCGGAGCGGAGAGACCGCCGAGAAATCCGGGCTTGACGACAGACCCCTGGCGAGTTGCGGTGAGAACGGCGAGAACTGCGACGCGGTCAGCATCAGATCCGACCGGAGCGTCCGGTCGAGGACCGCGGTCACCGAAGACTTGAGGGACGCCGCGAACACGGCGACGAACGTCACGAGCCCGAGCCCGATCATCAGCGCCGCGGCGGTGGACGCGGTCCGCCGGGGGTTGCGGTTCGCGTTCTCTCCGCCGAGCTTGCCGGCGATGCGCCCCCGGAACGGACGACCGAGCGTCGATGCGATCGGACGCGCGATGAGTGGAGACAGCATCGCGACCCCGACGAAGGTGAGTGCCGCGCCGAGGCCAACCAGGTAGCCGGCATTCGACACCCCGCCGAACAACCCCACGGCCAACGACCCGACACCCACCACGGTGACCAGCGTCCCAACGATGACGCGGCGCCGGATGGAGCTGCTCGGGGCCGTGCTTTCCCGAAGCGCCTCGATCGGCGCGACCCGAGACGCGCGCCGGGCCGGCGAGACGGCCGCCGCGACGGTGATCGTCGTCCCCAACACGAGCGAAACGAGGACCGTCCTCGGCGCGATCACGAGCGCGGTCGGCGGAAGCTTCAGACCGACCGCCGCGACGAGCGCCTTCAGCCCGATCGCGAGCACGATCCCCACGAGCACCCCGATGACCGACGCGACGAGCCCGACCACCGCGGCCTCGACCAGGACCGAAGTCATCACCTGCCGGCGCATGGCACCGAGCGCTCGGAACAACGCCAGCTCGCGACTTCGCTGGGTCACCACGATGTTGAACGTGTTGAAGATGATGAAGGCGCCGACGAACAAGGCGACGAACCCGAACACGAGCAACCCCGTCCGCAGGAATCCGAGACCCTGGTTGACCTGATCCTGCTGCTGGCTCGCCGCGCTGGTGCCGGTGATCGCGTCGAAGCCGTGGGGCAGTACGCCGGCGATGCGCGCCGCGAGCTGTTCCGGCGTGGAAGAGCCGTCCCCCTGCACGTAGATGAAGTCGAACGTGCCCTCCCGCTGGAACAGGCGTTGCGCCGTCGGCAGGTCGAAGATCGCGAACGACGCGCCCAGCAGACTGTTGGAGCTCCCGAACCGGACGAAGCCGGAGATCGTGTACTCGTCGGAGGCGGCCGGCGTCACGACGCGCACCTGCTGGCCCACGGTCAGATGGTGATCGCCCGCCGTGCCGGCATCGATCACGACTTCATGCGGCCCGACGGGAGGCGCGCCGCCGGGCTCGAGCGTGAACGGGGAAAGGTCCGGGGACCAGGAGCTGCCGATCGTCGGAGCGCCGCCAGACTGGATGGTCTTCCCGGTCGCCGGATCGACGATCTGGGCGAACGACTGCACCGAACCCTCCGCGAACCGCACGCCGGGCACGGCTCGTACCGATGGGAGGAGGCGTTCCGGGATGGGGTTCAGCTCCTGACCTCCCCCTCCCCCGCCGCCTCCCCCCTCGGTCGGATTGAACGCCTGGTGCGCCTGCACCACGACGTCGGTGTTCGCGTACACCTGACCGAAGAGATCATCGAAGCTCTTGAGAGCCGTGTCGGTCAGGACGAAGGTGCCCGCCGTGAAGCCCACCCCGAGCACGATCGCGAGCGCGGTCAGGACCAGGCGCAGCTTCCGGGCCAGAAGGCTCTTGACGGTGGCGCGGAGCACTCGCTCAGACCTCGAGGGACTTGAGACGGTCGAGGATGCGTTCCGCCGTCGGCGCCTGCATCTCGTCCACGACCTGACCGTCGCCGAGGAAGACGGCGCGGTCGGCGTAGCTCGCCGCTCTCGCGTCGTGCGTCACCATCACGATGGTCTGTCCATGATCGGTTACGGCTCCCCGCAGGAACGTCAGAAGCTCGTCGCTGGATCGCGAGTCCAGGTTGCCGGTCGGCTCATCGGCGAAAACGATCTCCGGGCGGGAGACCAAGGCGCGCGCACCTGCAACCCGCTGTTGCTGGCCGCCAGAAAGTTCCGTGGGTTTGTGACTGAGCCGGTCTCGGAGGCCGGTCGTGTCGACGACCTCGTCGAACCAGGCACGATCGACGTCCCGCCCGGCGATGTCCAGCGGGAGCGTGATGTTCTCCCCCGCCGTGAGCGTCGGGATCAGGTTGTACGCCTGGAAGACGAAGCCGATCTTGTCCCGACGGAGCTGAGTGAGCAGACGTTCCGAGAGCGTCGTGATGTCCACGTCGCCGATGAAGACGTGGCCCTCCGTCGGGGTGTCCAGCCCAGCGAGGCAATGCAGCAAGGTGGACTTGCCCGAGCCCGAGGGACCCATGATGGCCGTGAACCCGGCGGCGGCGAACTCGAGCGTCACGCCTCGCAGCGCCTCGACGCTGGCGTCGCCCTCCCCGTAGACCTTGCGCAAGCTTTCCGTGCGCGCGGCGACCTTCGTGATCGTGCTGGACATGCGGGCGATCCTTCCTCGTGACGACACCGGCCCCGCGCGGAGCCGGGGCTCGTGGGCGCGGCTGGGCTCGAACCAGCGACCTCTCGCGTGTGAGGCGAGCGCTCTCCCGCTGAGCTACGCGCCCGGGAGGTCGTCACGATAGCAACGCCCCGGAAAGGCGACGGCGGCACGTGCCCGCGTCGTGCCGCCGTCAGGTCCAGGCTGGGCCCGGACCCGCGAAGTCTCGCACGGTGATGTCAACGGAAGCAAGACCTCTCAGGGAGCCGCTCGCTGGGACGTCATCGGGGTAGCATGTCCCGCGACCGGACCCGGGAGGCCATCGATGTTGGCGTCCATGCAGACCTTCATGAACGGCCTGACGTCGTGGTTGCCCGCGAAGCTCGAACACCCCGCGGAGATCCTGCTCTACTTCGCGATCCTTGGGGCGATGTCGGTGACCCCGCTCATCCTCTGGCTCGGATGGGCCGTCAGGTCCACCGACCGCGAAGCCAAGGGCTGAGAGTCATCTCGGGGCGCGCGTCTCGGCGCCCAGACGCTCCGCCAACACCCGCATCATCGCCAGGGACACGTCGGGCCGCTCGCGGATCATGCTCTCGAACTCCTGCCGTCCGATCCGGATCGTCCGCACGTCGCCCTCGGCGATGAGTGAGGCGACCCGCGGTTTCCGCGTGATGATCGACATCTCGCCGACGACATCGCCCGGCCCGCGCCGGGCCACCGTCGAGGCCGAGCCCGTCCCACCTCGCGTGACTCCGACGGTCCCGGACAGCACGAGGTGCAGCTCATCGCCGACCTCACCTTCGGACGAAATCACCTCGCCGTCGGCGAACGATCGCTCCTCGGCGAGGTCGGCGAGCCGCCGCAGATCCGCCGTCGACAGTTCCTGGAACAACGGGATCGTCCGGAGCGCGAGCACGCGTTCCATCGGGGACATCGAGGTTCGTGAGCGGCCCATGGTTCCTCCTCGTTGGTCGGTCGTGCGCACGAGCTCGACGCATGAGCGGATGAGCGGATCCGGATCCTCGGCGACGAGGGCGAGCCAGTCGTCTCGTGGACCCATGGTGTTCGCGGTCCGCTCCCACAACGGGAGGAGCGGGCTCGCGAGCGACCGGTGCTCGGTCGCCTCGAGCGTCTCGAGCGCGTTCGCGAGCTGACCGGGATCGGTCCCGCGGAGGTTGTCGAGCGCGGCCCGCATCGCGTTGCCGTCCCGGCTGACGAGGGAAACGGCAGAAAGCGCCACGACGGCGTGCGACCGGCCGCGCTCGAGGACGGCCGATCTGAGCAGCTCCGCTTCGGCTCCGTCCGACGGGATCGCCGTCGCAAGCATCAGATCGTGATACGCCAACGAGGCTCGTTCCCGAGCCAAGCGGTCGATCACGGACGCCTGTTCGCGCAGATCGAGGCCGACGAGGACGTCGAGCGCCGCCTCGCGCAGGGATACATCGTCACCTTCGAGCGCACCGAGTGCCGGTGCGAGGGCGGCCTCCGGCGCGGCCGACGCGAGCGTGCGAAGCGCCTCCGTTCGCACCGCCGGCGATGGATCCTCGAGCATCGGCAGCGCGAACGCGATCACATCGTCCGGGCTCGCGACGCGGAGCCTCCGGATGGCCGCGGACCGCACGTCGGCGCGCTCGTCGGAGAGGAGCATGCGGAGGCTCCCCACCGCGCCCGGACGGGACGGCCCTCCCAACAGCGCCACCCCGACGGCGCCGGCGACCACCGGATCCGGATCCGACTCGAGCGGCCCCAACCACTCTTCAAGCTTGAGGACGCGCGACCCGTCCGCGATCGCCTCGACCGCTGCGAGTCGGACGACCGCCGCCTCGTCCCCGAGCGCACGGGTCAGGACCGACCCATCGAGCGCCCCCGACTCGGACAGCCCACGGATCGCGAGCGCCCGGATCATCGCGTCCATGTCCTTCGTGCGATCCTCGAGCTCAGCTCGGATGCGAGGGTCGTCGCCCGCCGCCAGCATCTCCACGCCCAGCCGGCGCACCCTCGGGTCCTCGTCACGCGATGCCTCGAGCGCGAGTCCGATCGCCGTCGCATCCAGCTCGAGCACGACCGGTGTTCCCTGGACCGGTCTGCCCTCGAACACGCTCGGGCGACCGGCACGGAGGGCGTCGACGAGCGCGCCGGTGTACGAACGGCGGATCCGCGACGCCGCCCAGATCGTCAGGACGGCGACCGCAAGCCCGATGATCGAGAGCTGCGTCGCCGTGAGGGCCTGCTGCCCCACGAGCGTCAGCACGCCCGCGATCGCGGTCCCCGTCTGGGTCGGTCCGCCCGAGATGAATGCCCGGACCTGATCGCGACGGGCTTCCGGGACGACGTTGACCAGCGTCTCCCAGGCCGGCGACGCCACGCCTTGCAACCAGACCATCACGACCCCACGGGTGACGACGAGCGCCGTGAACGCCGAGGTTGCGAGAAGGATCCCGAACGAGCCCCCGTACAGGACCGGGAGCGCGATGATCACCGTCGCCGCCCCGAACCAGGCCAGGAAGCGGTTCGCGAAGAGGATCGAGATCACGAACGCGACGATCGTGACGGCGGCACCGAACGCGCCGAGGAACCCGGCGAGGGCTTCCGGATCCGGATAGCGAGCCGTGGCCGCCTGCGCGAACGGCAGGAACAAGGAGAAGAACAGGACGGAGAACAGGACGCCGGCTGCGGTCATCCACATCAGGAGCGGGGAGCGGCGGACGAACGAAAGCGCCTCGGTGATGTCGCGCAGCGCCGAGGCAGAGGGCCGGACCCGTCGCCGAAGGACGCGTCCCTCTCGGCGTACACCCAACACACCGGCGCCCAGGAGGCACGCGCCCAGGAGGCACGCGGCCCAGACGAGCAGCAGGTTGCGGACGCCGATCGCCCCGGCGAGCGGTCCGGTGAGGAGCCCGCCCACGACCGAGCCGAGGATCGCGCCGGAGCCGAACAAGGGGAACAATCGCTTGGCGCGTCGGGTGTCGGTCACCGCGCCGGCCGCGCCCCACAGATACACCGATTGGACCAACGTCGCGACGGCGACCGTCAACCACAGCACACGATAGATCCATGTCACGTCGGTCGCGACGATCGCGCGCTCGACCACGACCACGACGGCCAGCAGCGCGGGCATGACGACGTACGTCCGCCGACGGTCGAACCGAGCGAGCGAGCCCGTGAGCACGAACATGGCGACGAGGCCGGTCACGCCTTGCACGAGGTACATCACGGGGAGCGCGTCCGGACCGATGCGCTCGAAGAACAGGGCGTTGACGCCGCTCTCGCCGATCGTGAGTCCCGCGGAAGCGACGAACAAGAGGCCGACGACCGAACCGACCATGCGGCCTTCGCCGGGTCGGATCCGAAGGATGTTCGCGAGGGCGCTCACGCTCCCGTCACACTCCCTCGGAAGCGTGCCCTAGCTCGCCGAAGCCAGCGGTGCGACCGTGAGCACCAAGGCGTCCACGGGGTGGCCCTTCAGGGAAAGATGCCGATGCTCGAGGTCATCTGCGACCACGCCGGCTGCTTCGGCGGCCCCGTCCGTCACGAGGATCTCACCGATCGCGCTCTTCGACGCGAGGTGAGCCGCGATGTTGACGGGGTCGCCAAGGGCCGTGAAGTCACTCATATCGTCCGACCCGACCATCCCGACGAACGCGGTACCGGTGTGCACGCCTGCACCGAGCGGGACCCACGGCCCATCGGGCGAGTCGTGGCCGGTCACGCGGAGCAGCTCTTGTGCGGTACCGATCGCGCGCGCGGCGTGCTCCGGCCCCGCCAGGAACGGGATGAACAGACCGACGATCTCGTCGCCGACGAACTTCTCGATGATCGCGTCACCATCGATCAGGACCCGGCTCGACTCCCGGTAGAAGCGGTTCATCAGTCGCGTGAAGTCGATCACCGGCATCTCGCGCGCGATCTTGCTCGAGCCTCGGACGTCGGCGAACAACATGGAGATCTCGACCTCACCTCCGCGGATCTGCTGACCATCGGCAGCGCTGGGACACATCTGGGCATGGTTCCCCAGTCCTTTGAAACAGCGCCCGCAGATCTTCGGCTGCTTCACCCATGGCTGGTATCCGTATCGCGCCAGGATGAACCTGCCCGGCGAGCCGAACGGAGCCTTGCAGAGCTTGCAGCGCGGGTTCGACGGGATCAGCCGGAGCGGGCTCTTGTCCTGCAGGTGCGGGTGCGTGCCGCTTAGGAAGTCGTGCCACTCCTCCTCGGGGGTCGCGTACTCGCCCATGCTCGCGGCGTAGCGTATCCGTCTGGCCGCCGATACGCCCGGCTCACTCCATCGGCTTGGCCTTCCGGCCCGGGAGCTGGTCGGTCTCGGTCTCGTCCCAAACGGTGGAGCCGCTGATCGGCTCAACGTTGAACTGGTAGTCGAAGACCATCGTCCCGCCGTAGGTCGATCCGAACGAGACGAGCGCCGCGGCGATCACGGATAGGATCGCGGCGAACGCGCTCGACTGCGACCCGTTGAGCTGGCCGAACCGTATGATCAGATCGATGATGACGACCCCCGTCGTCGTCAGCATGACGGTCATGTGCCAGTTCGCCGTGCGCCATACCTGGGTGTGGGCGGCGCGGCCGATGATCCCGGTCCGTCGGTCGCGTTGGAGCCCCTTCCACCAGTCCCAGAAGCCGGTCGTCGCGGTCGCGAGCGACACGACGAACCCCACGACCATGACCAGGGTCGCGGCTCGGAACAGATCGCGGGAGCTGAAGCGTCCACCGCTCCCGAACCACCCAAGCCACGAGAGCACATCGAAGAGCGCTGCCAGGACATAGCACACGATCGGGAAGTCGGTCAGCGGCGGGTGGGTCGGCTTGCCGTTCCAGCCACGGATCCCGAGGAACTTCCGGCCACGGAGCGTGATCCCCGGCCTGATCGAAAAGAGCCTCGCCATTTCCCCTCCCCCGTCGGACAGGTGAACGGTACGCCAGATCGGACTTGAAGGGGTCTGCATACCGGGCGTTGAACGAAAAGGGGGCGCGGGGCGCGCGATACGCCCCGGCCCCCTGACCGCTCCGGTTGACGATCTGTTCAGACCATCGCGCCGTAATGCTCACCGATCCGGTCCCGGTAATCCTTGGTCATGTACGTCCTCTCGTCGAACTCCGGTGCCGACTTGATCTGGTCCTTGGTGAGCCGCACGTAGACCTTCTTGTTGTCGAGGTCGACCCGCGTCAGGGCGCCGGCCGGGAGGAGGACCTTCTTCCCGAAGATCCACGGCCCGGTGTCGACGACGAGATACGACGAGCCGACGTCGTACCTCGCTTCATCGACGTGACCGATCGATCCGTCCGTCGCTTCGACGTCGAAACCCTTCAGATCGGCCATCTCTGGCAGGATGATCTCGGACGTCCAGAGGTCGATCTGCATGCGCTTCCGCCTCCTCGTTCCTCTCGGGGGCGTCTCAGCGATCTGCCGAGACACCCCTTCCGTACCCAGCGAGGTGGAGCGGAACCGTGGGGTATTCGACCGACAAGCAGCCGCGAAGAGATCACGGTGCAGCCTGGCCGTTTCGGATGCGCGTGCGCAGGGCATCTGGAGGACAGAGATGGCCGGCATCGAGCTGGATCGGGTGAGCAAGGTCTACCCGAACGGAACGAACGCGGTCTCGGCGGTCTCCCTCGAGGTGAGGGACGGGGAATTCATGGTCCTCGTCGGCCCCTCTGGCTGCGGCAAGACGACGGTCCTACGGATGATCGCCGGTCTCGAGAGCATCTCAGAGGGAACGGTTCAGGTCGGCGACGAGGTCGTCAACGACCTCCCGCCTCGGGAGCGCGACGTCGCGATGGTTTTCCAGAACTACGCCTTGTACCCGCACATGACGGTGTTCGGGAACATGGCGTTCCCGCTCCAGCTGAAGAAGGTCGACAAGCGAGAGATCTCACGCCGGGTCCGCGAGGCGGCAGACGTCCTCGGACTCGAAGACCTCCTCGACCGCAAACCGAAGCACCTCTCGGGCGGCCAGCGGCAGCGCGTCGCGATGGGCCGCGCGATCGTCCGGGAGCCGCACGCGTTCCTGATGGACGAGCCGCTCTCGAACCTCGACGCGAAGCTCCGCGTACAGATGCGGGCGGAGATCTCACGGATCCAAGACCACCTCGGGGTCACGACCGTCTACGTCACCCACGATCAGACGGAAGCGATGACGATGGGCGACCGAGTCGCGGTGATGAAGAAGGGGATCATGCAGCAAGCCGACGCCCCGCAGCACCTCTACGACGATCCGGCGAACCTGTTCGTCGCCGGATTCATCGGGTCGCCATCGATGAACCTGGTCGAGGCACAGCTCCATCGCGATGACGGCGCCCTGCTCGCGACGTTCGGGAGCACCACCCTGACGATCGACGACGCCGTGGTGAAGGCGCGGCCGGCGCTGAAGCGGTACGAGGGGCGGCGCGCGATCATGGGGATCCGGCCGGAGGACATCGAGGATGCGAGCCTCCAGACGGACGCGCCACGCGATCGCAGGATCGAGTCCACGGTCGACCTCCGAGAGGCGTTGGGATCGGACATCTTGCTCCACTTCACGGTTGACGCTCCGATCGTCCTGACCGATGACACGAAGGAGCTCGCCGTCGACGTGGGGACCGAGTCGATCGAGAGCCTCGAGCGACATGCGGAACGTGGGACATCGACGTTCGTCGCTCGCGTCAGCCCCCGAAGCGAGGCCCGGAGGAAGGATCGGGTCCAGCTCGCCGTCGACACCTCGCGCGTTCACTTCTTCGATCCGGAGACGGGGTTCGGGATCCACGACGAGGACACCGCCCACGAGTGAAGGAGGTACGGAGATGCGAGACCTCGGGACCCGCCACCGTCGCTACTTCCGGTCGGTTGCGGTCGTCAGCGTCTTGGCGTTCGTCGCGATCGCGTGCACGCAAGGAAGCTCCAACAACTCCTCGCAGCAGCCCTCCAACCAGCCCCAGACGATCGTGTTCGCGACGCAGGGTCTGGGGAGCGAGGGAAGCGCCACGAAGGCCGCGATCACGGCGTTCGAAGCGGCCAACCCCAGCATCACCGTGCAGGTGCAGACCCTGTCTCCGACGGCGAACACCGCCCAGCAGCAGCTGACGCAACGGTTCGTCGCCGGCGACACCACCCCGGACGTGATCACCGCGGACGTGATCTGGCCCGCGGCGTTCGCCAAGGCGGGATGGCTCGCGCCGCTCGACGGCTTCGGGCCGAGCCTGGATAGCTTCTTCCCGGGACAGGTCCAGTCCGGTCAGTACGGTGGGCACACCTACGCGATCCCCTGGTTCATCAACGCCGAGGGCTTGTACTACCGCACGGACCTCGTCCCGAGCCCGCCGAAGACGCCGATGGATGTCGT
>VAXZ01000101.1 GCA_005885035.1 Actinomycetota bacterium
AGATCAAGGCCGCCGTTTCGGTGCCCGTGATGGCGAAGGCTCGGATCGGGCACTTCGTCGAGGCGCAGGTCCTCCAAGCCCTCGGCGTCGATTACATCGACGAATCGGAGGTGCTGACGCCGGCCGACGAGGAGTACCACATCGACAAGTGGGCGTTCACCGTTCCGTTCGTGTGCGGGTGCCGGAACCTCGGCGAGGCGCTTCGCAGGATCGCGGAGGGCGCCGCGATGATCCGCACGAAGGGTGAGGCCGGGACCGGCAACGTGGTGGAGGCCGTGCGACACGAGCGAGCGCTGCTCAGCCAGATCGCGGAGTGCACCCAGCTTCGTCCGGAGCAGCACGTCACGAAGGCGAAGGAGCTGGGCGCCCCGGTCGAGTTGGTCCGGATGGTCGCCGAAACGGCGCGGCTGCCCGTCGTGAACTTCTCGGCCGGCGGGATCGCGACGCCGGCGGACGCCGCCCTGATGATGCAGCTGGGCGTCGACGGCGTGTTCGTCGGCTCCGGCATCTTCAAGTCCGAGGAACCCGCGACCATGGCGCGCGCGATCGTCGAGGCGACGACCCACTTCCAGGATCCCGATGTGCTGGCGAAGGTCTCCCACGGCCTCGGCGAGCCGATGCACGGGCTCGAGATCGGAACGCTCCAGACGCGGTTGCAAGACCGCGGCTGGTAGTCGCGGAGCTCGTCGATGAAAGCGGGCGTCCTGGCGCTGCAAGGTGACTTCCGCGAACACGCTCGCGTGTTCGCGGAAGCAGGCGCCACGCCCGTCGAGGTCCGCCTGCCGGCGGACCTCGACGCTGTCGACTGCCTCGCGATCCCCGGTGGGGAATCCACCACGATCGGCAAGCTAGCGCGCGCCTACGACCTGGTCGAGCCGATCCGGGAGCGATCGCGCGCGGGGATGCCCATCCTCGGGACGTGCGCGGGGATGATCGTGCTTGCTCGCGAGGTCGAAGGTGGTGAAGCGTTGTTCGGGCTGATGGACATCTCCGTGCGACGGAACGCCTACGGGCGTCAGGTGGAGTCGTTCGAGGCGGACCTCGACGTGCGCGGGATCGACCATCGGGTGCGGGGGGTCTTCATCCGGGCGCCCTGGATCGAGCGGATCGGGGACGGGGTCGAGGTGCTGGCGGAGTTCGAGGACCGGCCCGTCGTCCTGGAGCAGGGGAACCTCCTCGTGACGTCCTTCCATCCGGAGCTCGTGGGCGAGACCGGGCTCCACCGGTACCTCCTGCGGAAGGCGTGAACGGTGTCCGGCCATTCGAAATGGGCGACGATCAAGCGGAAGAAGGGCGCGGCGGACGCGAAGCGCTCCAACATGTTCGCGAAGCTGCTGCGCGCGGTGGAGGTCGCGGCGAGGGAAGGCGGGGGCAACGTCGAGGGCAACATGACGCTCGCTTCGGCCGTCGAGAAAGCCCGCAGCTTCTCCGTCCCGAGCGACAACATCGACCGAGCGATCAAGCGTGGAACCGGTGAGCTCGAGGGCGGAGCGAGGTACGAAGAGATCACCTACGAGGGGTACGCTCCCGGCGGCATCGCGCTGATCGTCGAGGCCCTCACCGACAACCGCAACCGGACCGCCCAAGAGGTGCGCCACGCGTTCACCCGGAACGGGGGGAACCTGGGGGAGACCGGCTCGACCCTCTGGATGTTCCAGCGCAAGGGGGTCATCGTGGTCGAGAAGGCGATCGCCCCAGATGAGAACGTGCTGTTGGACCTCGCGTTGCAGGGCGGGGCCGAGGACCTCGCCGACTCCGAGTCGTCGTGGGACATCGTCACGGATCCCCAGGACTTCAAGGAGGTGGAGACCGCGTTACGCGGGGCGGGGGTCCAGGTGTCATCCGCCGAGATCTCGATGGTCCCGACCACCACGATCCCCGTCGACGGCGGTGAGGCCCGCCACGTCCTGCAGCTGATCGACGCTTTGGAGGAGCTCGACGACGTCCAGAACGTCTATGCCAACTTCGACATACCGGAAGAGGTCATGTCGTCCCTCTGACGCATCTTCGCCCGTTCGGCCCTCGTCACCCTCGCGGCATCGGTGTACCGTCGAGCATCGGCATGCGAACGCTCCGCTGGCTCATCGCGGTGTCCTTCGTGGCGGGAGCGTGCACCCAGGGCTCACCCAGCGCCCCGCCTCCCGCGCCGCCGGTCACCTCTTCATCCACCGGAACGTCCAGCGGCACCCCCTCTCCGGCCGCGGCGGTCCTGGCCGACGGGACCCCGCTCCCCAGCGGGTGCCCCGGCCCGCCACTGCCTTCGCAGACCGTCGCGTTCGTGTCCTCCGGCCGTGCTTGGGCGCTCGATCCGGCGACGGACACGCTCAGCTGTCTCTTCCCGGTCCGGGACCCCGGCCCGTTCGCGTGGGGGCCGCAGGGCGATCGCGTGCTCCTCGGCGGCTTCCGCGTTCACGGACTGAACGCCGAAGCGCCCGAACTCCCGGGGATCGCCGCCGAACCCGCCACGTTCGACTGGGGACATCCGATCGGCCTCGCGGTCGTGTTCGCCGGCGCTGCGGGAGAGCCCGAGAAGCGTTTCATGGACGACGGTCGGGTCGAACGACTGACCGCGTTGCCGAAGGGGTCCTATCTCCAGGTGGCGTACCACCCCAGCGGTCTGGCGCTCGCGTTCGTGGTGGACCGGGGCGGGGCACAGGCGATCTGGTTCTCGACGAACGAAGGGACCGACGCGACCCGTCTGGTCTTCGGGCAGGGCGGGACGCGATTCACGTCGATCGCGTTCAGTCCCGACGGGCAGCGTCTGTGGTGGGTCGCCGAGCACGCCGGGGGATACCCGGTGCTCCACTGGATGGACCTCGGCCATCGCTCGAGCTTCACGGATGTCTGGCGGGGAAGCCCGGGCACGTTCGCCCAAGATCTGCGGTTCGCCCCGGCAGGGTCGCTCAAGTCGGTCAACGCGGGGACGGTGTGCGACGACCACCAGGCGCTGATCATCGAAGGTGGAGCGGCGACCCCGGCGATGCCGTTCGAGAACCGGCCGACGCGAGCGCTCGGATGGCTCGATCGGACGCATCTGCTGGTCGAGGCGGGAGGATGTGCGAGCCCCACGGAGCTGTATTCGGTGGACGCCGGCGGGGGCCAGCCGGTCGCACTCGTCACGGGGGCCGAACTGGCCTCCCCGCGGACCGTGCTCCGCAACGCGCCGGACACGGTGCCGGCGCCCAACTCGGCGGCGGGGCAGCCGCCGCTCGGCGGTCTCGGGTGATGAGCCCGATCGGCGGCCGGTCGGCCGCCAGCACGGAACCGCCAACCGCCCAAGCTGGACCGGTCGTTGCTCGAGGCTGGTTGGGACCCTAGACTGCGCGAACAGATGTTCGATTCCTGCGTTCTCGGCGTCGATCCCGGGGTCGCGAACGTCGGGCTCGCCGTGGTCGCGCATGCGGACCGGAAGGTCTCGTTGGTGTGGGCGTGGAACAGGAACAAGGTGAGCGCTCTCGAGGTCGCGCGGGCGACGGGCGCCGTCATGGTCGTGGCGGACCGTGCCGGCCTTCCGGTCGAGGAGTACGGGCCCAACGAGGTGAAGATCGCGGTCACCGGCGCCGGGAACGCCGACAAGGATCAGGTCCGTGACGCGCTCGTACGGATCCACGGGCTTCGGAACTGCCCGGTCCAAGCGGATGCGGTCGACGCGGTCGCGATCGCGCTCACGCACCTGATGGGCTCGCGCATGCGGGTTGCGGCCCGAACTTCGGGACCGACCCAGGTGCGATCGGGGACGCGTTGATCGCCTTCCTCCAAGGCGAGGTCGTCGAGAAGTCGGCGACGCACGTGGTGCTGGCGGTCGCCGGCGTCGGCTACGTCGTGTCGGTCCCGACCGCGGTCGTGGCCGCTCTCCCGGCCGTCGGTGGCACCGCGCGGATCCACACGCGTCTGGTGGTGCGTGAGGACTCCATGACGCTGTACGGGTTCTCTACCACCGACGAGCGCGAGCTGTTCGATCAGCTCACGGGCGTGACCGGCGTCGGCCCCAGGGTCGCGCTCAGCTTCCTCTCGGCTCTCCGACCGGATGCGATCCGCCGCGCCGTGCTGGCGGGCGACGCCGCCACGCTCACGGTCGTCCCTGGCGTCGGGAAGAAGGTCGCGCAACGCGTCGTCCTGGACCTCCGGGACAAGCTCGGCGCAGCGTCGGAACTCGTCGCCGAAGGGCCGCTCGCGGACGTGCGCGATGCCCTCCTGCAACTCGGTCTCACGCCCGCCGAGGCCTCCGAAGCGCTGCGCGACTTGGACGTCGACGGAAAGCCGGTCGAGGATCTCCTCCGCGAGGCGCTTCAGCAGGTGGGACCATGAGCGACGTGGTGGACCTGACGGGTGACGAGCCCGACCCCTCCGAAGATCGCCTGACCGAGGCAGCCGTGTTGTCCCCGGAAGACCAGGAGCTCGACATCGCGCTCCGTCCCCGCTCGCTCGCCGAGTTCGTCGGGCAAGATCGTGTGAAGGAACAGCTGGCACTGCTCCTGCAGGCGGCGCGTGAACGAGGGGAGCCCGTTGACCACCTCCTGTTCAGCGGCCCTCCCGGGCTCGGCAAGACCACGCTCGCCCAGATCGTCGCGCACGAGATGTCGGCCGGGTTCCAGCCCACCTCCGGCCCCGCCCTGGAGCGCCCCGGCGACCTTGCCGCGATCGTGACCAACCTGGGGCAGGGCGACGTGCTCTTCGTCGACGAGATCCACCGCATGCCGCGGCCCGTCGAGGAGGTGCTCTACCCGGCCCTCGAGGACTTCACGCTCGACGTGGTGCTCGGCAAGGGTCCGACGGCGCGGTCGATCCGCCTGGAGCTGCCGCGTTTCACGCTGATCGGGGCCACTACCCGTCCGGGACGGATCACCCTTCCGCTCCGCGAGCGCTTCGGCTTCAGCCCGCGCCTGGACTACTACGACGTCGGGGACCTGGAGAAGATCGTGCTCAGGAGCGCGAGGATCCTCCACGTCGGCGCCGACGGCGAGGGGGCCCACGAGATCGCCCGACGATCCCGTGGGACCCCGAGGATCGCCAACCGTCTCCTTCGGCGGGTCCGTGACGTGGCCGAGGTCCGCCACGATGGTCGGGTGACCGGCGACATCGCCCGGGCCGGCCTGGCGGTGTTCGAGGTGGACGAACTGGGACTGGACCGGTTGGATCACGCCGTGCTCGACGCCGTGATCGAGACGTTCTCCGGAGGGCCGGTCGGCCTGACGACGCTCGCGGCCGCGGTCGGCGAGGAGCCCGACACGGTGGAGGACGTGGTCGAGCCGTACCTGATCCAGCTGGGATTCATCCAGCGAACGCCGCGCGGCCGCCTCGCGACCGAGCGGGCATACGCGCACGTCGGGCGCACGCCGCGCGGCCGCCTGCCCATCTGACCCGCCGCGTCCGGGACCCGCAGCCGGACCCCGCAGGTAGACTCCGGTCTCGTCGCACCCGCGGACGGACCTCGACCCCATCCCAGGACGTGAAAGGAACGCCATGCACTCTCTCCTCGCGCAGGGCTCTGGAGGCGGAGGCAGCCTCATCACGCTTCTCGTCTTCGCACTTCCGCTCGGCCTGCTCTTCGTGTTCATGCGGAACCAGCAGAAGCGGTTACGGACCCAGCAGGCCCTCCAGCAGTCGGCCGAGGTGGGTGACGAGGTCCTGACGACCTCGGGGATGTTCGGCACGATCGTCGATGAGGACGAGGACGAAGGGACGGTCACCGTGGAGATCGCGGCCGGGACCCGCGTGAAGATGCTGCGGGCCGGGATCGCACGTCGGATCAGCGAGGACGACTTCGAGGACGACGATGCCGAAGATGAGGACGTGGACGACGAGGAGGCCTCCCATCACCCCGACGACGGGCCCGACGAGAACGCGGCAGGCCCGATCCGATCGTGAGCGAGCCCGACGCCATCGGAACCCCCGAGGGCGCGCCCGTTCCCGAGGTCCCTGCCCCGGAGCCCGCCCCACCGGACGCCGCGAGCATCACGCTCGAGGATGTCCAGAACGATCCCGAGCTCTCGCTGTACATCGCCTCGGCGGACCGCGTGATGGACGCGATGGGCTACACGGAGCACGGCTTCCGGCACGCGAACCTCGTTGCCAACATCGGTTACCAGGTCCTGCACCGGCTCGATTTCACCGAACGTGAGGCGCAGCTCGCGTGCGTCGCCGGATACCTGCACGACGTGGGGAACGCGCTGGCCCGCGACGCCCACGGGCAGACCGGCGGGGTCCTCGTCTATCAGAGCCTCCGTGACCGGGTGGAGGGCGCCGACCTGATGCCGATCATCGCGGCGATCGCGAACCACGAGGAGGCCGAGGGAACGGCGGTGTCGCCGATCTCCGCGGCCGTGATCCTCGCGGACAAATCCGACGTGCACCGCAGCCGCGTACGCAAAGCGGTGAACGTCGACCGAGACATCCACGACCGCGTGAACTACGCGGTCGAACAGAGCTTCCTGCGGGTAGACTCCGACGCCCGCACGGTCAGCCTCGAGCTGACGATCGACACCACCATCAGTCAGGTCATGGAGTACTTCGAGATCTTCCTCGGACGCATGCAGATGTGCCGGTTCGCGGCCGAAGCGGTGGATGCCCGGTTCCGTCTGGTCATCAACGGACAGGAGCTGTTGGCGTGAAGCGCAGCCGGGGACTGTGGATCTCGGTGATCTTCGTGGCGATCCTGGTTCTCGGGTCCGCGTTCTCCTTCGCCTTCGGCGTGTTCAAACCCGTTCTCGGGCTCGACCTCGAAGGTGGCCTCGCGGTGATCCTGTCGGCCCCCGCGGGCACCGATCAGGGCACCATGAACCAGGCCCTGGAGAACATCCGGAACCGCGTGGACGCCTTCGGGGTCGGCGAGCCGGACATCTTCCTTTCGGGGAACACGATCGAGATCCAGATCCCGGGTCTGTCGAACAGCACCCTGCAGCAACAGAGCGCGGACACCTACTGCATCGAGGATCCCAACGGGGACAGCTACGGGTGCTCCGCCGACCAGTCCGTCGCCCAGGAGGCGTTGAGCGGGTTCACGGTCGGGTCGCAACCGAGGCAGGTGTGCCTGTTGGACGGCAACGGTGACCAGCTCCAGTGCTATGCCTCGCAACAGGAGGCCGATACCGCGAAGGGCGGGATCACGGTAGCGCCGAAGCAGAGCGCGACGCCGTCGGCGAGCGCCTCGTCGACGTCGGCATCGCCCACAGCATCCGGGTCGGCGTCGCCGACCGTCGGACCTCCGCCCGGCGCATCGGGATACTGCCTGACGGATCTCGGGAACACGGAGTTGAAGTGCTACCCCTCGCGCGCCGACGCCACAGCGGCTCTGAAGGGCATCACGTCGAAGGTCACGAAGACGTCGTGGTGCATCCAGGCCCCGTCGTCATCGAGCGCGAGCGCCACGCCGACGCCCAGCGCGTCGGCATCGGCGTCGGCGTCGAAGAAGGCGAAGGCGAGCGCCTCCCCGAGCGCGTCGGCGTCCCCCGCCCCCGCAACCGCCTACGCGAAGCTCGATGTGAGCGGCGCCCAGCCCCTGCCCTGTGATTTCGCATCGAACCAGGCGGCGCGAACCGCGCTCGTCGCCTACACCACCCCGCACGTGACGACCCAGTACTGCGTGTACAGCTCGCAGCACGAGAACCTCGGCTGCTACACCACGCAGGCGGCGGCCGCCCAGCGCCAGCGTGAGACGGGGCAACAGGCACTGCTCAACCTGATCGGGAAGACCGCGCGCCTCGAGGAACGGCCGACCCTCGGGGTCGTCGCGCCGACCGACCCGAGCTACGCGTCGATCCAACTGACGTGCTCCACGCCGCAGGAGCAAGCGACGAAGGCTTGCCAAGGCGCCGCGCAGGACAACAACGACGTCTGGTACGTCTCGAACGCCGCCGGATCCGCCCCCGGCTCGAAGATGCACCTCGGTCCCGTCGTGATCATCGGGAGCAACATCACGAAGGCGTCCGCCCAGCTGACCGGCGGCACGCAGACCGACCCGATCACGCAATGGGCCGTGGCGTTCACGCTGGACGGCCCCGGGTCGAGCAAGTTCGCGGCCGCCACCACGGCCGCCGCCCCGACGCACAGCCAGATCGCGATCGCGGTCGACCGGACGGTCATCTCCAACCCGCAGGTGCAGAGCGCGATCACCGCCGGCAACGGCATCATCACCGGGAACTTCACCGAGCAGGAGGCGAAGGACCTCGCCTCCCTGCTCAACGCGGGTGCCCTCCCGGTCGAGCTCACGCGGCAATCGGTGCGCACCGTGAGCCCGACCCTCGGCTCGGAGTCGCTCAAACAGGGGATCATCGCCGGCATCGCGGGGTTGATCCTGCTGTTCATCTACCTCTTGCTGTATTACCGGCTGCTCGGGATCGTCGCCTGGTTCGGGATGTCGATCTGGGCGATCCTCGCGCTCGCCCTGATCTCGATCGCCGGGAAGAGCTACGGGTACACGCTCTCGCTCGCCGGCGTCGCCGGGCTGGTGATCTCGCTTGGGGTCACGGCGGACTCCTACATCGTGTTCTTCGAACGATTGAAGGACGAGGTCCGTGCGGGCCGCTCGCCGCGCGCCGCCGTCCAGCCGGCGTTCAAACGCGCCTTCCGCACGATCGTGGCGGCCGACATCGTCACGGGGATCGCGGCCGCGGTCCTTTACCTGACGGCCGTGAGTTCGGTGCGAGGGTTCGCCCTCACGCTGGGGGTCGCGACCGCGCTCGACCTGTTCGTCGTGTACTTCTTCAAGCGCCCGACCGTGTTCCTGATCTCCAAGACGACCAGGCTCGTCGAGATGCGCGGCTTCGGGCTGACGTCGGCGACGGCGGCGGACCACACGGCGCTGGACACCACGATGGAGCCGGATGCATGAGGGTGCGAGAGTTCTTCGACGTCTACCGCGGGTACCGGATCCCCCGGTTCAAGCTGATCGAGCATCGCAACTGGTGGTTCACCTTCTCCGGCATCCTGATCGTCCTGTCGCTCGTCGGGATCACGGTCCGCGGGTTCAACTACTCGATCGATTTCGAGGGTGGCGCGCAGATCTCCTACCCGCTGCACACCGGGGCCACCGTCCAAGACATCGAGGCCACCCTCGCGAAGTACGGCCTCACCGGGTCGGTGCAGGTCGTGAGCGGTGACTCGGTCGCGATCCGGACCCAATCTCTCACCGGGCTTCCGGACTCGACGAAGATCCTGAACGACCTTGCGTCGCAGGCGGGGATCTCCAGCCAGGACATCAACGTCGAGGACATCGGTCCCACGTGGGGGTCGGAGATCTCGAAGAAGGCGGTCCGTGGGCTGGTCCTGGTGCTGATCGCGATCACGCTCTACATCGCGTTCCGGTTCGAATGGACGATGGCCGCGGGCGCCATGATCGCCCTCGTCCACGACGTGACGATCACGGCCGGTGTCTACGCGCTGACGGGGAGGGTCGTCACCCCGGAGACGGTCATCGCCATCCTCACGATCCTCGGATTCAGTCTGTACGACACGGTGGTGATCTACGACAAGGTCAAGGAGAACACCGAGTCGGCGGCGCTGCTCGCACGGATGGGATACACGAAGGTCGTGGACCTTTCCCTGAACCAGACCGTGATGCGGTCGGTGAACACCTCGCTGGTCGTCTTGCTCCCGATCCTGTCGCTCCTTCTGTTCGGCGGCGAGACGCTGAAGAACTTCGCGTTCGCGATGTTCGTCGGGGTCGCGATCGGCGCCTACTCGTCGATCTTCATCGCTGCCCCGGCACTCGTGATCCTCAAGAGCCGGCAGATGGCCAAGCGGGTGCCGCAGCGGGTCCCGGGCCGGCCGGGCGCGCAGCGCCCGCGGCCGGCCCGGGTCCCGGCGACCGAAGGAGCCCCGGTCGCGGTCGCGTCCGACGCCGCGGCGCGGGGCGCGACCGCGAAGCAGGGCGGCGGAGGCGGGCGACCTCGCGCGGGTCAGAAGCGACGCCCACCGGCCAAGCGCAAACGGAGGTAGGCCGTGGAGATCGAACAGATCAAGTCGCTGATCCGCGACGTCCCCGACTTCCCCGAGGCGGGCATCGTCTTCAAGGACATCACGCCGGTGCTCGCCGACCCGATCGCCTTCTCGACCATCGTCGACCTGATCGTCGTCCACTTCGGAAGAGGCAACGTGGACAAGGTCGTCGGGATCGAGGCGCGCGGATTCATCCTCGCGGCACCGGTCGCCTATCACTTCGGCGCGGGGATCATCCCGGTCCGGAAGAAGGGGAAGCTCCCTTCCGAGACGATCGGTCAGGAGTACGCGCTGGAGTACGGCACGGCCTCCCTCGAGATCCACAAAGACGCGGTCCGTCCAGGCGAACGAGTCCTCGTGGTCGATGACGTCCTGGCGACCGGGGGGACCGCGCAGGCCGCGGCCTCGCTGGTGGAGGCGATCGGCGGGAAGGTCTGCGGCATCGCGTGCCTGATCGAGCTCGACTTCCTCCGCGGGCGGGACAAGCTGCGGGACTACGACCTCTTGACGTTGATCCGCTTCTGACCGATACGGATCCGCCGCGGATGCTCGCCGTACACTGGCGGTGTCCGTGGACAGCAAGGAAGACCTCCAGCTCGAGATACCGCCGTCGCCTCCGCCGCAGAAGCGAAGCGGACGGCTTCCGATCCCACGCCTGCGCCGCGGCGGATCCGCGACGCCCGCCGGCCTTCCGACCCTGCTGAAGAACGTCCGCTCGTACAACCCCAAGGGAGACATGCGCGGTCTGGAGCAGGCCTACCGCGTCGCCGAGGAGGCGCACGAGGGTCAGACCCGGAAGTCCGGCGAGCCATTCATCGAACACCCGCTGGCGGTCGCCGAGATCCTCGCCGACCTGCGGCTCGACACCACCACGCTCACGGCCGCGCTCCTGCATGACACGGTCGAGGACACCGAGATCACACTCACCCGGATCCAGGAAGGGTTCGGCGAGGACGTCGCTCGCATCGTCGACGGACTGACGAAGCTCGACCGGCTCGAGTTCCGGACCCGAGAGCTGGCGCAGGCCGAGAACGTCCGCAAGATGATCGTGGCGATGGCGGGTGACATCCGCGTCCTGCTGATCAAGCTCGCCGACCGGCTCCACAACATGCGGACCGTCGAGGCCCTCGCGCCGGGGAAACAGCGTCGGATGGCGACCGAGACGCTCGAGATCTATGCCCCCTTGGCGAACCGACTCGGGGTGCAGGAGGTGAAGTGGGAGCTCGAGGACCTGTCGTTCAAGACGCTGCATCCGGGGCCGTACAAGGAGATCGCCCGGTTGGTCGAGGCCCGCCGCGACGAGCGCCGAGCTTTGATCGAGGAGCTCACCGGTTCGATCCGGCAGAAGCTGAAGGAGCTCGGGGTCAAGGCGGACGTAGAGGGTCGTCCGAAGCACCTGTACTCGATCTACGAGAAGATGGTGATCCGCGGCAAGGAGTTCGAGGAGATCTACGACCTGGTCGGGATCCGGATCCTCGCCGGCTCCCTCCGCGACTGCTACGCGGCGCTCGGGGCCGTCCATTCGCTCTGGAAGCCGATCCCCGGACGGTTCAAGGACTACGTCGCGATGCCCAAATCGAACATGTACCAGTCGTTGCATACGACGGTCGTCGGGCCCAACGGAACACCGCTCGAGATCCAGATCCGCACGCTCGACATGCACCGGACCGCGCAGTACGGCATCGCCGCGCACTGGCGGTACAAGGAGGGCGGGAAACAGTCGAAGGAAACCGCCGACCTGGCGTGGCTCGGCCAGATGATGGACTGGCTCAAGGACATGGCCGATCCGCGGGAGTTCATGGAGGGCCTGCGGATCGACCTGTCCGGCGGACGGGTGTTCGTCTTCACCCCGAAGGGCGACGTGGTCAACCTGCCCCAAGGAGCGACGCCCGTGGATTTCTCCTACGCGATCCACACCGAGGTCGGACACCGGACCATCGGCGCGAAGGTCAACGGCAAGCTCGTCCCGCTCGACTACGAGCTCCGCACGGGCGACTCCGTCGACGTCCTCACCTCGAAGGCGCAGGGGGAGGGACCGTCGCAGGATTGGCTCCAATTCGTCGCGACCCCGCGCGCCCGGAACAAGATCCGGCAGTGGTTCGCACGGGGACGTCGCGAGGACGCGCTTGATCAGGGGAAAGACCTCCTCCAACGGCAGATGCGCAAGCAGAACCTCTCCTTCAAGCGACTGACCACGGAGGCCGCGCTCGAGCAGGTCGCCGCGGATCTGAAACACCCCGACCTCGACGCCCTGTACGTCGCGGTCGGGGAAGGGCACGTGTCGCCGCAATCGGTCGTCGCTCGGTTGTCGCGGCAGCTGACCGGCAGCGCGGAGGAAGACGTCACCGACGTCCCGCTCGCGCGACCCGTCCGCATCAGCCAACCCGACGTCGCGAAAGGCGTCATGGTGAAGGGGCTCGACGACGTCTGGGTGCGGCTCGGTCGATGCTGCACGCCGGTGCCAGGCGATCAGATCGTGGGGTTCGTGACGCGCGGCCAGGGGGTCTCGGTGCACCGTGCCGACTGCCCGAACGTGAAGACCCTCCGGCGGGAACCGGAGCGCATGATCGAGGTCTCGTGGGCCGAAGGGAAGTCCACGTCGTTCGTCGTGGCGATCCAGGTCGAGGCGCTCGATCGCACCCGGCTCCTGTCGGACATCGCCACGATGCTCTCCGACCAACACGTCAACATCCTCTCGGCCAACTCGACGACCGGGCGCGACCGCATCACGAGGCTCCGGTTCAGCTTCGAGCTCGCGGACATCACGCACCTGTCTTCCTTGCTCGCGTCGGTCAAGCGTGTCGAGAGCGTGTACGACGCGTACCGCGTTGTCCCGAGCTAGATGCGCGTCCTGGTGCAGCGGGTGTCCCGCGCGACGGTCTCCGTCGACGGCGAGGTCAGGTCGTCGATCGGTCTGGGCTACCTGCTCCTCGTGGGTGTCGGGCGCGGTGACGAGGTCGGACAGGTCGACCGACTCGCTGACAAGATCGTCGGTCTCAGGATCTTCCGCGACGCCGATGGCAAGACGAACCTGGCGATCGCGGACGTGGACGGCGAGGCCCTCGTGGTCTCCCAGTTCACGCTGTACGCCGATACCCGTAAGGGTCGTCGTCCCTCGTTCGTGTACGCGGCCGATCCCCCCGAAGCGGGCGAGCTCGTGGAGGCGTTCGCGGCAGCGCTGGAGGCGCGGGGTCTGAAAGTGGCCCGGGGCGTCTTCGGCGCCGAGATGGAGGTGGAGCTGGTGAATGACGGGCCGTTCACCGTGTGGCTCGATGCGGAGACGACGTGAGCGAGGACCGGCGGCGCGTCTCCTCGGGTTCCCCGTACGAAGCCACGATCGGGTTCAGCCGTGCGGTGCGGATCGGCGATCGGGTGGTCGTGTCAGGGACCGCGCCGATCATGCCCGACGGGAGCGTGGATCCCGACCCGGCGGCGCAAGCTCACCGCTGCTTCGAGATCGTGGCCCGGGCCCTCGCGGAGGTCGGAGCCTCGGTCGCGGACGTGGTGCGAACCAGGATCTACCTCGTCGATAGGGGGGACGCCACCGCGATCGGGACCGTCCACGGGACGGTCTTCGGGGACGTGCGCCCGGCGTCGACGATGATCGTCGTCGCCGGGCTCCTCGATCCGCGCTGGAAGGTCGAGGTGGAGGTCGAGGCCATCGTGCCGTGAGCGCGGCCCGCTGCCGCGGGCCGCGCGAACCCCTCCGGTAGCATGGCCACTCCATGTACCTCGACGTCTTCGATCGCAACCCGTACGGGACGGATTGCTGGCTGCTCGCGGCGGACGGGACGGACGAGGCCATCGTGGTCGATCCGGGGTTCGAGCCCGAAGCGGTGCGTGCGCTCCTCACGGCCGCCGGGAAGACGCCCGTGGCCGTGCTGCTCACCCACGCTCATCTGGATCACGCAGGAACCGCCGGCCCCTTCGCCGGGGACGATGTGCCGGTCTTCTGCCACCCTGCTGACGCCGTCGCGTTCACCGATCCGGTGGCGTGGCGACGCGACGGGTTCCCCAACCCGCTCGAACCGGTCAAGGATCTCCGTTCCTTCGAGGACGGCGATGTCCTGCGGCTCGGCGGCGTCGACGTGGAGGTCTGGCACACACCCGGCCACACGCCGGGACACTGCATCTTCCGCGTGGACGGCGAGCTGCTCGTCTTCTCGGGCGATCTGGTCTTCGCGGGTTCCATCGGCCGGTCGGACTTCGCGAACTCGGATCCGGCAGCGATGCGTCGGAGCCTCGTGCGCTTCCTGACCCTTCCCGACGATCTGCGCGTCCTCCCCGGTCACGGTCCGGAGACGACCGTGGGCCGCGAGCGCGCGACCAACCCGTACCTCCGGGAGTTCGGCTGATGTCGTTCCAGCCGCCCCGCGGCACCCAGGATCTCCTGCTCGACGACGCCGACCAGCTGCTGGCGCTGTACGACGCGTCGCACGCGACCGCGCGTCTGTTCGGGTTCCGATACCTGGAGACGCCGACCTTCGAGCACACGGAGCTGTACGCGCGCACCTCCGGCGACACCTCCGTCGTCGTGACGAAGGAGATGTACACGTTCCAGGACAAGGGTGGACGATCGGTCACGCTCCGGCCCGAGAGCACCGCCGGGGTCGTGCGCGCGTACCTGGGGCATGCGCACGACCTCCCCACCCCTTTCAAGAGCTATTACGTCGGGCGTCACTTCCGGCACGGCAGGCCGCAGGCGGGCCGCCTGCGCGAGTTCCGCCAGTTCGGGATCGAGATCGTTGGCGTCGCCGGTCCCGAGGCCGACGTCGAGGTCGTTGTGCTGGGCGATCGGTTCGCGCGGGAGCGTGGGCTCCGGGAGTACACCCTGCACCTGAACTCGATCGGCGACGCGCGGTGTCGTCCCGCGTACCGCGAGGAGCTGATCGGCTACTTCGAGCCGTACCTCGATCAGCTGGACGAGGACTGCCGGGAGAGGCTCGGGAAGAACCCGCTCCGCGTCTTCGACTGCAAGGCCGACGGACGGAAGGACTTCGTCCTCGCCGCTCCGACGATCGCCGACCGGTTGTGCGGCCCGTGCACGGAGCACTTCGGTGGGGTCCGATCCGGGCTCGACCAGGCGGGCGTCCGGTACGAGCTTGATCCGCGGCTCGTCCGGGGACTCGATTACTACACGCGCACGGCGTTCGAATGGATCTCCACGAACGAGGCGTCCGTGCAGGCGGCGACGTTCAACGCGGGGGGGCGCTACGACGGGCTGGCCGAGGCCCTGGGTGGTCCGGCGACGCCGGGCGTCGGGTTCGGCCGCCCGCCGGCTGGTGGCCGAGCTTCGCGACGCGGGCGTGCCGACGGAGCGTTCGTACGAGGATCGGCCGCTGAAGGCACAGCTCAAGATGGCCGATCACGCCGGGGCCGCGTTCGCGGCGATCGTGGGGGAGCGGGAGCTCGCGGGCGGGGTCGTGACGCTGCGACGTCTCGCGGACGGCGAGCAGGAGACCGTCGCGACGGAGGAGCTCGCGGTGCGGCTGCTTCGGGAGGGTCCATGACCGATCCGTCCGCGATGGTCACCGCGATGAGGACGCACACCTGCGGCGAGCTCCGCCTGGCGCATGCCGGCGAGCAAGTGGCGCTGTGCGGCTGGGTCGCCCACCGTCGCGACCACGGCGGCGTGACGTTCATCGACCTGCGTGATCGCGAGGGCGTGGTGCAGATCGTGTTCCATCCGGAGGACGCTCCCGCGGCGCACGCCGCGGCGCAGGAGCTTCGCGGCGAGTGGGTCGTGCGGATCATGGGCGTCGTGCGCGAGCGTCCCGAGGGCATGGCGAACGCCGATCTCGTGACCGGAGCCGTGGAGGTCGCGGCAACGTCCGTGGAGGTGCTCAACAGTGCGGAGACGCCGCCGTTCGTGATCGAGGACCGGACCGAGGCCGACGAGCTGCTCCGGCTGGAGTATCGCTACCTGGATCTGCGACGACCAGAGATGACCCGCGGCCTGCGCTTGCGCCACGAGATCAATCGCACGATCCGCGAGCACATGGACCCCCTCGGGTTCCTCGAGGTGGAGACCCCGGTCCTGACGACCGCCACACCCGAGGGCGCACGCGATTTCCTCGTGCCCTCACGGATGTTCCCCGGCTCCTTCTACGCGCTGCCGCAGTCCCCGCAGCAGCTGAAGCAGCTGCTGATGGTCGCCGGACAGGACCGCTACTACCAGATCGTGCGATGCCTCCGCGACGAGAAGCCGCGCGCCGACCGCGGGCTCGAGTTCACGCAGCTCGACGTCGAGATGTCGTTCGCCGAGGAGGAGGACGTCATGGCGGTGATCGAACCGCTCTACGCTCGGATCGTCCGGGAGACGCAGGGGGCCGACGTGAGCACGCCCTTCCGTCGCATGTCCTACGACGAGATGCTCGAACGCTACGGCTCGGATAAGCCCGACCTCCGGTACGGGATGGAGCTTTCGGAGTTCACCGAGCTCTTCGAGGGCTCGGGGTTCACGTCGTTCGCGAAGGTCGCGGCCGACGGCGGCGCGATCAAGGGCCTCGTCGCCCCCCAGGGTGCCGCGGCCCTCTCGCGCAAGGAGCTGGACAAGCTCGTCGAGGACGCGAAGGGCCGCGGCGCCGCCGGGCTCGTGTGGATCGCGGTCGAGGACGAGGGAGCGCTCCGGTCGCCGGTCGAGAAGTTCCTGAGCGACGAGGAGCGCACCGGGATCCTCGAGCGGACGGGTGCCGGGGCCGGGGATCTGGTCTGTCTCGTCGCCGACCGGATCGATCGAACGAACGTAGCGCTCGACGGGCTCCGGCGGGATCTCGCGGCTCGGCTCGATCTGATCTCGGAGGATCGCTGGGAGTTCGTCTGGTACTTCGAACCGCCGCTGTTCGAGTGGAGCGACGACGAGGTCCATCCGGATCCACGATCCGCAGATCCAGGAACGCGTCTTCGAGGTCTTGGGGTTGTCGCACGAAGAGATCGAGGGGAAGTTCGGCCACCTGATCCGCGCGTTCCGCTTCGGAGCCCCGCCCCACGGGGGGATCGCGTTGGGGATCGACCGGTTGGCCATGCTGATGGCCGGGAAGGATGCGATCCGTGACGTCCAGGCGTTCCCGAAGGCGCAGTCGGGGGCCGATCCGTTGATGGGTGGGCCCTCGCCCGTCGACCCCGTGCAGCTCCGGGAGCTCGGGATCCGCGTGATCGAGCCACCACGGGCGGAAGGAGAGCACTGATGGCCTCGCTCGAGCCCGACGACCTCGAACTGCTCCGCGGGGAGAACTACGCCTGGTTCGTCACGCTCGACCCGGACGGGTCGCCCGTCGCGTCGATCACCTGGGTGGACGCGGACGAACGCCACGTGCTGATCAACACCGCGGAGGGGCGGCGCAAGGATCGGAACGCAGCGCGCGATCCGCGCGTCGTCGTGGCCGTCCAGGCGTTCGACGACGCCTACCGGTGGATCTCCGTCGAGGGGATCGTCGAGGAGCGGGTCACCGGGTCCGAGGCCGAGGCACACATCGACGCGTTGAGCCGCCGCTACGACCACGAGCCGTGGACCCCTGCACCGGGTCAGGTCCGCGTGCTCTTCCGGATCCGTCCCAAGAACATCGTCCGGTACGACTGAGCCCATGGCCGACGTTCCCCTCGCCGCCCGGATGCGTCCACGCACGCCGGCGGAGTTCGTCGGGCAGACACATCTGGTCGGACCGGGCCGGGCGCTCACGAAGCTGGTCGAGAAGGGCGCGCTCCCGTCGCTGATCCTGTGGGGGCCCGCCGGTTCCGGCAAGACAACCCTGGCGCACCTGCTGGCCGACGCGGTGGGTGCGCATCTGATGCAGCTCTCCGCGGTCAACAGCGGCGTGGCCGACGCCCGGAAGGTGATGGACCGCGCCCGCGGCGGCCTCTTCAAGACCGTGTTGTTCGTCGACGAGGTGCATCGGTGGTCCAAGGCGCAACAGGACGTGCTGCTACCGGCCGTCGAAGAGGGAACCGTAACGCTGATCGGGGCGACGACGGAGAATCCGTACTTCTCGTTGAACACCCCGTTGCTCTCCCGATGCCTGCTGATGCGGCTGGAGCCGCTGTCGCCCGACGACCTTGCGGCGCTCATCCGGCGCGCATTGGACGACGCCGAGCGCGGGCTCGGCGGGCACGGCCTTGCGATCGACGACGATGCGCTCGAGCATCTGGTCACGATCGCCGGCGGGGACGCACGGATGGCGCTGATGGGACTCGAGGCGGCCGCGCTCGCCGCCGAGGCGGCGGGTGAGCCGCAGATCACCCTGGAGCTCGCCGCCGACGCCGTCCAACGGAAAGCGATCGTCTACGACCGGCAGGGCGACGCCCACTACGACGTGATCTCGGCGTTCATCAAGTCGATCCGCGGGTCGGACCCGGACGCGGCGCTGTTCTGGCTCGTGCGGATGATCGAAGCCGGGGAAGATCCGCGCTTCATCGCCCGCCGGCTGATCGTGCACGCGTCCGAGGACATCGGGCTCGCGGATCCCATGGCGCTGCTGCAGGCCGTGGCCGCGGCTCAGGCCGTGGAGCACGTCGGGCTGCCGGAGGCACGACTGAATCTCGCGCAGGCGACGATCTACCTGGCGCGTGCCGCGAAGTCGAACACCGTCTACACCGCGATCTCGGCGGCGCTCGAGGACGCGGCGTCGGCCGACCCGGTCCCGGCCCATCTCCGTGACGCTTCCTACCCAGGTGCGAAGAAGCTCGGCCACGGGAAGGGCTACGTGTACCCCCACGACGAACCCGGCCACTGGACCGAACAGGACTACCGGCCTGTCCGCTACCGCGGGAACCGCTACTACGAGCCCTCGGAGATGGGCGAGGATACGAAGGATTGGACCCCCGGGGGCGGTCCGGCCGGACCTTCCCGGCGCGATCCCTCGACCGGGTAGGCTACGGGGCTCCGGCCCGGCACGCAGGAGAGGACCGAAGCATGATCGCCACCGCAGGGGACACCGCCTTGATCATCGTGGCCGCCTTGTGGGGCGTGCTCGTCCTGTTCCTGTGTCTCGTCCTTGCGAACACGTTCCGCGTCTTGGAGAGCACGAAGATGACGATCGACGCGATGCGAGAGGAGACCGTGCCCCTGCTGCGTGAGGTCAAGACCTCGATCGAGAAGACGAACCGCGAGATCGATCGCGTGGACGTCGTCCTGGAGTCGGCCGGATCGATCGTGGGGCGGGTGGAGCGCGTCTCAGGACTGATCGAGGAGGCGGCGACGAGCCCGATCGTCAAGCTGATCGCCCTGGGCGCAGGGGTGCGCAAGGGCTTCGCCAAGGCCGCCAAGAAGGCCAAGAAGTAGGACCGGAGCGACGTGCGACGACCGTTCTGGGTCGCCCTGGGGGTCGGCTTCGGCGCGGCCGGCGCGATCATGGTCTCGCGCTGGACGCGGCGGCAGGTCCAACGGGCGAAGCCGACATCGATCGCTCGGGAAGCGCGGAGCGGGCTGCTCGACCTTTCCCGGCTGGTCGCCGAATCCGTGGAAGAGGGTAAGCGCGCCGCCGACGAGCGCGAGCGAGAGCTCCGAGCCAAGCACGACGTGCCTGGTCCCGGCGCCGCCTGACCCGCCGGTAGACTCCCCATGTGGAGGGCAACCGGATCCGTGAGCTGTTCCTTTCGTTCTTCGAAGAACGTGAGCACGTCCGTGTCCGTTCGTCGTCGTTGATCCCACCGCCCGAGTCGGGGCTGCTCCTCACGAACGCGGGGATGAACCAATTCATCCCGTATTTCCTGGGGCAGGCGGAACCGCCCTACCGACGAGCGACCACCGCGCAGAAGGTGATGCGGACCAACGACATCGAGAACGTCGGCCAGGACGCGCGGCACCTCACGTTCTTCGAGATGCTCGGCAACTTCTCGTTCGCCGACTACTTCAAGGTTGAAGCCATCCGGTGGGCCCACGAGCTGATCACCGAGGGCTACAGGATCGACCACGACCGGCTGTGGGTCACGGTGTTCGAGGACGACGTGGAAGCGGCGGCGGCGTGGATCGACGCCGCCGGGCTCTCGCCGGACCGGATCGTCCGACGCGGGATGTTCGACGCAAAGGGCGAGCCAGCCAACTACTGGTCGACGCACGCGGCCGGCCCCGCCGGCCCGTGCAGCGAGATCTTCGTGGATCGCGGATCGAAATACGGGCCCGACGGCGGCCCCGACGTCGACGAGGAGCGCTTCATGGAGATCTGGAACCTCGTGTTCATCCAGGACCAGGTCGACGCCGATCTGCGGATCCTCGCCCCGCTCCCGGGCAAGAACGTCGATACGGGCGCGTCGCTCGAGCGGGTGGCGACGGTGCTGCAGGGCGTCGACAACGTGTTCGAGACGGATCTCTTCCGGCCGACGCTCGAGGTTGCGGAGCGATTGTCCGGCCGGAAGCACGGGCAGGATCCGCGGGACGACGTCTCGCTCAAGATCATCGCCGAGCACGGGCGGGCGGCGACGTTCCTGATCGCCGACGGGATCCAGCCATCGAACACTGGACGTGGCTACATCCTGCGCCGGATGCTCAGGCGGGTCGTCTCGCACGCACGTCGCCTCGGGATCCAGCGCGGCGTCCTGGACGAGGTGATCTCGAGCGTGCTTCAAGGGTTCGGCGACGCCTACCCGGAACTCCGGGAGAACGAAGCCTTCGTGCGCCAGGTGGCGGACTCCGAGGAGGAGCGGTTCGCCGCCACGCTCCGTCAAGGCATGGCTCAGTTCGAAGACGCGAAGGCGCACGCCGACCACGGGAGGATCTCCGGCGACGCCGCGTTCAAGCTGCACGACACGTTCGGGTTCCCGATCGAGTTGCTCCAAGAGATCGCGGCCGACGAAGGCCTGTCGGTCGACACGGACCGGTTCGCCGTCCTCCTCGGGGAGCAGCGGGACCGCGCCCGCGCGGCAGCCAAGAAGGTCGAGACCGGCCTGGAAGCCGGAGCCGTGCCGGCGACCGAGTTCGTGGGGTACCGCGAACACGAGGCCGAGTCGTCCGTCAGCCTCCTCCTCGGCGAGGACAACGCCGAGCTGGGCGCGGCGGAAGAGGGCGAGCTGGTTCGGGTCTTCCTCGAGCGCACCCCGTTCTACGCGGAGGGCGGCGGACAGGTCGGCGACCAAGGGATCATCCGAACGGACACCGGGTCGGTCCGCATCATCGACACCCTGCCGGCCGGCGAGCACGGGACCGTCCACGAGGGGATCGTTGCAACCGGTGAGGTCCGCACGCATCAACCGGCGATCGCCTCCGTCGACGTGCCGCGTCGCGAGGCCACGACCCGCGCACACACGTCGACGCATGTCGTGCATTGGACCCTCAAACACCTCCTGGGAGAGCACGCGCGGCAGGCGGGCTCCCTCGTCGAGCCCGGTCGACTCCGGTTCGATTTCCCGAACCCCGGTCCGGTCGGCACCGACCTGCTGGAAGAAGCGGAGCTGGAGGCGAACCGCCGGTTGGCGGCCGACGACCCGGTCAAGATCTTCGAGACCACGCTGGACGAAGCCAAGTCCCTGGGGGCGGTCGGCCTGTTCGGCGAGAAGTACGGCGACCTCGTCCGGGTCGTCGAGATCGGCGACTACTCGCGTGAGCTCTGTGGGGGGACGCACGTCCACCGCACCGGGAGCGTCGCGGTGATCCGGCTGCTGCGCGAGGGCTCGATCGGCGCCGGGATGCGCCGCGTCGAGGCGCTCGTCGGACCCGACGCGCTCCGCGAGATCAACGCCGAGCGCGCGCTCCTCCGCGGGCTCGTCGACGCGCTCGAGGCGAAGGACCCGCAGGGCGCGATCGAACGCGCCCGCAGGGTCCTCGAGGAGAACAAGCGGCTCCGGAGCCAGCTCGGGTCGTTGCGCGCCGGTGACCGCGAGGCGCTGATCGCGTCGCTCGTCGCCGGCGCACACGATGTCGACGGCGTCGCCCTCGTGGTCGCCGAGATCCCCGGTGAGGATCCCGGCGGTCTGCGCGACCTCGCCCAGAAGGTGCGTGACCGGCTGAGCGCCGGCCCCGCGGTCGTCGTCGTCGGAAGCGGCGCCGACGGGAAGGCGATGCTCGTCGCCGGGGCGACCGCGGCCGCGGTCGGGCGCGGGATCACCGCGCCTGCCCTCCTGGAAGCGGCGGCGCGCTCGATCGGCGGAGGGGCCGGCGGCAAGGACGTCCTCGCGAACGCCGGCGGCAAGGACGCCGCGAAGGTACCGGAGGCGCTCGGCGGGATCCCCTCGCGCGTGCGTGAGCTGCTCCGCGGGCGTTGATGGCGGTGGAGGTGCCCGGTCGCGTGCTGGGGCTGGATCTCGGCGATGTCCGGATCGGCGTCGCCATCTCTGATGACGCGCGGCGGCTGGCCGTGCCGCTGGGGACGGTGCAGGTCGGACGGCCGCCGGGGGAGCTCAGGGCGATCGCCGCGCTCGTCGCCGAGCACGGGGTGACGCTAGTGGTCCTGGGTCTGCCGCTGTCGCTGGATGGATCGCACGGTCCGCGGGCGATCCATGCGGAGGCGTTCGCCGAGACCCTTCGGATGGTGCTCCATGTCCCCGTCGCGATGCAGGACGAGCGTTTCACCACCGTCGAGGCCGAACGGGAGCTCCGCGGTGCGGGCCTGAAGGGACCGGCGCGCCGCTCGGTCGTCGATGCCGAGGCCGCGAGGATCGCGCTCCAGGCATGGCTCGATGCACGACGGAGCGGCGCCTCCGCTGGCTGAACGGGCTGGACCGGTATCCTCGTCGCCCGATGGACACGCCGACGCCGTACGCGCCGACCGACGCGAGCGGCCGCGGCGTTCGCCGGCGACGACGCATGCGCCTCATCGTGGTCCTGGTCGTGTTCCTCCTCGTCACGGGGGCGGTCTCCGCGGCGGTCGCGAAGTACCGAGGGTGCCAGCAACCGCCACCGGCGACCGGGGGCGCCGTCGTGTTCCCGATCCCACCCGGAGCGACCGGGAAGGACGTCGTCGCCGCCCTCGATCAACAGGGCCTGATCCGGTGTGGTGGGTTCGTCGGCAACCTCCTCCTGCGGGGGACGGGGAAGGCCGGGAAGATCCTGGCCGGCACGTACGACCTCCGGGTGGGGATGTCGCTGGACGAGATCGTGACCGTGATCACGACCCCGCCCCCGAAGGTACCGACCGTTCGGCTCACCGTTCCCGAAGGGCTCAGGATATCCACGACCTATCCGGGGGAGCGGAGCATCTCGAGCGTGGTGGCGGACCAGACCCGGCTCTCGGCGAAGACCTTCGCATCGCTCGCCGACAGTGGCCGGTATCGACTCCCGCCGTTCCTCCCGCGGAGAGCCGGGACCGCCGAGGGGTTCCTGTTCCCCGACACCTACCAGTTGGTGAAGAAGGGTCTGACCGCGGACGCGGTGATCCGTCGGATGCTGACGCAGTTCCGGACCGAGGCGAAGAGCCTCGACCTGGCTGGCGGCGCGAGGAAGCTCGGTCTCACGCCCTACCAGGTCGTCATCGTCGCCTCGATGATCGAGCGCGAGGCCCAGGTCGAGGGGGATCGAGCGAAGATCGCGAGCGTGATCTACAACCGGTTGGCGCAAGGGATGTCGCTCGGGATCGACGCGACGCTCCTGTACGACGACCCCACGCCGGACGGCCAGCTCTCGACGTCGGATCTCAAGACGGAAACCCCGTACAACACGAGGCTCAACGCGGGCCTCCCGCCGACGCCGATCGGGAGCCCCGGGCACGCGTCGCTCGATGCAGCGCTGCATCCGGCGGACACCGGGTACCTCTATTACGTGCTCTGCCCGCCGGACGGGGACGGCGTACACCGGTTCGCCACGACCTACGCCGAGCACCTTCGGAACATCAAGCAGTGCCTGGGGTGACGACGATGCGGGGGGGCTCGAGGATCCGCGGCGGGACGCGCACGGTGGGCATCATCGGCTGGCCCGTCTCCCATAGCCTGTCGCCAGCGATCCACAACGCCGCGTTCGCGGCGCTCGACCTGGACTGGGCGTACGTCCCCCTCCCCGTCGCCCCGGGCGACGCCGTTGGTGCGGTCGCCGGGCTCCGCACCTTGGGGTTCGCGGGGGCGAACGTGACGATGCCGCACAAGAGCGATGTGGCCGACGTCGTCGACACACTGAGCGAGGACGCGAGACGTCTCCACGCGGTGAACACGGTCCTGATCGGAGAGGACGGCATGACGGGGCACAACACCGACACGCCGGGCTTCGACCGGTTCCTCCGGCGCGATGCCGGATTCGACCCCGCCGGTAGGAGCGCGTTGATCTTCGGTGCTGGGGGGGCGGGGCGCGCGTGCGCTCTGGCGCTCGCGCGTGCCGCCGCGTCCCGGATCACGATCGTCGCTCGTGATCCGGTCTCCACGGCGGATCTGCGGCAGGCGCTCGATGGGCTCTCGTCGGAGCTCGTCGTCTCGGCGTTCGAGGACGCGGCGGCGACCCCGGCCGATCTGGTCGTCAACGCGACCCCCCTCGGTGCTGATGGCGAGCAACTGCCGTTGCCGCCGATCGACGATTCGACCCTCGTCATCGATCTCCTCTATCACCCGGCCATCACGCCGATGCAAACGACCGCGCGCGAGAGCGGTGCCGCCGTCTTCGGTGGGCTGGGGCTTCTCCTGCACCAGGCTGCCTTGTCCTTCGAGCTCTGGACGGGGCACCCGGCGCCGCTCGAGGTGATGTCCGCGGCGGCGGTCGCGTCGATCGCCGAACGGTCCTGACGTCTGCCCGCCGTTCCCCCTCCCAACCTCAAGCGCGTACGGCCTCCCGACGATGTCTCCATCAGACGGATGGATGAATACGCCGCGCTCGCCCAGCGCGTCGTCCTCACGATGGACGACGTGCGTGGTTGTCTGGTGCTGTCTCGCGACGGCATGGTCCTGGGCGCCTATCCGGAGGAAGACGAGCAAGCGTTCAAGCCGGCGTGGCTGAAGTTCGTGCACGTCGGTGAGGCCAGGCGAGGGTTCGTCGAGTTCTCCGATCAGCTCTGGGCGTACGTCCACCGCGGCCCGTACGCGGCGTTCGTGATCTCCGGGATCGGCGTTCGTCCCGGGGTGCTGCTCGATCAGCTGGAACAGGCCGTCCTGGCAGCCGAGGAAACGAGGGCGAAGAAGGGCGACACCCTCAAGGTGCCCGACGCCTCGAGCGCTCCGTCCGGTCGTCCTCGGACCTCGTTGCACCCAGCGGAGACGAAGGCCGCCCAAGAGCCCGAACCGGAACCGGTGGTCGCCGCGCCCCCTCCGGAGCAGCGTGCCTGGAACGGACGCAGTCCCGGAGAGTCGGCTACACCGCGGAAACAGCCCGAGCAAGCGGGATCAGATCGAGAAGAACCGCCGACCGTCGAGGCGCCACCGGACCGACTCCGGCCGGCAACGTTCTCGGACACCGAGCCCGTGACGCCTGCGGGTCGCCCCGCAGCGTTCGCGACGGAAGGCTCGGCCTTCTCCCGTCTGGAGGCCGAGCAGGCAGCTTCGGCGGCCGCTGCGCCGCTCGAAGCCGCGCCCCTGGTCGCGAAGGGCTCCCCCGGAGCGGCGGGCCGTGAGCCGGATGCGGCGCCCTCCGCGGAGGGCGAACCGGCGACCTCGTTCCGACGCGAGCCGCAGCGTCTGGTATCGGCCGAACGGGCCCCCGACGAGCCCGAGAAGGTGACGGAAGAACCGGGTGAGGTCGACCGGGTCATGCTGGCCAAAGAGTTCTCGGGATTGCTTCAGCTGAACGAGGACGGTGACGAAGACAACAGCTGAGACCCAGCCAACGACCTAGCCCGAACGGGTCTCGGGGGCATCGATGACGACGGTCAAGCGGAAGTCGAAGCAGCTCGGGCAGATCCTGATCGAGCTCGGCTTCATCACCCCCGAGCAGCTCGAAACCGCGCTCCAAGAGCATCGCAAGACTCCGAAATCCCTCGGTCGCGTGCTGATCGACCTCGGCATGATCAAGGAGGCCGACCTCGTTCGGGCTCTCGCGGAACAGGTGGGGCTGGAGTTCGTCGACCTCAACGAGTTCCCGATCGATGCAACGGCGACCGTCCTGCTCCCCGAAGCCCTGTCGCGCCGGTACCGTGCGATCCCGATCGGGGAGCGCGACGGTCGGTTGCTCGTCGCGATGTCGGACCCGGCCAACGTCTACGCCCTGGACGACATCCGGACGATCACGGGACGCGAGGTCCAACCGGTCGTGGCGACGGCGAACGACGTCGAGCAGGCGATCCAGAAGTTCTCGGGTATGGACTCGCAGGTCGAGGCGATGGCGAGCATCGCCGCCGAGGCGGTGGACGAGACCACCGCGGAGCTCGAGGAGGCCCTCGAGGACGCGCCGATCGTGAAGCTCGTCAATGCGATCATGACGCAGGCCGTCGGCGACCGAGCCTCGGACGTCCACCTCGAGCCCGCCGAGCTCAACGTTCGGATCCGCTTCCGCGTCGACGGCGTGCTGCACGAGCCGATGCCCCCCGCACCCAAGAACATCCAGGGCGGCCTGATCAGCCGGCTCAAGGTCATGGCGGATCTGAACATCGCCGAACGCCGCGTACCGCAGGACGGCCGGATCTCGATGAAGGTGGGCGGGAGGGCGCTCGACCTCCGCGTCGCAACCCTTCCCACGGTGCACGGCGAGAAGGTCGTGATCCGCGTGTTGGACAAGTCCAACGCGCTGCTCCGGCTCGAGGACCTCGGCTTCCTCGAGAACGCGTACGACCGCTTCTCCGATTCGTTCAGGAAGCCTTACGGGGCGATCCTGGTGACCGGGCCGACCGGTTCGGGCAAGTCGACCACGATGTACTCGACGCTCAACATCCTCAACGAAGAGTCCAAGAACATCATCACGGTGGAAGATCCGGTGGAGTACCGGCTCGCCGGCGTGAACCAGATGCAGGTGAACCCGAAGGCCGGGCTGACCTTCGCGAGCGCCCTCCGCTCGATCCTGCGAGCGGACCCGGACATCGTGCTGATCGGTGAGATCCGCGACAAGGAGACGGCAACGATCGCGATCGAGGCGGCGCTGACCGGTCACCTGGTGCTCTCCTCCCTGCACACGAACGACGCGCCCTCGGCCATCTCTCGCCTCGTGGAGATGGACGTCGAGACCTTCCTGGTCGCCTCGGCGATCGACGCTGTCGTAGCCCAGCGCCTCGCTCGCAAGCTCTGTGAGCGGTGCAACGTCCAGTACAAGCCCATGCAGATGAGCGAAGAGATCGAACGGCTCACGGTGGAGCGTGCTTCTGCCGATGTGATCAGGACCGTCGCCGTGCAGCAGGGGATGATGACGCTTCGCGACGACGGGTTGGAGAAAGCCCGCATGGGCATCACGACGTTGGACGAAGTCGCAAGGGTGGTGAAATGACGATGAGCACGGTTGCCTCTCCTGATGAAGACATCCAGGTACCCGTTCCGGAACTGCTCGGAAGGCTCCTCGATCTGAACGGCTCGGACCTGCACCTGACGGCGGGAACCCCGCCCACGGTCAGGATCCACGGAGAGCTCGAACGGCTCGAGGACTATCCGCCGCTCAACCCGCGGTCGCTCCAGGGGATGATCTACGCGATCCTCCCGCAGAAGATGCGTGAGCGGTTCGAGCAGGAGCTCGAGCTGGACATGTCGTACTCCTTGCCCGGCCGCGCGCGGTTCCGCGTGAACGTCTTCATGCAGCGGGACGCGGTCGGTGCGGTCTTCCGGGTGATCCCGTTCGACATCAAGAACATCGTGGACCTCGGGCTTCCGCCGGTCGCGGCGGATCTGGCTCGCTTCCCCCGCGGTTTCGTCGTGGTCACCGGGCCGACCGGTTCGGGGAAGTCGACGACGCTCGCTGC
>VAXZ01000076.1 GCA_005885035.1 Actinomycetota bacterium
CCGACGGCGATGCCGAGCGCGCCACGCAGATCCTCCGCGAGAAGGGCCTCGCCAGCCAGGCCAAGCGCGCCGGACGCAGCGCCAACCAGGGCCTGATCGACGCCTACATCCATTTCAACAACACGGTCGGGGTCCTGATCGAGGTGAACTGCGAGACGGACTTCGTGGCGAACACGGATGAGTTCCGTGCGCTCGTGAAAGACCTTGCGCTCCATATCGCTAGTCCCTCGGCGCCACGCTGGCTCAGCCGTGACGACGTCCCAGCTGCGACCCTCGAACACGAGCGGAAGATCTTCGAGAAGCAAGCGATCGACTCGGGGAAGGCCGAGAACGTGATCCCCCGGATCGTCGAAGGGAAACTCGAGGCGTTCTTCGAGGACAACGTCTTGCTGGACCAACCGTTCGTCAAGGACGACACGAAGACGATCCAGGGCCTGTTGGACGCGGTCGGTGCCAAGACCGGCGAGAAGGTGGCGGTGAGACGGTTCACCCGCTACCGGCTGGGCGAGGACCTGGAGTAGGCGGGTAAGCTGGCCGTCGACCGAGCGCCCGGCCGACCGAGTGCGTCTGACCGAGCGCCGGCCGAACAGTGCCCCCGACCATTGCCGCCGACCAGTGGAGGAGACGACCAGGCGCATGAGGGACGGCGGAGACGCACGACCCACGTACAACCGGGTCCTGCTGAAGCTCTCCGGCGAGGCGTTCGCGCACGACTCGGGTTCCGGGATCTCCGACGGCGCGACCGCTCTCGTGGCTCGGCAGCTCGCCGAGGTCGTGGATCTCGGTATCCAACCGGCGGTGGTCGTCGGCGGCGGCAACATCTGGCGTGGTCGTCAAGCACCCGGGATCGATCGCAACCGTGCGGACTACATGGGGATGCTGGCGACCGTGATGAACGCGCTAGCGCTCCAGGACGCGTTGGAGAAGATCCACGTCGCCACGCGGGTGCAGACGGCGATCACCATGAGCCAGGTCGCCGAGCCATTCGTTCCGCTCCGTGCGATCCGCCATCTGGAGAAGGGCCGCGTCGTGATCTTCGCGGCCGGCCTCGGCGTCCCGTACTTCTCTACCGACACGTGCGCCGCGCAACGCGCGCTCGAGATCCATGCTGATGCGCTGCTCAAGGGTACGAAGGTCGACGGCGTCTACACGGCCGACCCGCAGCTCGATCCGTCGGCCGAGCGGCTCGACCTGCTCGGGTACGGAGATTTCCTCCGCGAGGGCTATGGGGTGATGGACGCGACCGCGGTGTCCCTCTCCATGGAGAACAAGCTTCCGATCATCGTGTTCGATCTCCGCGAGGAGGGGAACATCCGACGGGTCGTGACCGGCGAACCGATCGGCACCCTCGTGCACTGAGGACCTCATGACGATCGAAACCGCATCCAAGGACGCCACCCACAAGATGGAGCAGGCGGTCGCTCATCTCAAGGACGACCTGGCTGGGATCCGGACGGGACGAGCGGCCCCGGCCGTCATCAACCGGGTGACGGTCGAATACTACGGAACGCCGGTGCCGCTGAATCAGCTGGCAGGCGTGTCCGTCCCGGAGCCGCGTCTCCTGCAGATCCAGCCGTTCGACAAGAGCGCGATCTCCTCGATCGAACGCGCGATCATGCAGAGCGACCTCGGCATCACGCCCAGCAACGACGGCAACGTGATCCGCCTCGCCTTCCCGCCGCTCACCGAGGAACGCCGGAAGGAGCTCGTCAAACAGGTACACCACCGGGCCGAGGAGTCCAGGGTTGCCGTCCGCAACGTCCGGCGACACGCCAAGGAAGAGATGGAGAAGCTTGAGCATGACGGTGACATCTCCCAAGATGACCTGATCAGGGCCGAGAAGGAGCTGCAGAAGCTCACCGACCGCTTCGTGACCGAGGTCGACGAGATCCAGGGTCACAAGGAGCAGGAGCTGATGGAGGTCTAGGTGGCCAACGACAAGGGCGACGGCGAGGATCTCTTCGAAGACCTGGACAAATTCTTCGCGCCGATCCGCGACGTCGATTGGGACGAACCCGAGGAGGTCACCGAGCGCGCCCCTCACGAATCCCACGTGGAAGTGCGTTCGGAGGAGCCACCCGACGCGAGTCAGGAGCTGTCCGCGACCGACACGACCGCCGCCGCCGCGGAGGGCGAGCCGGATGACGCCTGGGACGACTCGGCGGCACTCGAGCCGATCGACGACATCCAGGGCGAGCCGGTCCCGGATGAGGCCGATGCGGACGACATCGTCGTGATCGACGGGGGCGAGTTCGCCGACGCCGGCGGCTCGGAACGCGACGTGTTCGAGCCCGACGAAACGTCATCCCTCGAGGGCGAGCCATCCGAGGAAGATCTGGAGGCCGCCGCGGCGCATTTCTCCGGTTCGCTCGCCGAGGAGAGCTCGTACGCGACGGAGCCGGTCGACGCGCTCGGCGGGAGCGAGGTCGGCGACCTCCTCTCCGATCTCGGCGCCCCCCCGTCCGCTTCGTCCGAGGACGTCGAGGCGGATCTGCTGTCGGACCTCGAGGATCCCGACGCAGCGCCGAGGACCGTGGTCGTCGGCGAGGGCATCAGCGGGCCGAGCTGGCAGGAGCCCGCAGCGGTCGAGGTGGGCGCCGACCTCGACCGCCGCGGTCCGCAAAGCGGTGAACGGGACGTGCCAGCAGCGTTCATGACCGGGGTGCTCCTCGCAGGCGTCGCGCTCGCGGCACTGTGGGCCGGGCCGGCGGTCTTCGCCGTCGTCGCCGGCATCGCGGTGCTCGTCGCCCAGGGCGAGCTGTTCGGGGTCATGGTGAAGGCCCACAACCAGCCGGCCACCCTGGTCGGGCTCGTTGCGGGTGTGCTCATGATGGCTGGGGCGTATTTCCGCGGCGAGGCTGCTACTCCCGCGATGTTCGCGCTGGGTGTGATGGCGACCTTCCTGTGGTTCATGACGGTTCCCGCCGAACACCGCACGAACGTCACCCGGAACATCGGCATGACGGTGCTGAACATGGCTTGGATCCCGTTGCTCGCCGGGTACCTGATCGCCACCTTGAAGCTGAACGACGGCAAGGCGCTCGTGTTCGCGATCATCCTGCTCACCTTCCTGTTCGACACCGCAGCCTTCCTGATCGGATCGGTATCCGGGGGCGGCTGGTTCCAACGCCCGCTCGCCCCGAACGTCAGCCCGAAGAAGTCGTGGGAAGGGTTGCTGGGCGGAACCTTCGCCACCGTGGTTGCGTCGGGCGCGTTCGTCACGTCCTTCGTCGGCCCGTTCGAGAACCGGCGGATCGACGCGCTGCTGCTCGGGTTGGTGGTGGCGATCGC
>VAXZ01000077.1 GCA_005885035.1 Actinomycetota bacterium
CGGATCGCCGCAAGGATCTGGGCTGCGCTCGGCGATGCGCGGACGGTATTGAACGTGGGGGCTGGCACCGGCTCCTACGAACCCCCCGGCCGTGACGTGATCGCCGTGGAGCCGTCGGCGCTCATGCGTGCGCAGCGTCCCGCAGGCGCTGCACCGTGCGTGGCTGCCGCCGCGGAGCGGCTTCCGTTCCAGGATCGATCCTTCGACGCCGCGATGGCCGTGAGCACCATTCATCACTGGCAGGACCCGATCGCGGGCCTGCGTGAGATGCGGCGCGTGGCTCGCCGCGTGGTGGTCTTCACGTGCAGCTCCAGTGACACTGCATGGCGTCGGCGGTTCTGGCTTACCCGCGACTACCTGCCCGAGGTCGCTGACTTCAGCGTCGGCCGGCCTTCGCTGACCGAGCAGGCGCGCGCGATTGGAGCCCGCATGGAGCCGGTGCTCATCCCGTGGGACTGCGCTGACGGCTTCTTCGAGGCCTACTGGCGCCGGCCCGAGGCATACCTGGACGATCGCGTTCGTCGCGGGGTGTCGGTGTGGGCCAGAGTCGGGCCGGATGCCGAGCAGCGGGCAGTTCGGAGCCTCCGTGATGACCTTGTCTCAGGCCGGTGGGCCGAACGCAACCTCGACCTCGTCGCTCTGGATGCAGCGGAGCTTGGCCTTCGCCTGCTCGTAACCTGAACCCCGCCGCAGACTGCGTACAAGTTTCTGCCCGCACAGGCTGTGCGGGTCGGTCTGTGTCAGACTCGCCAGATGGATACATCCGGCATGGAATATTTCCGGTTGTCGAGGCCCGTCGGTCGCCTTGGTTACGAACGAAGCGAAGAAGGAGACATCCTCAAGTTCGTACAGTTCGATGAGGCTGCCAAGCAAGAGATCCAACGGATCATCGACGAAGCAGACACGATCGAAGTCGTCGCTCGATTCGTGGACTCTGGCGGGGATCCCCATGTGAAAGTCAGGCGCGGCGACGCAGATTGGTTCGACCAGTTCTTGAAGTTGCTGTCCGAATTCGGCTTCGCCGTCCAGCGTGTCGAGAGCTAGTTCAGGCCACGGGTCGATAGCAAAGCGGTTCATGCCACCTTGACGGCATATGGGCTCGTTCGCTACATGGTTGTCTCGATCGTCCGCGACACGCGAGCGGCCGGCCTACCGAGCGGGTCGACGGAACAGGCGCCGATACCAGGGAAGCCGCCCGCCCCGAGCCTTGACTGACTCTCGCAGCTCATGTGCTACGTGGGCGGCTTGGGCCTCTCGGATCTCGTCGTCGCGACGCTCCCGGATCAGATCCATCTTCTGCTCGGGGGTACCCCACCCGCTTCCGCGTGAGAAATCGGGACCGCTCATCAAGTGCAATGTAGCCTGCGCCATCCTTCGCGACCATCAACGATCGGGTACAGGTCGCGGGGGCTGCGCTGCGAAAGTCGGGTCGCTGCGCTCAAGAGCGCCCTCGAACAGCGAGCGCCCAGCGTTGACTGGATCCATGCAGCCGACGCGGGACCGATACTCGGCGCTCTCGCGATCGGCGCGCTCACATCGGTGTTCGCTCCCGACCGTGACCCTGCCGTGCTCCTGATCGCGCTGTTCTTCGGGACCATGAGCGGTCTGTCCGCCCGCACGTTCCTCATGCGTGTCGTGGCCGACCGGCGAGGCATCGAGGTCGTGAGCATCCTCCGGCGGCGGCGCTACCGATGGGACGAGATCGAGAGGTTCGAAGTGACGAAATGGCGGCGTCGTTCTGTGGCCGTGCTTCCAGGTGGGACACGGGTGCCGCTGATCGGCTACCAGATGTCCCCGGCCGAGCGGATCCGCGGCTCAGGTTCACCGACCGAACGACTGGTGGATGCGTTGAACGCTCGACTCTCTGAGCGGGCGCCTCATCGGTTGTCAGGTGGAGCCTCTCGATCCGTACGACCAGTGGCACCAAGCGGTTGCGACCTGCGACGGGAGCGTCACGCCTAATCGTCCCCCAAGAGCCGAGCAGCGCGACCCCGAGCTCCGCAGGGCGTCGAAGCAGGCTGGGCCGTACCCACCACCGCGAGTCCCGGTTTGGGCCTCCGCTGGGCGGAATCCGCGTTGGCTCGTCGAGCTCCTCAACCATGAGGTCTCTCAGCGAGTGAGATCCTCCCGAGAACCAGTAGTGGGTCAGCGTGAGATCTCGTGAACGCACCAGTAGCGCGGACGGCCAAACTTCGGAGGCGCATCCTCGATGGCGAATCCGCAACGACGATAGAAGCCGACAGCATCGTCATCGGTCTCCGCAACCACCATGCTCGCCCCGGCGCGCCCGGCCAGCGAGTCCAGGAGCGTGCGGCCGAGACCGCGGTGTCGCCACGCGGGCGCGACCGCGATCGAGCGGATCCCGATCGTGCCTCCTGTGAGCTGCTCTGCTCCGGCGCAGGCGAGAATCTCTTCCCCCTCCTGCCATCCGATGAACGTCCACTCCCCGGACCGGTCGTGAGCACATGCTTCCTCGCGTGCTTCTGTTGAGCCGTGCGATTGCTCTAGCACCCTCCGGACGGCGGGTTCGTCTTGCCGTCCACGGAGATCGATGAGGTTCATGGCGGGCCTCGGCTACACGGGTGACTTCCTACATGATGGACGGCGTCTCGCCCAGATCCGGCGGGGTCCATTCCGAGCCGCGGCGGCTTCGCGAAGTTGATCCTCCGACGGTCACACCGGCACCAGTTGCGGGGGGTGGAGGCGACCGAACACGCACCACGGGGCCGAGACACCTCGCGGCACTCGCCCGTGCCTTTCGGCGCGAGTGAGTCTTCCTCGCTCGGCCCTCAGCCCCGCGGTCTCCGCGCCATGCGCTCACCTCCGTACGCTATCCGTACGGGGTGGATCTCTGGCACGAAAGTGGTCCCAGGCAACTCCACGACCGGCTTGGTTTCCTCGCGGTACCTCGGCTTTGGGGTCTCCCAGATTCCCCGCAGGCACAGGCAGTTGGCTTTCCCACCCATACCCACAGGTACTCCGAGTCGCCTTACGGCTCTAGCCCGGCTCGGTTCCCTGCTTCGATCTGTTCGGCCGCCTGGGACCAATCCCGAATCTACGCCGACCTCACGGTCAGGTCAAACCCTCTCGACCAGCACACATGCGCTCTTACCTGTGCTTTCGTCGCGAGAAAAAAAGAGTGACAAGACAGACGGGGGCGGCCGGATGACCAGAGCGCTTACGGCACAGACGGCAAACAACCGGATCGCGGGCGTGCTACCGCTCTGACCTGCGGATCCTCTGTGGTGGGCGCTAGAGGATTTGAACCTCTGACCTCTTCCGCGTCAAGGAAGCGCTCTCCCCCTGAGCTAAGCGCCCGTGCCAGCGAGTCTAGCCGACATCGATCGGCCGCTGCCTATCGGGAGCAGCGCTTCAAGGCGTTCAACAAGGCTCAGGATTGAGTCAGCATGTGACGGAACCCGAGCGGAGGCTGTTTCCGTTGAGGTCCTCGAAGTCCCATCGTATGGCCGTGGCCTGACCTCCTTCGGCTGCACCGACGAGCGTCAGTGCGAGGTAACCGGCCATCTTGCCCTTCGACCAGGCGATCCGGGCACCGGGCGGAGTATTCGCTACACCAGCCAGCTTGTGCCCTCCCGTGCCATCCACGAGCTCAACCAGGTGCGCCTGTTGGGTTCCCGCGGCGAAATCCGCATCGAGCGGTTTGAACTCGACCATATGGTGCTGGTTACCGTTGAGGAGGAGATCGGCGCCGTTATTCGCCAGCAACGCCCATGCCTGCTGCAACGAAAAGATCGTCTGCGTGTTGTTCTTGGCCGCAGGCTTGTGCCAGAAGGTGACGACGCAGGGCGGAGCAGCGGGGTCCGTGAGGGCACTCTGAACGAACTTGTACTGCTTGCTCGTGGACTTGAGCGAGATGTTCGTGTCCATGTCGAGGAAGAGCACGCCACCGAAGGTGAACTTCGTGAAGAGTGGTCGTTGGTGCCAGTAATCGATGAATGCCGGCGTACTCGCGTTCTCGTGGTTGCCGACGGTTGGCTGCGTGACGTCGGCGGTGGCACCCCAGAGGGTGCCGGCTCCGGGAGCGTCCAGCGCCGAGACCCCGTAATGATTCAGGAACTCCGTGAACGTGCCGGTCTCGTACACATCGCCGAGGAACAGGAAAAGCGGGGGATCCACCTGCGCGATGCGATCCGCGACCGCGTTGGACGTGACCTCGTTCGAGGGGCCATCCCCAACGGCAAGGATCGTCGGGTCGTTGGGTTTGGTCCAGGCGCCCGGGAGGTAGTTGGCCCAGTCATCGGGGCTGTGTTGGAAATCACTCGCGTTCCCATTGCTGAGCGTGACGGAGACGTCGACGGCCGTCGATCCGGTCGACCCCCACTGCAGCCGTAGCGTCCCGTCGCTATCGAGATACTCCTCGGTCGGCCAGACGAACGAATAGTCATGCGTCGTCGAAGATGGTGCGTAGGACTCGATCAGCTGCGTCGGCGTGCCGCCGGAAGGGATCCAGGTCGCGATGACGACCCCAGCGTTCGGGGAGTTCGTGACCGTCACGCCGGAGTCACCCGAAAGGCCTCCCACAGGGGCGACCACGCAGATCGTGTGGCCACCACTCGTACCGCAGTTGCTGTCGGCTCGCGCGGCGCCCGGTACCGCCACCGCGGCCATCGGAACGATGGCAGCGAGCGCCAAAAGGGTCGGAAGGCGATCGGGCAAGCGTGCCCGGGGAGCGGCCCCCCACCTTCGGAACGATCCGGCTCGGCATCGCAGATCCACGCGGTTACCTCCGCCCTCGTATGAGCCGCTCATGAGGATTGCGTAGAGAACTGCCGGCCAGCATCACGCAGGGGACGTAACAG
>VAXZ01000082.1 GCA_005885035.1 Actinomycetota bacterium
GCACGAGGTCGCCCGCGTCGATCTCGATCACCTCACCGTCGCGACGGACCCGGGCGACCGTCTTCATCATCTGGGCGAGGGCCTTCACGCTCTCCTCGGCCTTCGCTTCCTGGCGTAGGCCGATGATGGAAGTTCTGCAGCCACGCTCCCCGCGAGCACCTGTTCCCTGATCCCGTCCCCGAGGGGGCCCGCGAGGTCCGGGAGCTTGTAGACGCCGGCAGCCAGGATCACCGGCGTCGCGAGCAAGAACGAGAATCGTGCGACGTCCTCATGATCGAGTCCTCGCAGCAGCCCGGCGACCATCGTGACCCCTGATCGACTGATCCCCGCGAGCAGGGCGAGGGTCTGGAACAGCTCGACGACCTGCCAACCGAACGGATCCAACAGTTGGACATCCCGACAGGGGCACGGATCAACACGCTCTCCGGAGGGCAGCGCGCTCAGGTTGCGCTCACCCTTGTGCTTGCTAAGCAGCCTGACCTGATGCTGCTCGATGAACCTCTGTCGAACTTGGATCCGCTGGCCCGCCGCGACTTCCTCACCTCGATGTTCGCCGCGTGCACCGCTGATAGGCCCGCGTCCGGGCGCACCGGTGGCTCGCCGCCGATCCCTGCCCTCAGCGCACGTCGACGTACGAGACCTCGATCGCGTTGTTTCCGTAGCCGAGCCGGTTCCAGGGCGGGACGTCGGGTTGGACGTTTCCGGCCGCGTCGGTCGCGCGGGCGCGAAGGCTGTGCCGCCCGACCGTGGCGGCCTCCCATTCGAACGACCAGTCTTGCCAATGGTAGGGGCCCTTCGGGGGCTCGAGCTCAGCGGGATGCCAGTCGCCTTCGCCGGTGAGGCTGACGTCGACCTGCGTCACTGGTCCGGTGCCCGACCATGCCTTTCCACGCACGGAGCACTTGCCTGGGGAGATGGTTGTGCCGGGAGCCGGGTCGATGATGCGAGCGCGTACGCGCATGAGGGTCACGGGTTCGTGGGGACGATCGGCCCATTCGTAGATGTAGTGGCCGGTCTGAAACTCGCCGACGTACGGCTCGGTCAGGACGTCGATCCGTTTCAGCCACTTCACGGATGCAACCGCGAACCAGTGGGGCACGATCAGCCTGAAGGGAGCTCCGTGGTCGGGGCCGAGCGGCTGACCGTTCATCTCGTAGGCGATCAAGATCTCGGCCGCTGGATCGGTTGCGTCGGCGAGGGCCAGCGAGCGCACGAACGTCAGGTCGGATCGGTCGCTCTCCCCAAGGACCGGCTTGAGGTGATAGGGGCCGTGGTCGGCTCCCTCGAACCGAACCTCGATGCCGTTCGCCGCCGGGTGCGCCCGCTGCAGGATCTCGTGCAAGAGGGCACCCTTCCAACGGGCGGTCGAGACCGCGTAGTCACCCCATGGCTCTCCGATCGGCAGTGGTCGCATCGCGAGCCTCCCGTTTCCCGCGCATTCGAGCGTGACGGCTCGCTCCACTGCCGGCATGCGGCGCAGGTCGTCGAGTGTGAGCGTCGTCGGGTTGTCGACCGCGCCGCCGACCTCGAGCGTGCCGTCGTGGGCCGGCACCGCGAAGTTGCTGCGGACGTAGTGAAGCTCCGTCGGCGTGATCTCGCTGTTCAGGGCCTCCGGCGGCGCTTCCGCATTGAAGGGCTCCTGGGCGATCATCCTGAGCGCGGAGCGCGCCTCTTCGAGGTTGCCTACTGCCGCCATCTCTCAGCCTCCTCTGTGGGCCAGTGGTTGAGCACGCCGGCTGCGCATCAGTAGTCGGGGTCCTGAAAGGTCGGATCGCGATCGTCATTGAAGGCGCCGATCCCCTCGATACGATCCGGATGCACGGCCGAGCGCCAGTGCGCCTCCATCATGATCGCGATCGCCTGCTCGATCGGCTCTCCCTCGCCCATGCGAACGGCGCGCTTGACCGCCTGGACCGCGGTCGGTGAGTTGCTCGCGATCTTCTCTGCGATGCGCTCCGCCGCCTCGATCAGCTCGGGCTGCGGGTAGATCTCATTGACCATACCCAGCCGGTGGGCTTCCTCAGCGGTGATCGGCTCTCCGGTCATCAGCATCTGCAGGGCTTTGCCCGGTGGCAGCACGCGCGGAAGCAGGGCCGGCGAGCCGCCACCGGCGGCGAGGCCGATCATCGCTTCGGGCTGGCCGAAGGTCGCGTTCTCGGAGGCGATGATGAAGTCGGTGCTCTGAGCGACTTCGGAGCCGCCACCGTAGGCGACCCCGTTGACGGCGGCGAAGATCGGCTTTCGCAGCTGCCGCAGCGTGTAGAGCGTGCGGTCGAAGTCCTGGCGCTGGCGCAGCCAGTCCTCCTTCGTCATGTCGCGGCGCTGGCGCAGGTCGCTTCCGACCGAGAAGGCTCTCTCGCCGGCGCCGGTGATGATGGCGACGCGAACGGCGGGCCGGACCGCGATCGTCTCCAGGATCTCGGTCAGGCGCGCCCCCATCTCCGTCGTGATCGCGTTGTCCGCGTGCGGCCGGTTGAGCGTGATCACTGCGATCCGGCCGCCGGAGACGTACTCAACGAGCACCGGCTGGTCGGGCTCTGCCTCACCGGACGGCGGACCGAAATCGAGCGCCTTCCAGCGGTCGGTGCCTGTCGGTCTCGTTGCCACGTCGTCCCTCTCTTTCGTGGTCAGCGCTTGTCACGTCTCCAGCTCAGCCAGCCAGTGCAGCGCGCGCAGCCCCGGGACGAAGCAGTACTCGCCGCCGCGGGTGACGACGAACGGCGGCAGGTCCTGCAGCCGGCGCCGGATTGGCCGCTGTGGGATGGTGAACAGGCCCGAGCCGTCGTTCGGCCCGACGAGCGGATCCTTCTCGGCCGGGGCGCCGATGAAGATGCCGTCGTTCAACCACTGTGTCTTCACGAACTCGAACTGGCGCTTGGGATGCGCGCCGGCGAAGACGAAGACGATGCCCCGGTCGGCCCCGTCATCCTCGAGCACGCCCTCGGGCAGGATCGGGCCGTAGCTCGTACCGCGCCGGATCATGCGGTGGAGGCGCACGTTGACGCTCCCCTCGTTGTCGAGCGCGTCTCGCGGGTTCGCACGCCGCGCGTGCGCGCCAGCAGGACACTTGAATCCGCGCAGGTCGTTGCGGTAGAGGAAGTCGTTGTTGCGGTGAGGGTCGGCGCCGAGCTCAGGATCGTCGCGGTCCGGGGAGAGCGCGAGCGGGGCGCCGCTCTGCCAGCGGCCGACCATCTTCGCGCCGAGCAGCGCCTCCTCCTCGCGTGTGGCGGCCTTGTCGCGCAGGTAACGGCGGTAGGCGGCGACGCGCGTGTGCAGCTTGCGAAAGACGATGTAGGTG
>VAXZ01000102.1 GCA_005885035.1 Actinomycetota bacterium
CGGTCGGGCAGATCACGACTTCGGAACCGTACGCGCGCAGGAGCGCGATCTTCTCCTGGCTCATCTTGTCCGGCATCACGAAGATGCAGTCGTACCCCTTGACCGCGGCCGCGATCGCCAACCCGTGGCCGGTGTTCCCCGACGTGGGCTCCACGATCGTGCCCCCGGGACGCAGCTTCCCTTCGCGCTCGGCCGCCTCGATCATCCGGATCCCGATCCGGTCCTTCACCGACCCGCCGGGGTTGAGCATCTCGAGCTTGGCGAGCACGGTCGGGCGCAGCCCGCGGGTCACCGCCCGGAGACGGACGAGCGGGGTATCGCCCATCGCATCGAGGAACGAGTCGAGCACCTGCATCGTCGAGGGACCCCTTCACGTGCTGCGAGGCACCCATCGTCCCACGACACCGGTGCTGCCGTCCCTGCCGGCGCTTGCGCGACCCCTCCAGGTGGGGACGGTAAGCTGCCGATGCGTCGGTGGGCGTGCCGATCCGAAGGGGAGCTGCCGAGATGTGCGAGTCGACGTGAGCGAGGTTGAGCGCGGACCGGACCCGGGCGGGGAGAAGCTGCTCGTGGTCGACGACGATCCGTTCATCGCTCGGCTCCTCGAGATCGAACTGGCCGCTGCGGGGTACCAGGTCCGTGTCGCGAACGACGGGGAGCAAGCGATCCAGCTGGTCCAGCAGGACGCCCCGGACCTCGTCATCACCGACGTGATGATGCCCCACGTGGACGGGTTCGAGCTGACCCGCCTCCTCCGCCAGGATCCGCGCACCGCCGCGGTCTCGGTGATCATCCTTACCGCCCGGGGACTCTCCGCGGACAAGCTCGAGGGGTTCGCGATCGGCGCGGACGACTACATCGTCAAGCCATTCGACACCCCGGAGCTCCTCGCGAGGGTGCGCGGCGTCCTGCGCCGCTCGAAGGAGATGAAGGATGAATCCCCGCTGACGGGACTGCCGGGGAACGTCCGGATCCAGGAGGAGATCGAAGCTCGCGTCTCCTCGGGGAACGAGTTCGCGTTGCTCTACGCCGACCTCGATCAGTTCAAGGCGTTCAACGACCACTACGGGTTCGCCCGCGGGGACCAGGTGATCCAAGAGCTCGCTCGGACGATGGAGGACGTGCTCGACGACCTCGTTCCCGGCGACGCGTTCGTCGGGCACCTCGGGGGAGACGACTTCGTGCTCGTCGTGCCACCGTCGGCCGCCGCCCTCGTGGCCGACACGATCGTCCAGCGCTTCGACGATCGCTCGCCCGACTACTACGACGAGGCGGACCGTGAGCGAGGATGGATCGAGGTCCTCAACCGGCGCGGCGAGCAGCAACGCTTCCCGCCGCTCACGATCTCGATCGGGATCGCGAGCACGCAGCGGCGCCGCTTCGCGCATTTCGCCGAGGTCGTCGCGGTCGCGACGGAGATGAAGAACTTCACGAAATCCACGCCGGGGTCGTCCTGGGCGATCGATCGCCGGACGACCTGAGCCGAAGGATCAGGTGCCGGGGAGCGTTCCCGGCTGCGCCAGGAAGTAGCCCTGTCCGTACCGGACGCCGAGCTCGAGCAGCGTCTGCAGCTCGGCGTCGGTCTCGATCCCCTCGGCGACGATCGTCATGTCCATCTCCTGCGCGAAGGAGATCAGCGCCCGCGCGAGCGCGCGCTTGCCGCGGTCTCCGTCGATCGAACGGGTGAGCGAGATGTCGACCTTCACGATGTCGGGCGCGATCTGCAGCGTGTGGCGCAGGCTCGCGTACCCGGCGCCGGCGTCGTCGATCGCGATCCGTACGCCGAGCGCGCGCAGCGGCGCCAGCCACCGCGCGAGCTCGTCGTAATCGTCGACCGCCTCGTGCTCGGTGATCTCGACGACCATCCGCTGGGCGACCGGCTCCAGGATCGGGGCCAGGTCGGGGGACCGCGCGGCGCGGTGCGAGCAGTTGACCGAGAGATAGGAGCGAGGTGGGAGCTTGGGCAGCCCGAGCGCCGCCTGCCGGATCGTCGAGAGCTCGAGCTGGACCCCGAGGTCGAGCGCGCGAGCTTCGGCGAACCATTCGTCGGGCCGCCGCATCGGGAACGACCGGAACCGCGCGAGGGCCTCGACCCCGATCACATCGTGGTCCTCGAGGTTGACGATCGGCTGGAACGCCATGGACATCCCCTCGCCCGCCACGAACCGCAGGATCTCGTCTCGGCGCGCCTCGAGCTGCTCCTGTTCGATCTCCTCGCGACGGAGCTGAGACGAGAGCTCGTGCACGATGCCCCCGACGACCTCGTCCGAGAGGCTCGTGCCGCCCTGCGCGACCCGGCGGATCGATCCCAGGATGTCCTCGGCCGCGGTTCCTTTGACGAGGTAGCCGACGCACCCGGCGCGGAGCATCTCGAGCACCGTCGGACGATCCTCGAACGCGGAGAGCGCGATCACGCGGGTCCCGGGAGACAGCCGCTGGATCTCGCGTGCGGCTCGGGGACCGCCGCCCGCGGGCATCTTGACGTCGAGCAACGCGACGTCGGGCTGCTCCCGCTGGGCGAGGGCGATCGCCTCGTCCGCGTCGGCCGCCGCTCCGACGAAGAAGATCCGGTCCTCCTGGGCGAGGAGCTCCGCGAGGGCTCCCCGCAGGGCAGGCTCGTCATCCGCCACCAAGACGCGGATGCGTTGGGGCGGTCGGGACACGGCGGTTGCAGCGAGGGGGAAGCTCCGCACGACCAGCGAACCGTACCCACCGGGGATGCCCCATGCAATCGCCCTCAGGCATGGAGTCCGTATCCCCCGTCCGTCCCACCGGGCTCGATGCCGCTGCCTAGTCCTGTGGTCCGGACTCCCATTCCTCGCGGAGGATCCCCATCACCAGTGCGTCGTGGACCTCACCGTCGAACCAGGAGTGGGCGCGGAGGCGGCCCTCCTCGACGAAGCCGGCCTTCGTGTATGCGCCGACCGCCCGCTCGTCGTCGGCGAGGACCTCCAGGCCGACCTTGCGCATCGCCAGGTCGCGGAACGCGAAGTCCACCAGCGCCCGGACGGCATCCTGGCCGAACCCCTTCGACCAGTAGGCTCGTCCGAGGGTGATCCCCAGGTGACACGTCCGCTGGAAGTGATCGATGAAATGCAGCTCGCATTCGCCGATCAGCTCCTCGTCCACCTCGATCACGAAGCGCATCGTCCGCGGATCGTTCTCTTCGAGCCGCTCCTCGAACCGGTGCTCCAGCTCGGCGAGGGAGGCCGGACGCACCGGTGTGTCGGAGGCGCGGGCCATCAGCTCGAGGTCGTCGTCGAGCAGCTCGTGCAGCACCGGCAGATCCTCGCGCTCGATCGCGCGGAGCGTGACGTGTTCGCCGTGCAGCATCTCTCGTACCTCCTCGGAGCCGGAGTGTAGCTGCGAGGTTTGCCCACGGACCGCCCCGCTCGTAGCCTTGCCGCCGTGCCCGTATCGGTCGGGGAGCCGTTGACGCTCGAGGACGTCGTCGCGGTGGCGCGCGGCGCGCACGTGGCGTTCGCGGGGCCCGCCCGCGAACGTGTGCGCGCCGCGCGCGAGGTGGTCGAGCACGCCGTCGCCGACGGCCGCACGATGTACGGCGTCACGACCGGCTTCGGCGCCCTCGCCGACACGCGCATCGCGCCCGAGCAGACCTCGGCGCTGCAGCGCGGCATCGTGACCTCGCATGCGACCGCGGTCGGACGACCGCTGTCGCGCGAGGAAGCGCGCGCGATGCTGCTGCTCCGCGCGCACGTCCTCGCGCTCGGGCATTCGGGCGTGCGCGCGGAGGTCATCGAGCTGATGGTCGAGATGCTGAACCGCGACATCGTCCCCGCCGTCCCGGAGCAGGGCTCGCTCGGAGCGTCGGGAGACCTCGCACCGCTGGCTGGTCTGGCCCTGCCGCTGATCGGTCTCGGACGGTTGCTCACGGGCGATGGCGGCGCGGAGCCCGCCGCTGACGGGCTCGGCCGAGCGGGGTTGCGTCCGCTCGAGCTCCAGGCGAAGGAGGGGCTCGCGCTCGTCAACGGCACACAGGGGATGCTCGCGATCGGCACGCTCGCGCTGGTCCGGTCCGAGCAGCTCGCTCGAGCCGCCGACGTGATCGCCGCGATGACGATCGAAGCGTCGCTCGGGACCGACGCGCCGTTCGACGAGCGCCTGCAGCGTCTGCGCCCACACCCCGGGCAGGCGGCGAGCGCCGCGAACCTCCGCGTCCTGTTGGCCGCCTCTCCCATCCGCGAGTCGCATCGTGCGTCGCCGCACCTGGTGCAGGACGCCTATTCGCTTCGCTGCGCTCCGCAGGTGCACGGCGCGACGCGTGACACCTGCCGCCACGTCCGCGAGGTGCTCGCGATCGAGGCGAACAGCGTGAGCGACAACCCGATCGTCCTCGTCGAGGACGACGACGTGCAGAGCGGCGGCAACTTCCACGGGATGCCGGTCGCCGTCGCGATGGATGCGCTCGCAATGTCGCTCGTGTCACTCGCGTCGATCAGCGACCGACGCCTCTACCGGCTGCTCGACCCGAAGACCTCCAACGGACTCCCGCCGTTCCTGATCCCCGAGAGCGGGCTCAACAGCGGGTTCATGCTGATCCAGTACACCGCCGCCTCCATCGTCTCCGAATGCAAATCGCTCGCGCATCCGGCATCCGTCGATTCGATCCCGTCGAGCGCCGGTCAGGAGGACCACGTGAGCATGGGGATGACGAGCGCACGTCACGCGCGCGAGATCGTCGCGAACGGGGAGACCGTGATCGCGCTCGAGGCGCTAGCGGCTGCGCAGGCGTTGGATCTCCGCGCACCGCTCGAGCCGGGGCCCGCTACCCGGGCCGCGGTGAAGGCCATCCGGGGTCGCGTCCCGTTCGTCGAACACGACCGGGAGTTCGGGCCGGACATCGAGGCGGCGGTCGAGCTCGTGCGCGACGGTTCCCTCGTCGAGGCGGTCGAGGCCGTGACCGGTCCGCTCCGCTGATCCCGTGATCGTAAGGGTCGGAACGTCGCTCCCGTGTCCGCCGGAGGAGGCTTGGGCGATCCTGCTGGCATGGGAACGCCAGGCCGATTGGATGCTCGATGCCGATCGCGTCGAGGTCGTCTCGCAGGAGCGCGAGGGTGTCGGCGTCCGGCTCGCCGTGCGGACCCGGATCCTCGGGCTTCCGGCGTTCACGGAGGCGATGGAGGTGACCGGTTGGGAGCCACCCCGACGGCTCGTCCTGCGTCATGGGGGGCTCGTCGCGGGCGAAGGCACGTGGGCCCTGACGCCCGAACCCGGCGGCACGCGGTTCGACTGGACAGAGGACGTCCGCCTCCGCGTTCCGGTGGTGGGCGGGGCGGCGGCGTGGCTGTACGCACCCGTGCTCCGGTGGTTGATGCGGCGGGGCGCCCGGGGTCTCCGGGGAGCGGTGATCGCCTCTGGCCCCTCGCGCCGGTGATCCGCGACCCCGTGCTAGCGTGGGAGCGAAGCAGGGGAGCCCGGTGGGACCGGGCTGAGAGGCCGGTTGCGGAACCGGCGACCCTTCGAACCTGATCCGGTCAGGACCGGCGGAGGGAGCTCATGACACCGACGGCACCGGCGGCATCGGTCGCCGAACGGCTCGAGGAAGCCCTCGAACGCGAAACGCCGCACTGGGGGATCCGCCCCGTCCCGGACGCGCTCCGGCGCTTCTCGGGCCTCGACCTGGCGGTGCTCTGGGGCGATCTGTCGATCGGCCTGCTCGTCCTCGTGAGCGGGGCGCTGCTGGTGCCGGGGCTCGGGCTCCCGATGGCCGTGTTCGCGATCGTGATCGGCACCGTGATCGGGTGCGTACCGCTCGGGCTCGTCGCGGCCGCCGGCGCACGCGACGGCGTCCCGTCGATGGTCCTGTTCCGGCCGGTACTCGGGCTCCGCGGGTCCTACGTCCCTTCGGTCGCGAACCTCGTCCAGCTGATCGGGTGGACGGCGTTCGAGTTCTGGGCGATGGGGCGGGTGGCGAACGCTGTGTCGATCTCCCTGTTCGGACTCGACGCGACGTTCCTGTGGATGCTCCTCGTCGCCGTCGTGTGCACGGCGCTCGCGCTCGCCGGGCCGATCTTCACGGTCCGCAGGTGGTTGGAGCGCTTCGGCGTGTGGATCGTGGTAGCGGTCGCCGTCTGGATCACCCTGAAGATCCTGGCCGGGGTGGATCTCCATCCCATCTGGTCCCGGCCGGGTGTGGGCGGGCTGCCCTTCTGGTTGGGTGTGGATCTCGTGATCGCGATGCCGATCTCGTGGCTCCCGCTCGTCGCGGACTACTCGCGGTTCGGGCGGGAGCCGCGAGCGGCGTTCGTGGGCACCGCGACCGGCTATGCGCTCGGCAACGTCTGGTTCTACCTGCTGGGCGCGCTGCTCGTGCTCGCCGCGGGATCCGGGCCGGACGTGCTGGACCTCGGCACCACGATCGCCGCCGCAGCCGGCGGTGGGGTCGTGCTGGTGGTGCTGCTCGTCGGCGAATCCGACAACGCGATGGCGAACGTCTACTCGTCGGCGGTCTCCATGCAGAACGCGCGTCCGGCGTGGTCGCAACGTGCGCTGATCATCGCGGTGGGGGCCGCGGGGCTCGCGATCGCGACCGCGATCGGGAGCGACGCGGCCGCCACGCTGGAGAGCTTCCTGCTGCTGATCGGCTCCGTGTTCGTCCCGCTATTCGCGGTGTTCCTGGCAGACTGGGGGATCCGCGCGCACGGCCGGTTCGGTGAGCACGCCCTGTTCGACGACGCGCCACCCGGGATCCGGTGGCGCGCCGTCCTGCCTTGGGTGATCGGCTTCGTCGTCTTCCAGTGGTGCGCGCCGACCACCCTCGTCGGTTGGTGGACCTCCGGGTTCGCGCACGTCGCGCACGACTGGCTCGGCCTGCCGTTCCCGCTGGTGGGTGACTCGGCGCTCGGCGGGAGCATCCCGGGCTTCGCCGCCGCGTTCCTCGTGTCCCTCGTGGTCCTGCCTCGCCGTGCCGCCCGGAGCGAGACGCCCTAGGCCGGCGGCGGCGCGAGCACGAGGAGCACGACCGACGGCTCCTCGGAGGCGTTCCGGAGGGTGAGCTCCTCACCGGCCGGGACGAGGGCCGACTCCCACTGCTGCATCCGCGCTCGAGCCTTGCCGATCTGCGCCGCAATCTCGCCGGCGAGGACCACGAGGAACCCGTCCGAGCTGGCATCCGACATCGGCCCGAGCCCCTGCGAACCCTGAACGCACACGACCTGCGAGAAGAGCTGCGGGGTCTCGTAGAGGATCTCGGTCCGCGCGGCGTCGTCCTCGAAGTGGACCAGGTCTGTGACCTTCCGCGTCTTCACGCCGCTCGTCCCATGGGAGGCATCAGCCTACCGGCGTGCCCGGTCGTCTCACCCGCGTCCGGCCTCCCACTAGACTGGCCCACCGCTCGCCCGCCTGCGGCCGCGACGACGAGGAGGATCGATCCGTGACCACGTATACGTTCTCGACCGAGTCCCCGGCTGATGTCGATACCGGCCTGCTGATCCTGCCGGTCTTCGAGGGTGGGGATCCCGGTCCCGGTGTTCGCGAAACGGGACTCCGGGATGCGTTCGCTGCCGCCAAGTTGACCGGGAAGAAGGGCGAGACCCTCGTGGTGACCGGGCGCGATGGAGATGGTTTCGCGGCCGGCGCCGCGCTCCTGGTCGGGGTGGGTCCGAAGGCCGAGTTCGATGTCACCGCGCTCCGGCGCGCGCTCGGCGCCGCGGCGGGGACGGCGAAGCGCTTCGGCTCGGTCGCGACGACGTTCCCGCTCGCGCTCGGCGCGCGGCAAGCGACCGAGGCCGTCCAGGCCGCGGCCGAAGGCCTCGGGCTCGGTGCCTACCGGTTCCGTCGGTACAAGACGACCTCGAAGGACGACGACGGCTCTCTCGAGGCGGTCACGATCCTGGGCTCGGCGAAGTGGGACGCTCGCGCGGCGCGCGACGCGGTCGCACGCGCCGACGTCCTGGTGGACGCGGTCGCGTGGGCGCGCGACCTCGTCAACACACCCGCGGGCGATCTGCCGCCGGCCGAGATCGCCAAAGCGGCGAAGGCGATGGCGAAGGAGGAAGGGATCACCTGCAAGATCTGGAACGAGACGCAGCTCGCCCAGGGAGGCTTCGGGGGGATCCTCGGCGTGGGGAAGGGCTCGGTCAACCCACCCCGGATGGTCGAGCTCACCTACCGGGGGGCCGGCGCACGGACCGCGCCGATCGCACTCACGGGCAAGGGCATCGCGTTCGACTCCGGCGGGCTCTCGCTCAAGGACGCCTCGGGCATGGAGACGATGAAGATGGACATGGGGGGCGCCGCCTCGATCCTCGGCACGATGAAGGCGATCGCCCGCCTCAAGGTCAAGATCAACGTGATCGCGGCGATCCCATGTTCGGAGAACATGCCGAGCGGGTCGGCGCAGAAACCCGGCGACGTGATCAGGCATCGTGGCGGGAAGACCTCGGAGGTGCTCAACACCGATGCCGAGGGCCGGCTGGTGCTGGCGGACGCGCTCGCGTACCTGGCGGAGCAGGACCCGGTCTGCATCGTGGATACCGCGACGCTCACCGGCGCCTGCATGGTCGCGCTCGGCACCGACGTCGGGGGCGCGATCGGGACGAGCGACGAGGTCGCCGGCGAGCTGATCCGAGCGAGCGAGGCGACCGGCGAGCCGATCTGGCAGCTGCCGCTGTTCGCCGACTACCGCAAACTGATCGATTCGAAGGTCGCGGACATCAAGAACATCGGCAAGCGCTACGGCGGCGCGATCACCGCATCATGGTTCCTGGCCGAGTTCGTGGGCGACACGCCGTGGGTGCATCTGGACATCGCCGGTCCGGCCTACTCCGAGCACGGGAACGACCTCGGGCCGGCGGGCGGCACGGGGATGCCCGTGCGGACGCTGGTCCGGTTCCTCCAAGACCGCGCGGGTGCCCGGAAGCGGTAGGGACCCGTGCCGGAGGACCCCGAGCCCACGCCGAGGACCGGCCCGGTCCTTGCCATCTTCGCGCACCCGGACGACGCGGAGATCTGTGCCGGGGGCGCCCTGGCGAAGTGGGCCGCGACCGGACGCGAGGTCCACCTGCTGATCCTCACGAACGGGGACCGCGGGTCCGGAGATCCGAGGGCGAGCCGTGGGGAGCTCGCGGCCACGCGACGGCGAGAGACCGAGGAAGCCGCCGAAGTGCTGGGGCTCGCCAGCGCCCGCGTGCTCTCGACGCACGACGGTGAGCTCGAGAACACGAGCATCCTCCGCGAGGCGGTCACCCGCCGGATCCGCGAGGTGCGCGCCGAGACGGCCGTGAGTTGCGACCCCACCGCGGTCTTCTTCGAGAACCGCTACTACAACCACTCCGATCACCGCACGGCCGGCTGGATCGCGCTCGACAGCTGTTTCCCCGGGAGCGGCAACCCACATTTCTTCAGCGAGCATCTCGGCGAGGGGCTGCAGACCAAGGACGTGTTCGACGTGTGGCTGGGGTGGTCGAACGAGCCGAACCGCACGGAGGACGTAACCGGGTTCTTCGACGTCAAGATCCAGGCGCTCGCGCGACACGCGAGCCAGCTCACCGAGGGGATCCGGTTCTTCGACGAATTCCTGCGCAAGGACGCGATCCGCGCGGGGGAGACGATCGGGGTCGAGCTCGCCGAGGAGTTCCGCGTCCTCGATCTGAGCTGACTACTCTTTGACGCCGATCGCCAGGAGCACGTCGCGTCGATCGTGCAACGGATCGGGGAACCGATCGGCGAAGACCGTCCGAGCGCGCTCGCGGAAGCCGGCCCACGCGGTGTCGCCGAGCATCTCCTTCGCGAAACGGCCGACGGCCCACACCTCGAGCCCGTCGAGGTAGTCCTCGAGCGAGTAGCTCCACTCGTACCGCGCCGGCTCGGTGCGAACGCGTCGGAGTCCGGCGTCGAGCAACGCCAGCTCGACCGCCTGGCGCTTCGCGAACCGATCGTGGTTGGGGATCGCCTTCGCGATCGAGGGCTCGAGCAGCTCCTTCGGGACGACCTCGGTCACCAGCTCGAGCCACGTGTCGCTGAACGCGTCGCGGCCATCCGCCCAGGACGTGAACGCGACGGTGCCCCCGGTCCTGGTGACGCGGACGATGTCGTACAGGGCGGTGTCCACCTTCGCGAAATGGGCGAGCACGAAGGTCCCGACGACGGTATCGAACGATCCGTCGCGGAAGGGCAGGTCGATCGCTTCGGCCGCCGCGAGGCGGAGCTCGGGGTGGACGGCATGCGCAACGTTCAACATCCCGGGCGAGGCGTCGACGCCGAAGGCGTCGGCGCCGAGCCCGTGGGCGACCTCCGCGGTCACGCCGGTGCCGGTGCCGACGTCGAGCACGCGCTGGCCGGCGTGCACGCCGGCCAGCGCGAGCAGGTCGCGGGCCGGTTCGGCGAACCGGGGAGCGTGCACGCGCTCGTAGGTGATCGCCACGTCGTCGTAGGACCGCCAGTCGTCCATGAGGGAGCAAGGGTACCGGGGGGTTGCTGTGAACGACGGAAGCGTCTCGCCCGACTTCATGGTCGGCGGTCCATCGCCGCTACCCTTGGCCGCGATGTCGAGGTCAGTCCCAGGATCGCGCACGTGACGGGGGTCGCCGGGGTCCTGGCGCTCGTCCTCGCCGAGACCGTCGCCGGCGCCGCGGCGCTCACCTGGATCTCTCCGCTCTGGAGCGAGACGAAGCGGTCGTACTTCACGCTGTGGAGCGTGCTCACGGCTCTGCTGTTCGCGTGGCCCGCATGGTTCGCGGCGTCCTCGGCGGCCGCACGAGGGGATGACACGGCGAGGTGGGTGACCGAGCTCGCGCTCGCGGTCGCGGTGCTCGGGACCGTCGCCGCGGTCGCCTTCCTCCTTCGGCGGCCGACGGCCGGGCGGATCGTCGGGCTCGTCTCGGTGCCGGTCTCCCTCGCCGTCCTCGCCGTGATGGCCGCGACGGGACGGCAGGGCTATCTGCTTTCGCTGTTCCAGCTGGTTGCGGGCGCCGCGTTCCTCGGCGCGGCGTACGACGGGTTGTTCCTCGGCCACTGGTACCTGACCGACCGGAAGCTCACGCGGCGACCGATCGGCCGCGCCACCCTGGTGCTGCTCGCTGCGAGCGTCGTCGAGATCGTCGCGATAGCGACGAGTGGGTTCGGCGGTACACCGTCCTCCGCACAGCTCAACCCGTTGCTCACGGCGGGAGCCCTCGCGCCGTGGATCGCGATCGGGATGGCGGCGGCCACGTTGCTGATCGCGGTCGTGGTCCGAGCGGCGCTGCAGGGCGAGCGCGCCTCGGCCGTGCAGTCCGCGACTGGCTTCTACTACCTTGCGGTCGTGACCGCCTTCACCGCAGAGATCGCCGTCAAGACGAGGTTCCTCCCGGGATAGCCATGCGAGCGGCCCTCATCGTCGTCGGGATCATCGCCCAGATGGTCGCATGGTGGAGGATCTCCTCTGGCCGCGTGACCGTGTGGCAGCTGATGCCCTTCGTCCTCGGTGCCATGGGGATCGCGGCCTTGCTGCTGATGCCCCCGCCGCAACGGACGACCGGGGTGGGTGCGGCGCTCGCGGTCGGTATCGGGGCCGGGTTCGTTCTGTTCTTGGGAACCCGTGTCTTCGTCGCGGCTCCTCCAGCGGACGCTATGGGGGACACCGCTCGGGGCCGGCGGCGCCGCCTTCGCGGTGTTGGTGCTGTACGTGCTGGGGAACGTGCCGTCACGATCGCTTCCGATCGTGGCTGGAGCGGTGGTGGGCGGCGCGGTCTGGGGAGCGCTCGCGTGGTGGTCGGGCGGGCTCGCGGCACCCCTCGCGAGCCACATCCTCTGGACCGGACTGATGCTCCTGCTTCCCCCGAAGGTCGGCCGCGAGGTCGCCGCATGAGCTTCGTGTCGACGGCGGTTCAGCAGGTCCTGGAGGACGGCCAGTTCTGCGCGATCGCGGCGCAGACACCGAACGGCCCGCACTGCACCCCGCTCGTGTTCGCCTACAGCGGCGCGAGGCTCTGGTTGACCACGTCCCGCAGGTCGGTGAAGGCGAGGTCCTGGCGGGTGGACCCGTCGACCGCGGGACTGATCCGCGACGGCGACCTCTCCGTGGCCTTCACGGGAAGCGTGAAGACCTACGACGCGCTCGACAAGCGCACCTGGGGGGCGGCCGTCGCGGGCGCGACCTCGATCGCGCGCGCGACGGCCGGGTTCAGCCGGAAGAACGCTCGCTTCTTCGCCGGTTACGCCATCGACGCTCGCCAGATACCGTTCGCCTGGACCCCACCCGGGCGGGTCTTCGTCGGCGTCGATCTGGAACGGACGGCGCTGCTCGATGACGAAGGGGTGCAGGAGGGCCGCGGCCGATGGGGCGGGGAGCCCGTCTCGCACGGGGCCTTCCGGCGTTCCTCGACCGGTGACGACCCGCTGGCGGTCCTCCCGGACGACGTGGCTTCGCAGATCGGCCGGGAAGGCCGGGGTGCGCTGGCCGTCGCCGGTGAGCGGGGCCCTACCGTCCTCCCGATCCGCTGGCGCGCCGAAGCGGCTGCCCTCTACGCCGCGCTCCCGGCGCAGACCCTCGCGATCGCGACGGCCGGTCGCGACGCGACGGTCGCACTCACCGTCGACAGCCCGGCGGCATGGCGAGCTCGCGACATGGTTGGCGCGATGTTCCAGGGCGTCGCCGAGTTCTTCGTCGAGGGGAGCGTCGGCTCGGGCGCCAAGGGGATGCGTGCCATCGTTCAGGGGCTTGCACCGGCCGCCGACGTGCTCGTCCGTATCGCGCCGCGCCGCGTCGTGTGGTGGAAGGGCTGGACGAGCGGGAGCTCGATCCTCAGATGACGACCGCCGAGTACTCGGTCGAGGTCGACGCGGCTCCCGAGGCCGTGTGGCAGGTCACGAGCGTCCCGCGGAACCTGCCCCACTGGGACCGGCACATCCTCGCCGTGAAGGTCCCCGAGAAGGGGCTCCATCGGGGCTCGCACTACACCGCCGTGATGGGATTCATGGGTGTGCGAGCATCGATCCCGTGCACGGTCCTCGAGTGGGAGCCACCGTGGCGAGCGAGGATCCGTCTCGGCGGCGTGCTGAACGCCACCGTCACGACCTCGATCGCGTCCCTGCCCTTCGACCGGAGCGTGCTCCGACATCAGATCGACTACGTGTTCCGGGGACCGCTCGGCGCGTTCGCGGCCGCGAGCGTCAACGCGGTCGGCGGCGCGCAGTACGCGTTGAAACGCGGAACCCTCGCGCAGAAGCGGGAGATCGAAGCGCGGGCGGCGGCCCGCTAGCGGTCGTCCTGCGCGCGGCGCTGGAGTCGGCGACGCCCGCGGGCCGCCGACACCAACCATCCGGCGGCGAAGCCGAGCGCGGCGCCCACGACGAGCAGAGACCAGAGCGGATAGGTGCCGTCGAGGAAGAGGAATCGGATCTTCGTCGTTTCGGCGTTCTGGAGCAGGAACACGACCAGGAGGAACACGAGGACGCCCGCGACGATCAGTTTCGTGCTGGGGCCCTCACGTCGCTCGATCCACCCGCCGGATCCACCGTTCCCGTCGCCGCCGTCCATGTCGTCCCGCTGGTGCACCGGGTCCTCCGCCGTCTGACGTTTCCGTTGGCCATCATGCATCATCCACCGCCATGGGCGTGACGAGGATCGTGTGGGCCGGCGCGCTGGCGGCGGGCGCCTGCGCGATCGGGCTCGGCGCGATGAAGGGCGAGGACGGTCCCGACGTGGATCGCGAGCTCTTCGCGGTGGTGAACCGCGACCACGGCCCGGAGGCGGACCGCGCCCTCGCCGCGATCACGGAGCTCGGGTCGTTCTACGCGGCGGGGGCGGCCGCGAGCGTGCTGGTCGCCGCCGGACGGCGCCGAGCCGCGCTCCGCGCGCTCGGCGCGGCCGGCGCGACCTGGCTGGCGCTGCAAGGCATCAAGCGCGTCGTCGTCCGGCCACGGCCGTCCGACGCCGACCCGGCGGGGACCCGGCTCCTGATCGCGCGACCGAAGGGGCCCTCGTGGCCTTCGTCCCACCCCGCCGTGCTGACGACCTTCACGCGGGTGGCCACCCGCGAGCTGGGGCTGGGCGCACCGGTCCGCGCGGCGTTCACCGCGCTGGACCTCGCCGTCGGCACGTCGCGGGTCTCTCTGCGCGCGCACTACCCGAGCGACGTGGCGAGCGGCTTGCTCTTCGGACGAGCGATCGCACGCGTCTGGCCTCGCGGTCGTTCGTGAACGCGCTGTTACGCTCGGCCCCGATGGATCCATCGCTCGCATCGGTCGGCTGGCCGGTCGTCGATCGCGTATTCGGCTTCTCGCCCCACGGTGTGTTCATCGCCATCGGGTTCGCGACCGGAGCCTGGTTGTTCGGGCGACTGGCGGGGCGCCGCGGGATCTCCGTCGACGCCGTGAACTCGATCGTCTTCTGGTCGCTCATCGGCGCGATCGTGGGAGCTCGCGTGGCCTACGTGATCGCTCACGTTTCCGACTTCGCGTCGCCGCTCGAGTGGTTCGAGGTATGGAAGGGCGGGATCTCCCTCCTCGGCGGCATCGCGGGAGCGACCATCGCGAACGCGGTCAACATCCGACGGTTCGGCCTCCGGTTCTTCACGGTTGCCGACACCCTGACGGCGCCGCTCGCGCTCGGGATCGCGATCGGTCGGATCGGCGACCTGATCATCGGGGACCATCTGGGCAAGCCGACCTCCTGGATCCTCGCGTGGACCTACCACGGTGGGAAGCTGGCGCCCCCGTTCTCCTGCGGCGCCAACGAATGTCAGGCGGCGCTGCAGGGGAACCACCTCGAGATCATCAAGCGCGGAAGCACCGAGCTGCGGGCCGGACTCGAGCCGATCGCGACGGGCGTGGGTGTGCACCAGACGGCGATGTACGACATGGCGATCGCGTGGGCGCTGTTCGCGTTCCTCTGGTGGTTCACGCGCGAGCCCCGACGCGAGGGGACGGCGACGCTCGCGTTCGCCGTCTTCGCGCGAGCGGTGACCAAGCGTCCGGGGCCGACCACGCCGGGGAGGGCTCAGGAACGCGAGGTCTCCTCGGAGCCGACGGAGCGGGCTCCCACCGAGGCTGCCTGAATGCGTCCGGGCCAGACATGGTGCGCGAACGTCGCGCGGAGCACGTCGGACGGGGTGTTCATCGAGCCATCAGCGACAGCGGTTTGCCGATCTTCGACTTCGTCGCCTTCCGGATCGCGTCGGCCGCCTCACGGAGCGCTTCGGACGCAGGGGATGATGGATCGCGAAGCACGATGGGCGCGCCCGCATCGGCTCCTTCGCGGAGCGCCGGAACGAGGGGGACCTGGGCCAGCAACGGCACCGCGAGCGTCTCGGCCGCCAGCCGACCGCCACCCTCTCCGAACAAGGACTCGCGCTCCCCGCAGTGCGGGCACACGTAATACGACATGTTCTCGATCACGCCGATCGGCCGGAGGTTGGTCCGCTCAGCCATCTTGCCCGCGCGCTCGGCGACCTTCCGCGCGGCCTCCTGGGGCGTGGTCACGACGACCATGGACGCTCCGGGGATGAACGACGCGAGCGAGATGCTGACGTCGCCCGTGCCCGGCGGGAGGTCGCAGAGTAAGAAGTCGAGGTCGCCCCAGTAGACGTCACCGAGGAACTGTTCGATCGCCTTGTGCAGCATGGGCCCGCGCCAGATCACCGGCGTCTCCTCCGGCACGAAGTGGCCCATCGAGATCACCTTCACGCCGTGGGACTCGAGCGGCATGATCATGTTGTCGAACCCGACGGGCTTGCCCTCGGCGCCGATCATCCGAGGCACGCTGAAGCCCCACACGTCGGCATCGAGGATCCCGACGTTCGCACCCTCGGCGGCGAGCACGCACGCGAGGTTCACCGCGACGCTCGACTTCCCGACGCCGCCCTTGCCCGAGGCGATCGCGATCAGCGCGGTCTCCGGCGGGAACGAGATCTTCGACGGGGGAGGAGCTTGCCCCGCCGGGGCGCCGCGGAGCTGCCCGACGAGCGCTTGGCGCTGGCCGTCGCTCATCGGGGTCAGGGAGACCTCGACGCGCTCGACGCCGGCTACCGGCTCGACGGCTGCGGTGACGTCGGTCGTGATGCGGTCGCGGAGCGGGCAGCCTTCGATGGTCAGCAGGACGTGAACCCGAACGAGGCCGTCCTCGATCTCGATCCGCTGCAGCATCCCGATGTCTTCGATCGGTTTGCCGATCTCGGGATCCCGAACGCCTCGGAGCGCCTCGCGGATCTGCTCTTCGGTCACCATCGGGGTTCGTCTCCCAGGTACGATTCGCACATATGCACGGTGTGTACCGTGCAAACCCAGTCTACGACCGGGGAGCCCCATGCCGGAGCCGCTCGCGATCGAGGTGCACAAGGCACTCGCGGAGGACACCCGCTACCGCCTGTACCGGCACCTCCGGCTCTCCGGTCGTCCGGTCGCGGTCCGTGAGCTGGCGATCCGCCTGTCGCTGCATCCGAACACCCTCCGGCCGCACCTTCGCCGTCTCGAGGAGGTGGGCCTGGTCGCGCGGGAGACCCGCCGCACTTCGGCGACCGTCGGCCGGCCACAGACCCTGTACGTGGCGGTCGACGTCGAGCCGAGCGAGGGTCGAGACCACAAGCTGCTCGCCGACATCTTGTCCGGCCTGCTCACGACGTCGAAGCAGCGGGACCAGGCCGAAGAGCTCGCGCGCGAGTGGGGCGCCTACCTGGTTGGCCGGACCGCCCCGAGACCGGGCGCGAAACGACCGTCCGGTCCGAACCTTGCCACGCTGCAGGACGGGCTCGCCCGGGCGGGGTTCACGCCGCGGTTCCGACGTACGGGCAAGCAGACGGTGGAGATCACGCTTCGTGATTGCCCGTTCAGAGATCTGTTGGACGAGCATCGAGCGCTCGTGTGCGCGGTGCATCACGGGCTGCTCGAGGGGATGCTCGCCGCGTCTCGGCCGGCCCTCCGGATGACGTCGTTCGAGCCCCTCGCCGAGCGGACGACCGTTTGCCGGCTCACGGCTCGCGAGGACTGAGACGACCGCCGGCCCGCGGACTGAAGTCGGCCTCCGAACGCGCCGATGGAACGAACGCGCGGCGGGCGACTCCGCGTCCGACGATCGATCGCCCAGGGAGGCTCGAGATGGAAACAGGCGCACCGATCGTGCCCGAGTTCAACTCGTGGCTCGAAGAACTGGTCAAGGGCGAAGGGTCCGACCTCCACGTCAAGGTCGGGTCGCCGCCGATGATCCGGTTGCCCCACGGCTTGATCCGCCTGGAGCGCGATCCGCTCGGCCCGATCGAGACGCAGGCGATCGCCGACGGCATCGTGCCGCAGGACCGGAAGGCCGCGTTCGCCGAGCGGGGAGACGTGGACTTCGCGTACTCGGTCGCGAACGTCGGTCGCTTCCGCGCGAACGTCTTCCGGCAACGCGGCTCGATCTCGATGGTCCTGCGGAAGCTTCGGTTCGGTGGCCCCTCGTTCCAAGAGATGGGGCTGCCGGACGCGGTCCGCAAGCTCGCCGACGAGCACCGCGGGTTGATCCTCGTGACCGGACCGACCGGTTCGGGCAAGACCACGACCCTCGCCGCCATGATCGCCTACATCAACCAGACGAAGCCTGTCCACATCGTCACGATCGAAGATCCGATCGAGGTGCTGCATCGGGACGACGTCGCGTCCATCAACCAGCGCGAGATCGGCAACGACACCGAGGACTTCCTCGCCGCGCTCCGAGCGGCCCTCCGCCAGGACCCGGACGTGATCCTGATCGGTGAGATGCGCGACACCGAGACCGTGCGGGCGGCGCTCCAGGCGGCCGAGACGGGGCACCTCGTGCTCTCGACGCTGCATACGACCGACGCCACCGAGACGGTGAATCGCGTGATCGACTTCTTCCCGCCGTACCAGCAGAAGCAGATCAGGCTGGGCCTGGCGGCGAGCCTCCGGGGCATCGTTTGCCAGCGGCTCGTGCCGACGGTCGACGGCGGGCGCGTGCCCGCGCTCGAGATCCTGGTGAATACCGGTCGCGTCGCGGAGCGCATCGAGGATCCGGACAAGACCTCCGAGATCAAAGAGGTGATCAAGGACGGCGCGTTCTACGGGATGGTCACGTTCGACCAGTGGCTTCTCCGGTTGATCCAAGAGGGGACGGTCTCGGTCGCCGACGCGATGCAGGCGGTGAGCAGCCGCCACGACTTCGAGCTCGCGATGCAACAGGCCGGCATCGCCGTGCCCGCGTAGCTCAAGCCACCGTCCTCTTCCGGCGCCACCCCGCAGCGACGCCGAGTCCGGCGAGGATGCCCACGACCGCCCCGGCGGCCGCAGGCGCGAGCCAACCAGTCGGTTCGGCGGGAACCGCGGACGAGGCGAGGGGAGCCGTCGCGTCCTGCACCGTGGTGCCGGCGAGCTCAACCGTGGTGCCGTTCCCGGGCCCGAGGCCGGCGCCGACCACGATGACGCCCGACATGCCCGGATGGTAGGTGCACGCGAACGGATACAGGCCGGGGTCGTCGAACGCAGCGGTGAACCGCTCGGTGGGCCTGAGGTCGTCGTAGTGGCCCCAGCCGTTGGCCGTGATGTTGTGGACGAACGGGTCGGTGTTGACCCAGGTCACGCTCTGCCCGGGCCTCACGTGCAGGATCGTCGGCGTGAAGCACGCATCGGCGATCTCGATCGTCGTGCCGGTCCCGTTCGTCATCCCTCCGTGGCAGCCACCGCCAGCCTGCGCGGGCGCGGCGACGAGAAGCGGAGCCACACCGAAGAGGAGGAGTGCCAGCACGGCCCTCGGTATCGATCGCATGACGGGCTCCTTCCGTTCGACCGCTGCGGGTACACCGGTGGGGCCGTGTTGGTTCCCTCAGGGTCGGGTGAGTCCGGCCAGCCGGAGTGCCCGCCGTAACGAGAGATCGGTCTCGAGCCTGAACGCGAGGGTGCCGCGCTGCCAGAGGAGGACGTTGGCCGTGACGGGAAACACACGCGTGCCATCCGGGGTGAGCAGCTCCACCTCGTGGGGTGCGTCGATCCAAAACGCGTCGGCCTCTCGCACGCGGTGGAACGGCGCCTGGACGTGCTTGACCAGCACGTCGACGTCGCCGCTGATCTGGATCAACGATGCCCCGAACGGGGTCCCGGGGATCCTCGGAAGGCCCGGGCGGGATCGCCACGCCATCGCGACGAGCACCGTATCGGGCTGACCGAACGCGTGCGTGCCGGAGGTGAGCCACACGCGATCAGGCGTCCCGAGCCCGCGGGGAACGACCGGCGTGAACCCGGCCGCCGTGGTCGCCGTGGTGAGGCTGATCGGTTGCCCGAGAGCGACGCCGGCGATCGGGGAGCCGGTGGGCGTCGCCGTGAGCGTCGGCTCGCGCTCGATCCTGATCCCGCCGAGGTCGATCACGAGCTTCGCCGCGGCCGCGGCGGTGGCGACCGCGAGCACCGCGGCGGCGATCAAGATCACGATCCGGGCGCGGGACGAGAGCCGTCGCCGCGGCCGACGCCCGGCACGGATCGCCGCCCGGACCTCGCCAGCGACGTCGGGTGGCTCGGGCTGCAGGAGCAGCGGCTCGAGAACGCGGAGGGCCTCGCCCAGCTCCTCGTCCGTCATCCGGCTCAGTCGCTCCACGCTCACGCGTCTGCCTCCTCAGCCAGGAGCGCCGTGCGGAGCTTCGTCATCGCTCGCGACAGACGCGATTTCACCGTCCCAGCGGGCACCTCGAGCGCGTCGGCCATCTCGGCCTCGCTGAGATCGAGCAACCAGCGATACGCGATCACGAGGCGATCGTTCGATCCGAGCCGGTTCATCGCCCGCACCAACGCCTCCGCGTCCTCACGAGCGAGCACCTGACCCTCCGGAGGCGGGACGGACCGCTCGTCCCGGCGGGCAGACGTTTCCCGCAGCGCCAACGCTTCGCGACGCCGAGCGGAGCGGATCTGGTTCCTCGCTTCGTTCGCCGCGATCCGACAGATCCACGGCTTGAACGGCGCTCCCGAGCGGAACCTGGGCATCGCGTACCACGCTTTCACGAAGGCCTCCTGGACCGCGTCGTCGACGTCGATGCCCGGCGCGACGAGTCGGGCAACGCGCGCGGCGAGTGCCTGATAGCGCGTCACCAGTTCACCGAAGGCGTGCTCGTCGCCGTCGCGGGCACGGGCGACGAGCACGTCCTCGTGCGAGGGCGCCCGGTCGGTGGGCTGCTTCACGATCTCGTCCTGGTACACCACGAAGGGTGCCTCGGTTCCGGCACCCTTCGTGCGCGGGAGCGGTCGACGCTACTCCGGACCGTCCCCCACGTTCGAGCCGTTCGTGGACGCGGCTTCGGCGAGAGCGGTGAAGGTGGCCACCAGACCCGAGAGCTCCATGGGAACCACGACCTTCGACGACGGAGAGGCGCCGACCTGCTTCAACGCATCCAGGTACTGCAAGCGCATCGTCTTCTCATCGACGGTGCTCGCGACCTCGAAGATCCTGTTGAGGGCGTTCGAGAACCCCTCCGCGCGGAGGATCGCGGCCTGTCGCTCGCCCTCAGCGGTGAGGATCGCCGACTGCTTCGACCCCTCGGCGTTCAAGATCGCGGACTCCTTGTTTCCTTCGGCGATCGTGATCGCGGCCTGCTTCTGCCCGTCCGCCTCGGTGACCACCGCGCGACGGGTCCGCTCGGCCGACATCTGGCGGGTCATCGCCTCCTGCACCATCGGGGGTGGGCTGATCTCGCGGATCTCTACGTTGGTGACCTTCACGCCCCAGCGCTCGGTGACCTCGTCCAACTTCACGCGGAGCAGGCTGTTG
>VAXZ01000103.1 GCA_005885035.1 Actinomycetota bacterium
CTTCCGCACGACCGACGTGACCGGCACCGCCAACCTCCCGGACGGGGTCGAGATGGTGATGCCGGGGGACAACGTCGAGATGAAGGTCGAGCTGATCGCCCCGATCGCGATGGAAGAGGGCCTGCGCTTCGCGATCCGCGAGGGCGGGCGCACCGTGGGCGCCGGTCGCGTGACCACGATCGTGAAGTAGCGAGAGAGAGAAGGCGCTTCGATGGCAGGACCGAAGATCCGGATCAAGCTCCGGGCGTACGACCATCGGATGCTTGACGTCGCCGCGCGCGACATCGTGGAGCATGTCCAGCGCACCGGTGCGAAGGTCGTCGGCCCGGTTCCGCTGCCGACGGAGCGCAACATCTACACGGTCATCCGCTCCCCGCACAAGTACAAGGACTCTCGCGAGCATTTCCAGATGCTCACGCACAAGCGGGTGATCGACATCGTGGATGCGACCTCGAAGACCGTCCAGGAGCTGCAGCGATTGAACCTGTCCGCCGGTGTCGACATCGAGATCAAGCTCTGAGGCTCGGTATGAGTGACGTCAAGGGGATCGTCGGCGAGAAGGTGGGGATGACCCAGATCTTCGTCGAGACGCGTGCCGTGCCGGTCACGGTGATCAAGGCGGGCCCGTGCGTCGTCGCCCAGGTCCGCAGCCAGGGGACCGACGGGTACGACGCGGTCCAGCTCGCGTACGGTCAGATGCGTCCCCGAGATGTCAACCGACCCACCAAGGGGCATTTCGACAAGGCGGGGGCGGAGGCGCTCCGGCACCTCGTCGAGCTCCGCACCGACGACGCGGCGACCTACACCCCCGGCCAGGAGGTCAGGGCCGACGTCTTCGCGCCGGGAGACACGGTGGACGTCGTCGGCGTGTCGAAGGGCAAGGGGTTCACGGGTGTGATGAAGCGCCATGGGTTCTCGGGACTCAAAGGCAGCCACGGCGTCGAGAAGAAGCACCGTTCTCCGGGATCGATCGGGGCCTGCGCCACCCCCTCGCGCGTGTTCAAGGGCATGCGGATGGCGGGGCAGTCCGGGAACCAACGGGTCACCGTGCTGAATCTCGAAGTAGTGCGGTCCGACCCGGAGCGCGGGCTGCTCCTCGTGAAAGGCGCGGTCCCCGGGCCGAACGGCGGGCTCCTGATGGTGCGTTCGGCGGTCAAGAGCCCGGTGCGGAAGGGGGCCTGATCGCGATGCCGACCATCGACGTGCTCAACGCGACCGGGAAGAAGTCGGGCTCGCGGGAGCTGGCGGCCGAGGTCTTCGAGGCACCGGTCAAGGGGTGGCGGGAAGAAGCCATGGCGACAGAAGGGGACAGGACGAGCGCGACAGGGCTCGATCCGTGCTCCGCAGTGGGCCGGCGGTGGCGTCGCCCACGGACCGGTCGTTCGCGATCATGACCAGCGCATCAACAAGAAGATGCGCCGCGGCGCTCTGCGTTCGGCGCTCACGGACGCGCACGCCAGCGGGAAGCTCACGGTGGTCGAGGAGCTCTCGTTCGAGGAACCCAAGACCAAACGAGCGGTCGAGATCCTGGACGCCCTCCAGGTCGAGGGCCGGATCCTCGTCGTCCTGGCCCAGCCGAGTGAGACCGGCGCGGTCGAGAAGTCCTTCCGGAACCTCGTGCAGGTCCGGGTCTCCTACGCGGGTGGCCTCGGCACGTACGACGTCCTGCTCGCCGACCGCATCGTGGTGACCACCGAGGCGCTCGACGCCCTCGAGGGTGTGGCTGCAGCGTCGCCGGCGGCCACCAGCGAGACGAAGGCAAGTGAGCGCTCGTGAAGTCCGCCCGTGACGTGATCATCCGCCCGGTGGTATCCGAGAAGTCCTACGCGGGCCTGGAGCGGAGCTCCTACACGTTCCTCGTGGACAAGCGAGCGAACAAGACCGAGATCAAGGAGGCCGTGCAGGCCATCTGGAACGTCCGGGTGACCTCGGTCAACACGCTCAACCGGCACGGCAAGGTCAAGCGGCGCGGGTTCACCAAGGGCAAGCGCGGTGATGAGAAGCGAGCGATCGTGACGCTCGCCGAAGGTGACGCGATCGAGATCTTCGAGACGGGGAAATAGACGATGGCGGTTCGCAAGTACAAGCCGACGACGCCGGGCAGGCGCGGCGCGAGCGTGTCGACCTTCGACGAGCTCACCCGCTCCACGCCCGAGAAGTCCCTCGTCGCCAAGGGGCGGAACAAGGCCGGACGGAACACGCACGGCCGGATCACGGCACGCCACCAGGGCGGGGGGACCAAGCGCCGGTACCGGGTCGTGGACTTCCGTCGCAACAAGGACGGCGTGCCCGCCAAGGTCGCCCACATCGAATACGACCCCAACCGGAGCGCGCGCATCGCGCTGCTGCATTACGTCGACGGCGAGAAGCGCTACATCCTCGCGCCCGATGGCGTCGCGCAGGGCGACCGGTTGATGTCGGGCTCCGACGCGGAGGTCCGGCCGGGCAACGCGCTGCCGCTCCGCAACATCCCGGTCGGCACCGTGATCCACGCGATCGAACTGAAGCCCGGCGCTGGCGCCAAGATGGCTCGGTCGGCGGGTACCAGCGTGCAGCTGATGGCGAAGGAGGGCGCCATGGCGACCCTCCGGCTCCCGTCCGGCGAGACGCGGATGGTTCCCTCCGCCTGCAAGGCGACGGTCGGCGCCGTTGGGAACGCCGAGCACGAGTTGATCTCGCTGGGCAAGGCCGGTCGCGCCCGCTGGCAGCGGAAACGGCCTTCGGTGCGGGGCGTCGCCATGAACCCTGTCGACCATCCGCTCGGCGGCGGCGAGGGCAAGTCCTCCGGTGGTCGTCACCCCACCTCACCGTGGGGGAAGAAGGAAGGCCGCACCAGGAAGAAGAAGAAGGCGTCGACGAAGTACATCGTCCGGCGCCGAGGGAAGGGTCGGAACTGATGCCACGGTCCGTGAAGAAGGGTCCGTTCGTCGACGAGCACCTGATGAAGAAGGTCGACGACATGAACAAGAAGGGCGAGAAGCGGGTCGTCAGGACCTGGTCCCGCCGCTCGACGATCGTGCCCGACATGCTCGGTCACACGATCGCGGTGCACGACGGGCGCAAGCACGTCCCTGTGTTCGTCTCCGAGTCCATGGTCGGGCACAAGCTCGGCGAATTCGCGCCGACCCGCACGTTCCGTTCCCACGCTCGCGACGAGCGAAGGACGGGGGCGAGGTAGATGCCGCAGTCGCGCGCGACCATGAAGTACGTGCGCACGTCGCCTCGGAAGATGCGGCGCGTCGTCGACCTGATCCGCGGCGAACACGTCCAGGAGGCCCGGCGGATCCTCCGTTTCTCGGGTCTGGGCGCGTCCAACGACATCGAGAAGCTGTTGAACTCGGCGATCGCCAACGCCGAGCAGAACCCCGGCGTGATCGCCGAGAACCTCGTCGTGGCACGAGGCTGGGTCGATCAAGGGCCGACGCTCAAGCGGTACCGGCCGCGCGCGTACGGACGCGCCACGCGCGTGCGCAAGCGCACGGCGCACGTGACGTTGGTCGTGGAGACGATAGGAGACGAGAGCTAGTGGGACACAAGGTCCATCCGTACGGATTCCGGCTCGGGGTGATCTACCCGTGGAAGAGCAATTGGTACGCCAAGCGTGATTACGCCGAGCATCTCCATGAGGACATCTGGATCCGCAAGCACATCCGTTCCCGGCTGACCCGAGCGGGCATCTCGTCGATCGATATCGAGCGCAAGGGCGACCAGATCTGGGTCTTCATCCGGACCGCGCGTCCCGGGATCGTGATCGGCCGAAAGGGCGCCGAGGTGGACCGGCTCCGCAAGGACATCGAGCGGTACACGAAGAAGCGGGTCGACGTGAAGGTCGAGGACATGAACCAGGCATCCAGCGAGGTCCGTCCGGAGACCGACGCCGCGCTGCTGGCGCAGGGCGTCGCGGAGCAGCTCGTCGGACGCGTGGCGTTCCGCCGGGCGATGCGGCGAGCTGTCCAGACCGCCATGCGGTCGGGGGCGCTCGGGGTACGGGTCGCGACGGCGGGCCGGCTGGGCGGGACCGAGATGGGCCGCAAGGAGTGGTACCGCGAGGGGCGCGTCCCCTTGCACACGTTGCGGGCGAAGGTGGACTTCGGCACCGCCGAAGCACGCACGACGATGGGTGCGATCGGCGTGAAGGTGTGGGTCTACCACGGCGACGAGGTTCCCTACCGTGAGCAGGAGACCGAGCGGGCGCGCGCCCGCGCCACGGCGCGCGCGCGCGGCGGCCTTGGCGCGCGCCCGGCACCTCGGGCGGACGTCCCCGCCGAGCCGGCCTCGATCGAGGCGCCCCCGGCGCCCGCTCCGGGCGAGAGCGAGGCCCCGCCGGCAACCGATGAGGCTCCCGTCGAGGCTCCCGCAGTTGAGGCGCCCGCGGCCGCTGAGACCGAGGGCGGTGAGGCCTGATGCTCGCACCCAAGCGCGTGAAGCACCGCAAGGTGCACCGGGGCCGGATGAAGGGCAAGGCCAAGGGGCACACCGAGATCCAGTACGGGGACTACGCGATCGTCGCGATGGAGCCGGGATGGATCACGAACCGCCAGATCGAGGCGAGCCGTGTGGCGATGACCCGTCACATCAAGCGTGGTGGGAAGGTCTGGATCACGATCTTCCCCGACAAGCCCGTCACGAAGAAGCCGGCCGAGACCCGGATGGGCTCCGGGAAGGGCAACCCGGAAGGCTGGGTCGCCGTCGTCAAGCCGGGTCGCGTCATGTTCGAACTGTCGGGCGTGAACGAGCCGCTCGCCCGCGAGGCGATGTTGCGGGCGCAGCACAAGTTGCCGATCAAGACCAAGTTCATCACGAGGGTGGGGGAGTAACCGATGCCGAGCAAGGCCGTCGAGCTCCGAGAGCTCCCGGACGACGAGCTGTACGTCCGGATCGAGAGCGCGAAGGAAGAGCTCTTCAACCTGCGCTTCCAGCTGGCGACGGGTCAGCTCGACAACACGGCGCGGCTGAAGGAGCTACGCCATGACGTCGCGCGCTTGGCGACCGTGCTCCGCGAACGGGAGATCGAGCTGGAGCTCGACACGATCGCGGCGAGGCACGCGCTCGAGGATGTGGCTGAGGAGGGAGGCGCATGAGCGACCCGACGACGACGAAGGATGCCGCGAACGATCGTGCCCGGCGGAAGGTGCGCGTCGGCGTGGTCGTCTCCGACGGCATGGACAAGACCGTGGTCGTTCGCATCGACCGGCAGGTCCGACATCCGTTGTACGGCAAGACGGTTCGCCGGTCTTCGAAGCTGGCCGCGCACGACGAGCAGAACGACGCGCACGTCGGCGACATGGTCCGGATCACCGAGACCCGGCCCTTCAGCAAGACGAAGCGGTGGCGGGTCGTCGAGATCGTCGAGAGGGCTAAATAGTCGTGATCCAGCAGGAGACGCGCTGCAAGGTCGCCGACAACACGGGTGCGAAAGAGGTCCTGTGCATCCGGGTGTTGGGCGGCTCCGCGCGTCGGTACGCCGGAGTGGGCGACGTGATCGTCGGGACGGTTAAGGACGCCCTGCCGGGTGGCGCCGTGAAGAAGGGCGAGGTCGTGAAGGCCGTCGTGGTCCGCACCGCGAAGGAACGTCGGCGTCCCGACGGCTCGTACATCCGTTTCGACGACAACGCGGTCGTGATCCTGACGACCGACGCGAAGAACCCCCGCGGCACGCGCATCTTCGGGCCGGTCGCCCGCGAGCTGCGCGAGAAGCGGTTCATGAAGATCATCTCTCTCGCTCCGGAGGTGCTGTAACCATGCCGGGTGTCGACATCAAGAAGGACGACAACGTTCGCGTGATCTCGGGCAAGGATCGCGGGAAGGAAGGTCGCGTGGTCCGGGTCCTCCCCCTGGAGGGTCGCGTGATGGTCGACGGCGTGGCCCTCGCGAAGAAGCACTCCCGCACCGGCGCACAACGCACCCGGACCGGCCAGCAGCTCCAGCAGGGCGGGATCATCGATGTGGAGATGTCCGTGGACATCTCGAACGTCCAGCTCGTCTGCCCCAGCTGCCACGAGCCCACCCGCGTCGGCCACCGGCTCAACGCGGACGGGATCAAGGTCCGCGTGTGCCGGAAGTGTGATTCGGAGCTCCCCGATGGCTGAGTCGACGTACGTTCCACGGTTCAAGGCCCGCTACCGCGACGAGCTCGCGGCGGCGATCCAGGAGGAGCTCGGCTTCACCAACCTCATGCAGGTGCCGCGTCTGGAGAAGATCGTCGTCAACATGGGGGTTGGTGACGCCATCAAGGACGGCCGTATGCTGGATGCGGCTCTCGAGGATCTGACCACGATCACGGGCCAGAAACCCGTGGTCACGAAGGCCCGCAAGTCGATCGCCGGGTTCAAGCTTCGCGAGGGGATGTCGATCGGCGCGAAGGCGACCCTCCGCGGCGACCGGATGTGGGAGTTCTTGGACCGACTGGTGTCGCTCGCGCTGCCGAGGATCCGCGACTTCCGCGGGCTCGACCCGGGCTCGTTCGACGGTCACGGGAACTACACGTTCGGGGTGACGGAGCAGTTGATCTTCCCCGAGGTCGACTACGACAAGGTGCTGAAGGTCCGCGGGATGGACATCACCATCGTGACCACCGCGCGGACCGATCGTGAAGGGCGAGCGTTGCTCGCGGCGTTCGGTTTCCCGTTCGCCGGTGAGCGCGCGGAACGTGCGAGCTGAGGGATCGGAGAAGGTAGATACGGATGGCGAAGAAGGCGCTGATCAACAAGCAACGGAAGCAGCCGAAGTTCCGCGTGCGCGCATACACGCGCTGCGAGCGATGCGGCCGGGCACGGGCGGTCTACAAGCGGTATCTCCTCTGCCGGATCTGCTTCCGCGAGCTGGCGCATCTGGGAGAGCTTCCGGGGGTGACCAAGGCCTCATGGTGACGACCACGACGACGACGACGACCCCGGCGAGCACGCCGAAGAAGACGAAGTTCTCATCGAACGTCTCGGACCCCGTCGCCGACCTGTTGACGAGGATCCGCAACGCCAACACGGCGTACAAGGATGAGCTGGTCGCACCCACCTCCAAGCTCTCGAAGGCCGTGCTCGACATCCTCGCCCACGAAGGGTTCATCGCGGGATACGAGCGCGAAGGCGAGGGCGTGCACCAGCTCTTCCGGGTCCGCCTCAAGTACGGGCCGCGCAAGCAGCGAACGATCACGGGCCTCCGACGCGTGTCCAAGCCCGGCCGGCGGATCTACCGGGGACGCGGTGACCTGCCACGGGTCATGGGTGGTCTGGGGATCGCGATCGTCAGCACGTCGCACGGCGTGATGACGGACCGGGATGCGGCGCGCAACGGCATCGGCGGCGAAGTGCTGGCGTACGTGTGGTGACGGACGAGGAACGAGCGAGACGATGAGCAGGATCGGGAAACAACCCATCGAGCTGCCGAGCAGCGTCGAGGTCACGGTCGGCCAGGGCAACGTCGTGACGGTGAACGGGCCGCGCGGGTCCCTGACGCAGGTCATGCACGCCAACATGCGGATCGTCGTCGAGGACGGTTCTGCCCGAGTGGAACGACCCGACGACGAGGGGTTCAACCGCGGCCTCCACGGTCTCACCCGGTCGCTGCTCGCCAACATGGTGGTGGGGGTGACCGAAGGGTTCGAGAAGCGGCTCGCGATCGTCGGGGTCGGCTACCGGGCCGCACTGAAGGGGGAGGATCTGGAGGTTCAGGTCGGGTACTCCCATCCCGTGCTCGTGCCGCAACCCCAGGGGATCGAGTTCGAAGTGCCGACCTCGACCCAGATCGTGGTCCGTGGCAACGACAAGGCCCAGGTCGGCGAGACGGCCGCCAACATCCGGAAGATCCGCAAGCCCGAGCCGTACAAGGGCAAGGGCATCCGGTACGAGAACGAATACGTACGCAAGAAGGCCGGCAAGGCCGCGAAGGGTGCCGCCTGATGGACGCGAAGACCAAACGGACGGCACGTCTGCGGCGCCACGCCCGCGTTCGTAAGGCGATCGCGGGCAGCGCGTCGCGCCCGCGTCTGGCGGTGTACCGCTCCAACCGCCATATCTACGCGCAGCTGATCGACGACGTGCAGGCGGCGACCCTCGTCGCCGCGTCGGACGCCGAGGTCAAGGGCGCCTCACCGACCGTGCGCGCGAAGGCGGTCGGCGAGCTGATCGCGGACCGCGCCAAGGAAGTCGGCATCGCGTCCGCGGTGTTCGACCGCGGTGGGCGTCTGTATCACGGGCGCGTCGCGGCCGTCGCCGAGGGTGCGCGTGAGGGAGGTCTGCAGATCTGATGCGACGCTACGACGCCAGGAACGAAGACAAGAGTCCCTACGAGGAGCGGGTCATCTCGATCAACCGGGTGGCGAAGGTCGTTCGGGGCGGCCGGCGCTTCTCCTTCGCTGCGCTCGTCGTCGTGGGCGACGGTGCAGGTCGCGTCGGCGTCGGCTACGGCAAGGCGAAGGAGGTGCCGTCGGCGATCGCCAAAGGGGTCGAGGAAGCCCGCCGCAAGATGTTCGAGGTGCCGATGATGGGCACCACGATCCCGCACGAGATCGTCGGGGAGGCGGGGGCCGGGGTCGTCCTGCTGAAGCCGGCAGCCCCAGGAACCGGTGTGATCGCAGGTGGCCCGGTCCGGGCGCTGGTCGAGTGCGCGGGGATCAAGGACATCCTGTCCAAGTCGCTCGGCTCGTCCAACCAGATCAACATCCTCAAGGCGGCGGTCGCCGGCCTCGAGGGGCTGCGCAAGCCCGATGAGGTCGCTCGCAGCCGCGGGCGCGAGGTCCACCAGGTCGCTCCGAAGCCCATGGTGGATGCCATCGCGGCTGCGGAGGAGCGGACCACCGCGGCACGCGCGGCGGCCCTGCAGGAGCAGTACGGCGTCACCGAGCCATCGCCCGGAGGCACCCGATGAGTCAGGTCAAGGTCACGCAGGTCCGCAGCGTCATCGGCCGGCCGGAGGACCAGAAGGATACGGTCCGCAGGCTGGGCCTCCGACACATGCACGACAGCGTGGTCAAGGAAGACCGCGCGGACATCCGCGGCATGATCGCGAAGGTTCGACACCTGGTCGAGGTCGAAGAGCTGGGCGGTGGCGCGAAGCGCCGCTCGACCAGGGAGGGAGACGGATGAAGCTGCATCATCTCCGCCCTGCAGAGGGCGCGTCGACCGACCGCACCCGCGTGGGTCGCGGTCGGGCAGGGGCTCGTGGCAAGACGGCGGGGCGCGGCACGAAGGGGACGGGGGCGCGGAAGACCGTCCCGACCTACTTCGAGGGCGGCCAGATGCCGTATCAGCGGCGCGTCCCGAAGCTGAAAGGGTTCTCCAACCCCGATCGGAAGGAGTACACGCCCGTCAACGTCGAGGTGCTCGCCACGTACTTCGACGCAGACGTGACGCCTGAAGCCCTATACGCGCACGGGCTCGCGCACAAGGGGCGCCCGGTCAAGGTGCTCGGCAGGGGGCAGATCGACAAGCCGCTGACCGTGAAGGCGCACGCGTTCTCCGCTGCGGCGAAGGCGAAGATCGAGGCGGCCGGCGGCCGGGTCGAGACGCTCGGTGGATGACGTCCGAGTGATCCGGGGTACCCTTATCCCGCCGTGCTGAAGGCGTTCCTCAACTCGTTCAGGATCCCGGACCTCCGGAACAAGATCCTGTTCACCCTCTTCATCATCACGCTGTACCGATTCGGGTCTCACATCCCGGTTCCGGTCGTCGATACCCGCGTGCTGCAGAACCAGGCCAGCTCCGGTGGGTTCCTGGACTTCATCAACCTCTTCTCCGGAGGTGGGCTCAACCGGTTCTCGGTCTTCTCGCTCGGGATCATGCCGTACATCACGAGCTCGATCATCATGCAGCTGCTCACGGTCGTGATCCCCAAGCTGCAGCAGTGGCAAGACCAGGGCGAGGCGGGCGTCAAGCGGATCAACCAGGCCACCCGCTACGTGACCGTCGTGCTCGCGTTGCTGCAGTCGACGGGGTTGGTGTTCCTGTTCCACTCCGGACAGAACAACATCCCGGATCTCTTCCCGGCGGGAACGTTCAAGCCGGCCAACGTGCTGCTGATCGTCCTCACCATGACCGCCGGCACCGCCCTGATCATGTGGCTCGGCGAGCTGATCACGCAGCGTGGCGTCGGCAACGGCATGTCGATCCTGATCTTCACCAGCGTGATCAGCCGCCTGCCGTTCGAAGGCAGCGCGATCCTTCGGGCGGGTGGCTGGGGCAAGTTCATCGTCGTCCTGCTGATCGGGTTCGGGATCATCGTGGCCGTCGTCTACATGGACCAGGGCCAACGCAAGGTGCCGGTCCAGTACGCCAAGCGCGTGGTCGGCCGCAAGCAGACGATGGGCGGGAGCACCTACCTCCCGCTCAAGGTCAACCAAGCCGGTGTGATCCCGATCATCTTCGCGACGTCGGTGCTCTACTTCCCGGTGCTGATCGCCAGCGTGTACCACGGGCAGTGGTTCTCGACCTTCGTGAATAAGTACGTACAGAACCAGCGGAGCATCCTGTACATGTTCATCCTGGCTTCGCTGATCGTCTTCTTCAGCTACTTCTATACGGCGATCCAGTTCGACCCCGTCCGGACGGCCGACAACCTCCGTCAACAGGGCGGCTTCATCCCCGGGATCCGGCCCGGGCGGCCGACCGCCGACTACCTCAACGACATCCTCGTCCGCATCACGCTGCCCGGCTCGCTCTTCCTCGCAGCCATCGCCCTGATCCCGACGATCGTCCTCGCGATGTGGAACTTCCAACAGTTCCCGTTCGGAGGCACGTCGATCCTGATCGCTGTGGGCGTTGCGCTCGAAACGATGAAACAGATCGAGTCGCAGTTGATGATGCGGCACTACGAGGGTTTCCTGCGGTAGCGGGGGAGCGCCCGATGCGCTTCGTGTTCCTCGGACTCCCCGGCGCCGGCAAGGGGACACAGGCCCGGATCCTCTCGGAGCGCCTCGACATCCCCCAGATCTCGACGGGAGACACGCTGCGCGAGCATGTGCAGGAAGGCACCCGCCTGGGGATCGAAGCGAGGACCTACATGGACCGGGGCGAGTACGTCCCGGACGACGTCGTCGTGCGTATGGTGGAGGAGCGGCTCGGAGAGCCCGACGCCTCCAAGGGTTTCATCCTGGATGGATTCCCGCGTACCGTCCGCCAAGCCCAGGCGCTGGAGGTCGCGCTCGTAGAGCTGGGGACACCGCTCACGGCGGTCGTGAAGTTCACGATCTCGGACACGACGGCGATCCGGCGCATCATCGGTCGCTACACGTGCCCTGTCTGTAAGCGCACGTACCATCAGGAGTGGAGGCCGCCGGCCAACGATCTGGTCTGTGACGTCGATGGGACCCCCTTGGAGAAGCGCAGCGATGAGGACGAACTGACGGTCAAACGGCGCCTCGCGCTCTATCGGGAGCAGACCGAACCGCTCGAGCGCTACTACGCGGAGCGCGGACTGCTCCGCGAGGTGGACGCGGAGGCACCGTTGGACACCGTCACCGAACGCATGCTCGGCGCGCTCGGGGACGCGGTCTGAGGCGAGTGAACCCATGATCATCCGGAAATCTCCCGACGAGCTCGACAAGATGCGTACCGCCGGCCGGATCGTCGCCGGCACGATCAGTCGCGTGCTGGAGGTCGTCGGTCCGGGCACGACCACGCTCGACTTGGACCGGATCGCCGAGGAGTACATCGCCGAGCAGGGCGCCAAGCCCTCTTTCAAGGGGTATCGCGGAGCGTCCATCAGGCCGTTCCCTGCCACGATCTGCGCATCCGTGAACGATGAGATCGTGCACGGGATCCCATCGGCTTCCCGGGAGCTCAAGGAGGGCGATCTGCTCTCGCTCGATTTCGGCGCGATCTGGCAGGGGTTCCATTCGGATTCCGCCGTGACGGTCTTCGTCGGCGGGATCGCGCCCAGCGCAGAGGCTGAACGGCTCGTGAAGACCACCGAGGCGGCGCTCGACGCCGCGATCGCCGTGATCCTGCCGGGCGGGAAGCTCTCCGATATCGGCAACGCGATCGAAACGGTTGCCCGCCAGGAGGGGATGGGGATCGTGCGGGAGTACGGCGGCCATGGCATCGGCCGGGCCCTCCATGAGGACCCGTTCATCCAGAACTGGGGCAAACCCGGCCGGGGGCCTGAACTGCGTCCCGGGCTGGTCGTCGCCGTGGAGCCGATGCTGAACCTGGGCGAGGACGAGACCGCGGTCATGCCTGACGGGTGGACGGTCGTGACCGCCGACGGGTCCCTCTCGGCGCATTTCGAGCACACCGTCGCGGTCACCCAGGACGGG
>VAXZ01000137.1 GCA_005885035.1 Actinomycetota bacterium
GCCGGCTTGCAGCCGTTCGAACGTGCCGTCGACATCCTTCGTGGCCAGCAGGATCGACGAGAAGGTGCCCTTCGCCATCATCTCGGCCACGGTGCGGCGCTCGTCCTCGGTGATGCCGGGCGTGGCGGCCGGCGGGTACAGCACGATCGACGTCCCGGGCTGGTCTGCGGGACCGACGGTGATCCAATGCATCCCACCGTATTCGACGTCCATGCGGACCTGGAAGCCGAGTGTGTCGCGGTAGAAGGCAACGGATGCCTCCGGGTCGTCGTGGGGCAGGAAGCTGGCGTGGATGGTGATGTCGCTCATGACGATCAGGCTAGCTGCGGCTCGCCGACCTTCGCTTCTCGATTCCTGACCGGTCTGGTCACTTGTTTCGCGACGCACGGTGGCATCCCGGCCATCTCGCCCGTCGCCTCGCGCCGGTAGGCGCTGGGAGGCGTGCCGACCAGCTCGGTGAACCTGGTGCTGAAGGTGCCCAGCGACGAGCAGCCGACCGCGAAGCAGATCTCGGTGACGCTGAGGTCGTCCCGCCGAAGGAGCGCCATCGCGCGCTCGATCCGCCGCGTCATCAGGTAGCTGTACGGCGACTCACCGAACGCGAGCCGGAACTGGCGGCTGAGGTGCCCGGCCGACATGTGCGCGCCCCGGGCGAGCGCCTCCACGTCCAGCGGCTGCGCGTACTCCCGGTCGATCCGGTCGCGGACGCGACGCAGCGTCGCGAGGTCGCGCAGGTGCTGGTCCACGGCGGGTCTGTTCGCGGCCTGCGAGATCGTTCGTCGCATCAGAGCAGCCTAGCGCCGCTCGCGTCTCACCCACTCGCGTCTGCTTTGGCCCGGTCGGTCAACTACGGTTTGGCTCCCGACGATGGAGGCGCCGATGACCGCGTGGAGTAGCGACGAGCTCAGCAGTGTCGGAGGGGCGGATGAGCTGGACATCGCGTCCGTCCGTCGCGACGGGACGCTGCGGAACCCCGTGACGATCTGGGTCGTCCGCCACGGCGAAGACCTCTACGTCCGACCCGTCAACGGACGCACCGGGGCCTAGTCACCGTGTTGCTGGCGCACGAACGTGACAGCCGAGCTCGGTCGGTCGCCGTAGCCTGGGCGGCATGACGACCGGTAGCGGATCGGTCAGCGCTTCGGCGATGCTCGAGGCGCTGCAGGCAGAAGGTCCGTTCCCGGACCATGCCAGCAAGCTGATGCTATTCGGGCGGCTGGTCGGCAGCTGGGACATCGAGGGCCGGTTCTTCGACCGGGACGGGCACGTGACGAAACAGGAGACGGGTGAGTGGCACTTCGGCTGGGTGCTCGAGGGACGCGTGATCCAGGACGTATCGATCACTCCTTCGCGTGACGCTCGCGAGCCGGGGCAACCGTCCAAGGAGTACGGGACGACGATCCGAGCCTACGACCCCAAGATCGACGGCTGGCGAGTGACGTTCGTCGCCCCCATCTCTGGCGCCACGGTGAACCTGATCGCGCGCGAGCACGACGATGAGATATGGCTCGAAGGCCGCGGGCCGGATAACAGCTTGTGCCGCTGGACGTTCTCCGAGATGACCGACCGCCGCGTCCGCTGGCAGGGGTTCGCTTCGGCGGACGAGGGTCTCACCTGGGTCAGAGAAGAGGAGATACTGCTTCACCGACGGGTGTGAGCCCATCCCCCGGCCCTCAGGTCAAGGGACGCGGGTGATGACCGCCCGCAACTCGTCGAGCTTCCGCTTGGTCAGCATGTCGCGTGCTTGCGTTGGCGTGATCCCGAAGGTCCCGCGGAAGCGAGCGCTGAAGTGGCTGTGATGGGCGAAGCCCATGTCGGTCGCCGGCGCTGCGAGGTCCCGCTCGCCCTCGGCAAGCCGCTCGACGGCTGCGCCCAGGCGGAGACGCAGGAGGTAGCGGGAGATCGTCTCACCGGTCGCCGCCCTGAACTGGCGGGCGAGGTGGAACGGCGAGCAGCGCAGCGCCCGGCCGAGGGTGCCGAGATCCCATCGTGCACCGGGTGAGCTGGCCAAGAGCACGCGAGCCCGCTCGACCCGCAAGCGTTGGGCATGTCCGAGGCGAGAACGGTCGTCGGTCGTCCGTTCGGCGAACGCTCGAGACAGCGAGCTGAGCAGCAGGAGCGCCGCGTCCTCCGCGTCGAGCCGGTCGGCGGATGGTTCCCGGAGCGCGCGCGTGACGAGGCACACGGCCAGGTGGTCGAGCGGGCGCACGCCGACCCGCCGGCCTGCGATGCTGCCGAGAGCCTCCTCGAGCACGTCCGGCGGCAGGACGAGAACCGTGCATTCGTCACCGCCGTCCGCGGGATGGGTGGCGCGGTACTCCTCGTCGAGACCGAACACGAGCGCCGTGTTCGTGTCGACGACGACGGACTCTCCTCGTGTCTGAACGATGAAGACCCCGCGGCGCGGAAGCGCGATCTGCGGAACCGTCGTCAACTCAAGAGCGCTAGAGCCCGATCGGGGAGCCCGGCAGACGACGTCGTAGACCTCGACGAGCGGGCTCGCAACCAAGCGCGACGACTGCGCTCCGGCATGCCCATATCGAACGCCTTCGGGCCAGCCCGGGATCCCCGGGCCGTCTACGCGGGAGCGCCCTCGAGGAACCGGTCGTAGCCGGCGAGGTCCTCACCCATCGTCCAGACCTCCACCACCTGGCCGTCCAGGAGATGGAAGACCTGACCGATCCGATCTTCGAAGGTCTCGCCGTTATCGTTGCGACGCCAGCGGATGGTCGCGAGCGCGATCACGTGGTCATCTGAGGCAACGATGTCGTGCATCTCGAACTCCGGCAGTGCGAGCTGCACGGCCTTGGCGAAGAAGCCAAGGACGTCCTCGCGGCCACGGTAGTCACCCGACGTCACGTTGTGGCCGGGGACGTGCCACACGACGTTCTCGTGCAGGTGCTCGTTCAGCCACTCCATGTCACCGGCGATGAACGCCTCGTATCCCCTTCGAACCAGCTCCGCGTCCTCTTGTGCCGACATGACTCCTCCTCCTTCATCCGACCGCTGCGAAGCCTACGGCGGATGCTCGCAAGGTGACCGTGATCAGAGCCGTTGAGTGCCCGACGAGCGGATCGATCGGGCGATTGACCCGGGACGAAGACGGGTAGGGGCTCGTACAGCAAGGCATCCGAAGAAGGAGGGAAGCACGATGGACGATGGCAAGCGGCTTCAGTTCGAGGGTAAGTGGGATCAGATGAAGG
>VAXZ01000104.1 GCA_005885035.1 Actinomycetota bacterium
ACGTCAAGGCCCGCGATCTCGCCAATGCGTACTCGCAGGCGCTCTCCACCATCTTCACCCAGCAGATGAAGCCCTACGAGGTCGAAGTCGTGGTCGGCGAGGTGGACGGGGGAGCGGGGACATCGGGCATCTACCACATCTTGTTCGACGGATCCGTGTCGGACGAACAGCGGTTCGTCGCGATCGGTGGCCACGCCGAGGAGCTGTCCGACACGCTCCGCGATCGGTTCCAGGATGGCTGGGATCTCGCGACGGCGGTCCGCACGGCTGTGGAAGTGTTGAGCACCATGCCGGAGCAGCGTCAGATCCCCAACGACCAGATCGAGGCAGGCGTGCTCGATCGGACCCGATCCCAGCGTCGGAAGTTCCGTCGTCTCGCGGACGAGCAGATCGCCGGGATCCTCTCCGAGTAGCTCGCGGCGTTCGCGCTCCGCGGGCATACCCTTGCTGGGAGATGGACCGTCGCATCTTCGGGTTGGAGAACGAATACGGGGTCACGTGCACCTTCCGAGGCCAGCGGAGACTGAGTCCCGACGAGGTCGCTCGGTACCTCTTCCGCCGCGTCGTCCATTGGGGCCGATCGTCCAACGTGTTCCTCGAGAACGGAGCCCGCCTGTATCTCGACGTCGGCTCCCACCCCGAATACGCGACGCCCGAATGCGACTCGATCAAGGAGCTGGTCGCGCACGACAAGGCGGGCGAGCGGATCTTGGAGCACCTGCTGTCGGCGGCGGAGATGCGGCTGCACGAAGAAGGCATCAGCGGCGAGGTGTATCTCTTCAAGAACAACACCGACTCGGCCGGGAACTCCTACGGGTGCCACGAGAACTACCTCGTGGCTCGCCACGGCGAGTTCGCGCGGATGGCCGACGTCCTGATCCCGTTCTTCGTCACGCGTCAGATCTGGTGCGGCGCAGGGAAGGTTCTCCACGGGCCCCGCGGCGCCCAATTCTGCATCGCCCAGCGCGCCGAGCACATCTGGGAAGGCGTATCCAGCGCTACCACCCGCAGCCGGCCGATCATCAACACGCGCGATGAACCTCACGCCGACGCAGAACGCTATCGGCGTCTCCACGTGATCGTGGGCGACTCGAACATGAGCGAGTGGACGACCTTCATGAAGGTGGGGATCACCGACCTGGTGCTTCGGATGGTCGAGGGCAACACCGTGATGCGCGACCTGACGCTCGAGAACCCGATCCGAGCGATCCGCGAGATCAGCCACGACACGTCGTGCACGCGGAAGGTCAAGCTCGCGAACGGACGAGAGCTATCCGCCTTGGAGGTGCAGACGGAGTACCTTGAGAAGACCGCCCGATTCGTCGAGCGGCGGGGGACCGACGAGGCGTCAACCACGCTCCTGGATGAGTGGCGGTTGGCGCTCGACGCACTCAGGGTACCACGATGTCAACCGCTCTCGGGGGCTGTACTACCTCTTGGAACGGACGGGCAAGGTCGAGCGGGCGGTCACGGAGGACGAGGTGGGCCTTGCGATGCGCGAGCCCCCGCAGACGACGCGGGCGAAGCTTCGGGGCGACTTCATCCGGCAGGCCAAGGCCAAGCGGCGGGACTACACGGTGGACTGGGTCCATCTGAAGCTGAACGACCAAGCGCAACTGACGGTGCTCTGCAAAGACCCGTTCCGGAGCGCCGACGATCGGGTCGAGCAGCTGATCGCGCACATGTGACCGGCGCGCGTCACGGCGCGGTCCCGAGCTGTCCGCAGGTCGTCGGTATGATTCGCGACGATGTCGGTGGACGAGGGGATGGAGCCGCTCGAACGGCTTCTCAACCTGGTCGGTCTGCTCCTCGAGACGGAGCACCCGATGACGTTCGAGGAGATCCGCCGGACGCTGCCTGCCTACAGCGGGGACAACCTCGATTCGGCCAAGCGCAAGTTCGAACGAGACAAGGACATCCTTCGGGAGTACGGGGTGCCGCTCGAGATGGCGGCCACCGACGTCTGGGACGTGGAGCAGGGCTACACGATCCCGAAGGATCGGTACTACCTCCCTGAGATCGCTTTCACGCCCGAGGAGGTCACCGCGCTGTTCGTCGCTGCGCAGAGCGCTTCGGAGGAGACCGTGGTCGCGCGCGGGGTACGCAAGCTCCTCTACGGTGCCGACGGCGGCGTCCTCGCTGGTGTCGAGAGCGGGCCGTTGGTGGCCGGCTCGGACACGAGGAGTGCCCGCGTCGTCGCGGCTGCGGACGCGGCCAGCGCCGGTCGCCAGGTCCGGTTCGGCTACCGGACCTCACAGGGGGTGGTGTCCGACCGCATCGTCGACGTGTACGGCGTCGTCTTCCGCGGCGGGCATTGGTACCTCGTGGGGCACGACCAGGAGCGCGACGCCGTCCGTGCGTTCCGACTTTCGCGGTGCACGACCGAGCTCGAGGATATGGGCGAGGGAACCGCGCCGCCGCCAGCCTTTCGTGCGATCGATCACGTCGAAGCAGGCCCGTGGCAGCTCTCGGCGGAGGACCGAGCGTTGGTCGCCACCGCCCCCGGTACCGTCGTGCTGATGGAGAGCACGTTCCCCGGGGTCGAGCGGGAGCGGACCCGTGACGACGGATGGGTCGTCCTCGCCGTCCCCGCGGCGGATGAACAGGCGCTCGCCGCGATGCTTCTGCAGTTCGGAGCGGACGTGGAAGCCCTGGAGCCCGCGACCCTGCGCGACGAGGTGATCCGCCGGTTGGAGGCCTCCGTGGATGCCTGAGCGCCGGCGATCGGCCACGACCGCGGAGCGACTCGGCCGGATGCTCGTGATCGTCCCGTACTTGGTGCAGCATCCCGGCACGAGTGTGGAGTCCGCGTCGGGGATCTTCGATGTGCCCCGAGACCAGCTGCGTCGCGACCTGGATCTGCTCTTCATGTCCGGACTTCCCCCGTACGGGCCTGGCGATCTGATCGACGTGGACGTCGACGAGGACGGCGGGGTGTGGATCTCGATGGCGGATCACTTCGCTCGCCCCCTTCGTCTGACCCGCCCGGAGGCGCTCGCCGTGTACCTGCGCGCCACCGAGCTCCTGGCGACGCCGGGGATCCCCGACGCTCCCGCCCTCGCGAGCGCGCTCGCGAAGCTCCGCGACGCCCTCGGCCCGGACACCCTCGGAGACGCCGCCGGGATCGAGGGCGCCGTCACGGGGATGGCGCCGCCGCATCTCGCCGCACTGCGGGCAGCCGCGACCGAGCACCGCCGGATCCGGATCGAGTACACCGCCGCGAGCACCGGAGCCAGGAGCCTCCGGGAGATCGAACCGGAGGCGGTGTTCGCGAGCGCCGGCCATTGGTACGTCGTCGCGTGGGACGTGGCGGCGGACGACGAGCGGATGTTCCGGGCCGACCGCGTCGCCGCCGTGGAACCGACGACGGGACGCTTCGAGCCGCGTGGCCTCGAGGGTGCCGGCCGGCAGCTCTACACGCCGGGCGATCACGACCTCGCCGTCCGGCTCCTTCTCCGACCGGCCGCCCGCTGGGTCGCCGAGTACTACGTCACCTCGGACGTCGTGACCCGCGCCGACGGAACCGTGGAGGCGACGCTGCCGGCGAGGCAGATCGGCTGGGTCGCGAAGCTCCTGCTCCGGTTGGGCCCGGACGCCGAGGTGCTCGACCCACCGCAGCTCCGCGCGGAGATCTCCCAGATCGCGATCGCCGCGCTCGAGCGCTACGGCCGTTGAGGGGCCCGCCAGCCCGGCAACCGCCCTCCGCGCGCGGCTCTCAAGGGTCGCGCCGCTCGGGCCGATGCTTTCGGGTGAGATGACCACCATCCGGACGACGTGTCCTCGCTGCGGCGAGGTGGACATGGGCCCCGAGGCGATCTCGCTCGCCGTGCGCTCGAACGGGCACGAGGGGAGCTACCGGTTCACGTGTCCGAACTGCGCGGACGATGTCGAGAAGCGCGCGGATCGGAAGATCGTCGCGCTGCTCGTCTCGGCCGGCGTGGACATCAGCCGCTCGGATGTGGACACCGCGTTCGCGCCTGAGCTCTTCGACGAGGAGGACGAGGAGGACACGGAGCCCCGTGAGCCGCCGGCCCCGCGCCTGACGGCGGATGACCTGATCGAGTTCCACTACCTCCTCGAGGACGACGCGTACATCCGCGACTTCTTCGCGAACAGCGGCAACTGATCGCTTCGCTCTGCCGGGAGGCCCCGTGTAGCATCGCCCGAGATGTCGACGTGGCTCGTCGTGTGGATCGTTCTGGGCACCGTCAGCACCCTGGCGTTGCTCGGCTTCGTTCTCGCGCTCGGCCGTCATGTGCTGATCCTGGGGCGGTCGGCTCGGCGCTTCCAGGCCGAAGTGGGCCCGATCGCCGAGGAGATCGCTCGCGAGGGAGCCCGGGCTTCGGAACATGCGGACCGCTTGGGCCGCACACGCCCCACCGGCCGTTCCTAGGTGCCAAGGGTACGATGGTCCGGGAATGATCCCGGTTCGGACCTCTCGATGCTGAACATCGGAACCCCAGAGCTCCTCGTGATCCTCATCGTCGCTCTGCTGGTGGTCGGCCCGCAGCGTCTCCCCGAGCTGTCCCGCCAACTCGGACGCGGGCTCCGCGAGTTCCGCAAGATCCAGGACGACGTGAAGGACATGGTGAAGGTCGACCTCGACACCCCCGACGCGCCGCCGCCCTCCGCCCCGGCCGGAAGCCCGATGGCTCCCGGCGTTCACCGGACCCGTCGTCCGACGACCGCCGACGGGGCCGGGGCGAACGGGACCGGCGCCGATGGGAACGGCGCCCCGCACGACGGCCACGTGCCGTCGGCCGGGTGATCGGAGGCGATCGGCTCGATGAAGGTCATCCCGCGCCGCAAGCGCCACGACGAGAAGCGTACCGGCACGATGACCGTGGTCGAGCATCTCGAGGAGCTCCGGCACCGGATCATCGTCAGCCTGTACGCCGTCGCGGCCGGCGCGGTGGTTGGATGGTTCCTGTTCCAGCCATTCCTCAACCTGATCGAGAAGCCGTACTGCCAATACATCTCGACGCATCCGTCACAGGCCCCGCCGACGGGATGCGAGTTGATCTTCACGGCTCCGCTGGACGCGATGCTCGTCAAGATCAAGGTGGTCGTCTTCCTCGGCCTGGCGATCGCGCTGCCGGTCGTCCTGTATCAGCTGTGGGCGTTCGTCGCGCCGGGGCTCACCGCGAAGGAGAAGCGCTACTCGATCCCCTTCGTGGTCTCCTCCTGCGTGCTCTTCGCCCTCGGTGCGATCGTCGCGTACGTGATGCTGCCGAAGGGCTTCGGGTTCCTGCTGGGGTTCGCGGGCGAGGGCGTCGTCCCTTTGCTCACGATCGACCGCTACGTCGGATTCGTGGTGCTGGTGGCGCTCGCCTTCGGGGTGTCGTTCCTGTTCCCGATCTTCCTCGTCTTCCTCGAGCTGGCCGGGATCCTCAGTCCGGAAGTCCTGGCGAAGAACCGTCGCTACTCGTTGCTGGGGATCTCGATCTTCGCGGCCGTCATCACGCCCAGCTCGGACCCGTACACGATGCTCGCGATGATGATCCCGATGTATCTGTTCTACGAGGCCAGTATCATCATCGGCCGCTTCCTGAAACGGCAGCCGAGGACGATCTGATGGCCATCAAGAGCAAGGGCAAGACGAAGGCGCGCCCCGCGCCGAAGGGTCCGCGGCACGGGCCCGTTCCGGTCCCCAAACCCTTCGCCCAGCGTCGCTGGGTCCAGCTCACGGCCCTGTTCATCGTCGGGATCCTCGCGATGATGGTCTTCGTCTGGGCGACGAACGGGCTCCGACGCGAACGGGCGAACACCAAGGCGGCCAGCGACCTCGCCAGCCGCCAGCAGGCGCTCTCGCAGTGGAAGGCGATCCTGGAGCCCCAGATCACCACCGTGGGTCAGCTCAAGGGCGATATCCCCCCGACCGTGGCGACGGACGTGACCGCGGCCCTCACCGCGCTCGCCTCGAAGAAGACCACGACCACGAAGGTGGCAGCGCTCGACTCCTCGGCGAATGAGCTCGGGAAGGCGGCCGATGCCATCAACAAGTTCGATCTGGCAGGCACGATCACGGAGAAGGGCTTCGACGTGGCTGCCGCCAGCGCCCTCACCGCGTCGAAGGTCGAGATCGTGGAGGCGCTGCGCCTGTACCAGCAGGCGGCGGAGCTCGCGGCCCTCGCCGTCGGCTCCGACAAGTACCTCGGCTCCCGGCTCGCGGAGCACGGGCAGGCCATCTCGGTCTCGGCCGCCACGTTGCTGCAGTCCGGCTGGATCAAGTACGCGAGCACGCTCAAGCTGTCGCTACTCTCCGCGGGAGGCTCGCCGAGCGTCGGCACGGGCCTCTCGGGCGGCGGAGGATGAGCGTCGCCGCACCGGTCGTGGTGATCGCCAATCCGTCGGCCGGCCGCGGGAAGGCCGGCCGACGGATCGGAAAGATCGGGGACCAGCTTCAGCGAGCGGGCGTCGACCATGAGATCCGGGTCAGCACGTCCGGCGAGGACCTCGAGCGGCGTGCTCGGGAGGCTGCCGACGAGGGCGCGAAGATGGTCGCGGTGTTGGGAGGTGACGGCTCCGTCGGTCTGGCGGCCAACGGGCTCCTGGGGACGGGCGCGGCCCTCGCCGTCCTCCCGTCGGGAACCGCCGACGATTTCGCAGCCTCGATCGGTGTGCGGAAGCTGGAGACGGCGATCCGGGCGATCGCCGACGCCAACATCGTGCAGATCGACGTCGCTCGGGTCGATGCCGGCCCCACCCGCCGCCACTACGTGGCGATCGCGGGGTGCGGCTTCGACTCGGAGGTGAACGAAGCGGCGAACGCGATGCGCGTCAACCTCGGCGCGACGGGCACGTACGTTGCCGCGTTGGTCAAGACGTTGTCTCGCTTCTCTCCGGCGGGGTTCCGGATCGAGCTCGACGACGAGGTGGTCGAGGGCCCGCACATGCTCGTCATCGTTGGCAACTCGATCAGCTACGGCGGCGGGATGAAGGTGACGCCCGACGCATCCATCGTGGACGGATGGCTGGACGTGTGTCTGCTGCGCGAGATGAGCAAGGGCGCGTTCATCCGGGCGTTCCCCAAGGTGTTCCGCGGTACCCACGTCTCTCACCCCGCGGTCCGGATGGCCCGGGCGACCCACGTGCGGATCGAGGCCGACCGCCGCGTCATGGTGTACGCCGACGGCGAGCGGGTCGGTCCCGCCCCCGCAGTGTTCGAGATCCTCCCCGGTGCGCTGCCGGTGATCGTCGGTCCGAACGCGAAGGCCGTGCGATGACCGACGGCCTCCTGTTGATCCACGCGTTCCCACTGGACGCTCGGATGTGGAGCGCCCAGTTGGACCGGCGTCACGCGATCGCCCCCGACCTGCCGGGGTTCGGCGCGAGTCCGGCGGCGACGGGCGGCGTGCTCACGATGGATGTGGGCGCACGGCGATGCATCGATGCTCTGGACGCGGCTGGTCTGGATCAGGTCGTGGTCTGCGGTCTCTCGATGGGCGGGTATGTGGCGTTCGAGCTCTGGCGGCAGGCACGCCAGCGGTTCGCCGGCTTGATCCTCGCCAACACCCGTGCCGGCGCGGACACGCCGGAGGGCGCCGAGGCGCGCCGGACGCTGGCGGCGCGGCTCGGGAGCGAGGGGAACGTCCTCGCGGAGAGCCCACCTCCGCTCCTCTCCGAGGATCCGCCCGAAGGACTATGGGATGTCGTGAAAGGGTGGATCCGCGAGCAGCCGGCGGAGGCGATCGCCGCTGCGGCGCTCGGGATGGCCGAACGCCCGGATTCCACGCCCGACCTCCCGACGATCGACGTTCCGACCTTGGTCATCACCTCCGAGGGCGATCTGTTGATCCCAGCGGAAATCAGTGCGCCGATGGCGGACCAGATCCCCGGCGCGCAGCTCGCCGTGATCCCCGGCGCCGGACATCTGTCGAACCTTGAGGACCCGACCGGCTTCTCGAGGTTGATCGACACGCATCTCGAACGGTGCGGCGTCGGACCGTAGCGCGCCGACCCGCCCCTACACTGGAACGGTGATCTCCCCGCAGACCTTCTCCGAGCGCTATCCGTTCCCACTCGATGGGTTCCAGCTGCGTGCGATCGAGGCTTTGCACGAGGGGCGGTCCGTCCTCGTCGCGGCGCCGACCGGGTCGGGCAAGACCGTGGTCGCGGAGTTCGCGGTCGAGCGAGCGATCGCTGCCGGGCGCAAATGCTTCTACACGACGCCGCTGAAGGCCCTGTCCAACCAGAAGTTCGGAGATCTCGTGGCGTCGTACGGCCCCCACCGGGTGGGCCTCCTGACCGGGGACAACACGATCAACGGCGAGGCGCCGATCGTCGTGATGACGACCGAGGTGCTCCGGAACATGCTGTACGAGCGGAGCGACACGCTCGATGGCCTCCAGTGGGTGGTGATGGACGAGGTCCACTACCTGCAGGATCCCTACCGGGGCGCGGTCTGGGAGGAGGTCTTGATCCACCTGCCCCGATCCGTCGGCGTCGTCTGCCTGTCCGCGACGATCTCGAACGCCGAGGAGTTCGGCGAGTGGATCCGAACGCTCCGGGGCGAAACGAGCGTCGTGATCGAGGAGAAGCGACCCGTGCCGCTCGAGCACCACTACCTGATCGGCAGGCGGCTCCATCCGATGCACGTCGAACAGGATGGCGTGCTCCTGCCCAATCCGTACGTGGTGTCACTCGACCAGCAGGAGATGCGCGTGCGACCGGGTACCCGCCGCGGCCGGGCGCCCACCAGGGACCGTGGGCGGGAGGGTCATCACGGTGTCTACGCACCCCGGCGCGAGGAGGTCGTGGAGGTCCTCGAACGGGAGGGCATATTGCCGGCGATCTACTTCGTGTTCAGCCGCGCCGGATGCGACAAGAGCGTCCGGTGGTTGCGGCAGGCCGGCGTCCGGCTGACCACGAACGAAGAAGCCGAGCGGATCCGAGAGCGCGCGGAGTCGCGAGCGTCGTGGATCGATGAGGCGGACCTGGTGGCCTTGGGGTTCGCCGAGTTCCTCGACGGCTTGGAGGCGGGGGTCGCTGCGCATCACGCGGGGATGATCCCGGTCTTCAAGGAGACGGTCGAAGAGCTCTTCGAGGCAGGTCTCGTCAAGGTCGTGTTCGCCACCGAAACCCTCTCGCTGGGGATCAACATGCCGGCGAAGACCGTCGTGATCGAGGACCTCTGGAAGTTCCAGGGCGAGCGACACGAGCTCTTGACTCCTGGCGAGTACACGCAGCTCACGGGTCGAGCGGGACGACGAGGGATCGACCAGCTCGGACACGCCGTGGTTGTGTACCAACGCCAGGTGCCGTTCGAACGGGTGGCGGGGCTCGCCGCCACCCGTACGTACGACCTCACGTCATCGTTCCGCCCCTCGTACAACATGGCGGTCAACCTGGTCCGGAACTACACCCCGGACCAAGCCCACGAGCTCTTGAACGCTTCGTTCGCGCAGTTCCTGGCCGACCGTGGCGTCGTGGCGCTCGAAGGCGTTCGCGAGCAGGATCGGTCCGTGCTCGAGGGCTACCGGCAGAACCTGCGGTGCGACCTCGGTGACTTCGACGAGTACTGGGGCCTCGTCCAACGGGCGCGGGGCATGCGCGACGAGGATCGACGAGGTCGCGAGGCGGCGCGGGTGGATGACGTGCGCGCGGCGGTCGCTTCCCTCAAGCCGGGTGAGGTGATCCACGTGCCCGACTCGCGTCGACGCGGACTTGCGGTCGTCGTCGCGACCCGCGACGGCAAGCCGACCGTTCTGTCGGAGGATCGTTCGGCTTTCCGCGTCTCTCAGAAGGACTTCCGCGAGCCGCCGCCGGTGCTCACGCGGATCGCGCTGCCGCGGACCGGGTCGTCGCGGAGCGCCCGGTTCCGGCGCGACGTCGCCTCGACCCTGGTCGCCCTGCACGTCAAGCCACCCAAGACGAGGCGGGGGCATGCCGGCGACCCGAAGGTGGAGCGCGAGGCCGTTCGCCTGGAGACCGCCGCGCGTGCCCATCCGTGTCACGGGTGTCCCGAGCGTGCGAAACATGAGCGGTGGGCCGAGCGTTGCGCCAAGCTCGAGCAGCAGATGGCCGGGGTGGAGCGCAGGATCCGTGTCCGGACCGAAACGCTGGCTCGGCGTTTCGATCGCGTGCTGGCGGTCCTGACCGACCTCGGGTACGTCCGGGAGTGGTCCTTGACGCCGAAGGGTCGAACCCTGACCAGGATCTACGGCGAGGGCGACCTGCTGGTCGGCGAGGCGCTCGCGACCGGCCTGATGGATGGGCTCGAGCCGAGCGAGGTGGCCGCCCTCGTCTCGACGGTCGTCTACGAAGCACGCGAACGCAACCCGTTGCCCGGGAGGCTCCCCACGGCAGACGCCGCGCACGGGTACGAGCGGCTGCAGCGGTTGTGGCGCCAGATCCGAAGGACCGAGGACGAGCATCAGGTGCAGCTCTGCCGCGAACTGGAGCCCGGATTCACCACCCCGGTGTACCGCTGGGCGGAGGGGGTCTCGCTCGACGAGTTGCTCGAGGAGACCGAGATGGCTCCGGGCGACTTCGTCCGCAACTGCAAGCAGCTCCTCGATCTGCTGCGGCAGATCGAGGAGGTCGCCCAGCCGGAGACCGCCGCGCTCGTGCGCCGCGCGCACGAGCGCGTCTTGCACGGCGTCGTCGCCTACACCGGGGTGTAGCTACGATGCCCACCATGAGCACCGTCACGAGCCCGTTCGGTGCGCTTGCCGTCATCGTGGACCCGAGGGCGGGGGAGGGGAGCGTCGCAGCCGAGGTGGGAGCCGTGGAGCAGGCCCTCGAGCGGGGCGGGCTCGAACACCGGGTCCACGTCGCGGCGGCACCGGGCGATGTCACACGCCTTGCGACGGCGGCGCTCGATGAGGGCTTTCGGTACGTCGCCGCGGTCGGTGACGATACGACGGTCCAAGACGTCGTGAACGGCATGTTCCGCGACGGCCGGACGATCGTGGACTCGCCGGTGCTCGCGGTGGTCGCCGCCGGGTCGAGCTGCGATCTGGTGCGGAGCTTCGGCTTGCCCGGAGACGTCGATGGTGCGTCGTCCCATCTGCTCGGCGAGAACACCTACGAGCTCGACGTCATGAAGGTCTCGGTCCGCGGGCGCGACGGTGAGACGGAGGTCCGATACGCGCACAACGTCGCCGAGGTCGGGCTGCACGCGTTGGCGACGGCGACCGCTGCACGCCTGCCACGTCGGATGGGCAACGCCAGGCGGTTCGTCGGGTTCTGGGCGGCGTACGTGCGTACCGAGCGAGCCCTGCTCGAGGTCGTGGTCGACGGGCGGGCGCACCAGCATCGGGCCTGGAGCGTGATCGTCGGGAACGGTCAGTTCGCGGACGGCGGGATGCGCCTGTCCCCTCGATCGTTCCCCGGGGATGGGGTCCTGGACGCGCTCATATTCACCGGGCCGAAGTCGGATGCGTATCGGCTCCTGCCCAGGATGTTCCGGCACGGCGACCATGTGCCCGACCCGGGGATCAAGGAGCTGCGGGCTCGGCTGACCCTTCGCGTCGACGGGCCGGAACCGCTGCCGGTCGTCGCAGACGGTTCCGTGTTCGGAACGACACCCGTCACGTTCCAGGTGGTCCCTCGGCAGATCCTCTTGAAGCTCTGATGGACGTTCGCGAGCGCTCGGCCGATCGGATGTCCCGCGCCGGACCCCGCGCTCATCGTCCCCCAGCTCGAACGGGCGCTCGCCGCCGTTGCGGGAGCCGGCGACCTGGTGGAGATCGCGACCTATCCTGATGGCTCGGACCCGTACGACGTGATCGCCGGTCTGTTACCGACGAGCGGCCGCATCGGGATCTCCGATCGCGCCTGGGCGGTGCACGTCCTCGGCCTTCAGTCGGCCGCGCCCGCGCTGTCGTGGACATCGGCGTCGCCGGTGCTCGCCCCCTTGCGAGCACGCAAGGACCGCGATGAGCTGGACGCACTCCGCCGGGCGGGGTCAGCCGCCGACGCGGCGTTCGACGCGATCTGCCGGATGGGGCTGGCCGGCCGGACCGAACGGGAGGTCGCGGATGACCTGGCTCGCCTGCTGGTGGAGCTCGGCCACGATTCGGCCGATTTCACGATCGTCGCGAGCGGCCCGAACGGAGCATCACCGCATCACGAACCGGAACATCGCCGGATCGCGTCCGGCGATCCCGTCGTCCTCGATTTCGGCGGTTCCGTCGAGGGGTACTTCAGCGACACGACACGCACGGTCGTCGTGGGGGATGCTCCCGACGGCCTGGAGGACGTGTTCGCCCTGGTCCACGAGGCGCAGGAAGCCGGCGTGGAGACCGTACGACCCGGCGTCCCGATCCAAGAGGTGGATCGGGTGGCGCGCGCGGTGATCGCCGGCGGCGGGTTCGGCGATCGATTCATCCACCGGACCGGGCACGGGATCGGCAGGGAGGTCCACGAGCCGCCCTACGCCGTCGAAGGGGACCAGACCGTGTTGGAGCCCGGCATGACCTTCAGCGTCGAACCGGGCATCTACCTCGAGGGCCGGTTCGGCGTACGGATCGAGGACATCGTCGCCGTGACCGACGACGGTGTCGAGCGGCTGAATCGCTCCTCCCGCGAGCTCCGCGTGGTCGGTTGAGCTCGGATTCCGCCCTGTGGGGGTCCGCGGCTCAGTCGCGGGGACGCACCTGGGTGCCGCCGGCCGTGTCCATCACCTCGAGACCCATCGACGTCAACCGGTCCCGGATCCGGTCGCTCGTCGCGTAGTCCTTCGCGGCGCGAGCGTCGTCTCGCTCCTTCATGAGCGCGCGCATCTCCTCCGAGGGTGCCCAATCCGCGATCGCCTCGCGCTCGAGGTCTAACCCGAGCACCTGGTCCCAGCCGGCGAGGAGCGCGTACTTCTCGCCGCCGGGAACGGCCGCGGCCGGCGCGGATACCAGTTCGTTCACGACCCGAACGGCCGCCGGGAACGACAGGTCGTCGGCGAGCGCGGCACGGAACCGCGCGTCGAGATCGGCGGCATCGGCGCCGAGCGCCTCGGCCGCCGGGGCCCACTCGGCCATCCGACGCCGGAGCTGCTTCACCCGCTGGTCGGCCGTCTCCATCGCGTCCCACGAGAAGTCCATCTCGCTGCGGTACTGGGTCTGGAAGCAGAGCCACCGGAAGGACAGCGGATCGATCCCTCGGTCCACGAGGTCCTGCACTCGGACGACGTTGCCCGTCGACTTCGCGATCTTCTGCCCCGCCTGACGGAGATGGCCGCCGTGCACCCAGATGGAGACGACCCGATGCCCGACCGCGCCCTCGGATTGCGCGATCTCGTCCTCATGGTGAGGGAAGCGGAGGTCGGTTCCCCCCGTGTGGATGTCGATCCGGTCGCCCAGGTACTCCATGGACATCGCCGAGCATTCGACATGCCAGCCGGGGAAGCCGTCGCCCCACGGGCTCGGCCACTTCATGAGCCGGCCCGGTCCGGCGGCCTTCCACAACGCGAAGTCCGCGGGCTGGTGCTTCCGTGGGTCGGTCTCGAGGTCGCGGTGCCCTTCCCGGAGCTTGTCGAGGGTGTTGCCGGAGAGTTTCCCGTAGCCGTCGAAGCTCGCGACGTCGTAGTAGACGGATCCGTTGTCGACGACGTAGGCATGCCCGCGATCGATCAGGGTCTTCGTCAGGCCGATCATCTCGGGGATGTGCTCGGTCGCCTTCGGAGACACGTCTGGTTCATCGATGCCGAGCGCAGCCGCGTCCTCGAAGACCGACCGGGTGTACTTCTCGGCGATCTGCAGCGGCTGGAGCCCCTCGTCCTCGACGGCGAGCAGCATCTTGTCGACCGCCTCGGGCGAGGACTCGTCCGTCATGTGACCCACATCGGTGATGTTCTGGACGAGGGTCACCCTGAACCCCTCCAGGCGCAGGGCGCGCCGGATCAGATCGGCCAGCATGTAGGTGCGGAGGTTCCCGAGATGCGCGTTGCGGTACACGGTAGGGCCGCAGGCGTACATCTTGACGTGACCGGGCTCGACCGGCACGACCTCCTCGACCGCACGCGTCAGCGTGTTGTACAGGCGCATGCCCGCGAGGATACCCAGGCTCAGCGGGCCGTCGCCGGTCCGTCGCCGTCGGGTCGCGGGGCGATCGGGTGTTTCTCGGAGCTCCCCGACGGGACCGGCTCGGATCCGTGCCCGTTCGGCTCGGGCGGCAGCGCGGCGCGAGGGGGCGGAGGCATGGGCATCGGCATCGAGCTGTCCACCCCCGAGTGCTCACGGTGGGCCTTCGCGGCCGCATCGTGATACCGCTCAAGCTCGTGACGGAACACCGGGTCCTGATAGGAACGCCCGTCGATCAGCGATCCGGCTCCTCCGTCGACGATCGCGGCGACGTCCTCACCGGTGATCGTCTTGTGCGTCTCCAATGCGTGCGCCACGGCGAGGACCTCGGCCCGGTTGTCCGCGAGCAGCCGGTAGGTCTCGTCGTAAAGCTGGGTCAGTTTCGCGTCCACCTGCTTGCCGAACTCGGTGTCGAAGAGTGCCCGGTCCGATCCCGTTTCGATCGCTTGTCCGCCGCGCATCCCGCCGAGCGTCACGGACCGCGCCGCGATCGTATCTCCCATCGCGTAGTAGGCGAGCATCTGGGTCGCGATCGTCGTCGCGCCCCGCATGTCTCCGCCGACGCCGGTCGAGTGATCTCCTTCGAAGAAGAGCCGTTCGCCCGCGAGCGACGCCAGGAAGGTCATGATGTCGATATCCCGCTCGGATCTCCATTCCACGAACTGGTCCTCGGGTGGGATCGACGATACGAACCCTCCGACGTCCCCACGTCGTTCGATCGTGGCGACGTCGATAACGGCGTGCTTCCGCAAGCGATAGGCCACCACCGCATGGCAAGCCTCGTGGACCGCGACCGCGTGCCGCTCCCGCTCGATGTACTCGTGGTCGTCCGGCAGGCCGTGCTCCTTCAACTGCTTCGCCTTGATGATGTCGCGCCACGTGATGGTGTCACGGCCGTCGCGGATCGCGATCACGAGCGCCTCGTTGACCGTGTCCTTGATCAGTGCCCCTGACGCGTACGGGGTGATCGTCGCGAGTTTGGTGATCTGCTCGTCGGTGAGCTCGTGCTGCACCTTGGCCAGGTAGTAGACGAACGTCGCCGTGCGCCCCTCGAGATGCGGATAGCCGACCTTGTAGATCCGGTCGATCCGGCCCGGTCGGAGCATGGCCTCGTCCAGCACGCCCGGCTGGTTCGTGGCGAAGATGTGCAGGATCCGGTACTTGGGTGGCGGCTTCGGCTTCATGCCGAGCGCCCGTCTGACCACCCGGTTGACGAACCCGCGCGGCTTCTTCAACCCGTCCATCTCGGACAGCAGCGCCTGGAGCGTCCCCATGCCCCCGCCGCCGTATCCGGGCATGATCATGTGTTCCTTGCGTGGACCGGTCGCGTCCGGGACCGCGCCGAACAGGACGTTCCTCCTGCCGGGCTCGGACACGTAGCCGAGGCCGTTGCACGCAGGCGCGGTGGACCAGGCCGACCCGGGGGTGGGGTCGACGTTCCAGCCGCCCTGGGCGATGCCCCCACGGTTCCCGAGGGAATCGGCCTCGTCGAAGAAGACGATCACTCCGCCGTAGCGCGTCGCGAGCTTCCGGAGCTTCCGGTAGAGACCTTTGACCTTCAAGATCCCGACCCCGAAGAACATCGCCATGAACGCGCCCGGCTCCACGAAGACGAAGGGCTTGGCCGACTCGCCGGCCACGGCTTGCGCCATGAGGGTCTTGCCCGTGCCAGGCGGCCCCCACAGGAGGATCCCGCCCGGCACGTACCCGCCGCGGCTCTCGATCGACTCCGGATTCTCGAGGAACACCATGTTCTCCTGGACACGGTTCAGGACCGCGTCCTGCCCTTTCACGTCGGTGAATCGGGTCTCGATGTCGTCGGGCATATACGTCTGGACGCCACCCTTGGACATGAACCAGAAGATCGCGACGAACTGCAGGACCCCGATCGAGATGATGAAGACGACCTGCAGGATGCCCGGCAGCGCGTGCATCAGGAGCGCCGGCGCCCGCAGGACACCTTCGACGACGCTCACCGACCGTTGTTCGGGGCCGAAGACGTACGTGTGGGAGATGTAGCTCCCGACGACGAACAGGAAGAACAGGACCCAGAGCACGCGGCCGATCCGGAACCGTGTCCACGGGTCGATCCGTTCCCGAGCGCGGTCGCCCCGGCCCCAGATCCGGTTCCAGAACGCGTAGTACCGCTTCCAATGCTCGGCGATCAGGTAGTGGATCTGCCGGATGAGCTCGATCGCGAAGAGCACCAGGATCGCCGGGTACATCCTGACGGCGTAGTAGAGCGCGTCGTAGCGGGACATCCCCCCGATGAGCCGGAAGTACGCCCCCAGGACGAGGACGACCCAGACGGCCGCGAACAACAGCAGGAGCTTGACGCGGTCCCACCACGGGAGCGCCTTCCTGGTGGTGCGCTCGCTCTCCTTCGGGCGGCTGGGGCGCTCCATCGGAGGCCGGTTCGCGATCACGTCGTCGTTCGCCATGAGTTCACGATCCCATCGATCTGCGACTGGTAAACCTCGAAACAGTCTGACGTACATGCGACGAAGAGGACAGACACGTGGTTCGTCGCGGGCGACATGATCACGGTCTGATCGATCGTCACGGACGTCGAGATACCGTCGCTCGTGGCCGAGGACGGGAGTCGAACGCTGAACGTCAGGTGCTCGCCGAACCCCCGTTGGTCGGAGATCGGGGTCTGGGCGATCACCTTCAGGACGGCCGGGTTCTTCGCCCTCGTCCTGTCGAACGGGAACACCCCGTTCCGCAGATCCCGGATCGAGGTCTCCGCGATCTGTTCCTGCGTGAACTGCCTGATGTGCACGAACCCGTACGGCGATGAACCGTCGAGGACGATCGAACCCGCCGCAAGCTCGTTCGGGTCGGGGGAGAAGACCTTCGCGTCCAGGACCTCGGGCCCGACGTTGAGCGGATTGTTCGCGGCGAGCGGATCCGTCGCGACGTCGACCATCTGCCAGCCGCGGGGAAGGGTCAGCATCGTGTCCTCGGGCAACCCGGAGACGAGCGTCGCCGAGGGGGCCGTGCACGCCGCCGCCAGGACCAGGGTGCCGATCAGCGCCATCCGCGGCGCGTGGACACGCATGACCGCTTCATTATCGGCCCGAGGGGCGGGATACCGCGAGGCAGCGGCTCAGGTCCTGATCGGGCGATCCTCGAAGGGGATCGACAGTGCGATCGTCGTTCGGGTTGCGACGCCTACCTTCTCGCGGAGGAGCCGGATCAGTTCCTCGAGTTCCCCCGTGGTTCTGGTCCGCACCTTCAGGATGTAGTTCGCCTCACCGGCGACGCTGTAGCAGTCCTCGACCTGGGGGAAGTCCGAGAGCCGCTCCGGCAGGTCGTCCGGTTGCTTGGGGTCCAGAGGCGTGGCCGCGATGAGCGCGGTGATGTACAGCCCGACGGTCTCGGGATCGATGATCGCGCGATACCCCCGGATCACGCCCGCCTGCTCCAGTTTGCGCACCCGATCGTGGACCGCCGAGGCCGATAGCCCCACGCGCTGAGCCACGTCCGCATAGGTCGCCCGCGCGTCCTCCTGCAGGGCCGCCACGATCTCCCGATCGCGTTCGTCGAGCACCCGTACATCGTAGGGGACGAGGTCGGGGGAGCAGAAGCTCACCCTGTCCGGGGATCGTCACGGTCCATCTCCTGTGGTGGGATAGCAGGACAGCGCCGACCTCCTCCGGTGGCATGAAGCCGGTGGCATGAAGGAGGGCACGGTGATGGACCAGCGACCGGTCGGCGCGATCCGATGGGAGCGCCGCAGCAAGCCAGGGGGCGACGATCGGTGGCTTGCCCGACTCGAACCGCGCGATGCACGGACGTTCCGGCGTCTCGTCCTGCCGCTCGTTCCGCGTATCGAACGCTCGATCGGCCCGGGCTCCTACGCCGTCCGCGCAGCGGCCGACGGACGGCTCCGACCCTGGCCAGGTGCCCGATCGGCGTGGCGACGCGCGATCCGGCGTTCGCTCGTGGCGGCGACGGGCTCGATCGTGATCGTGAGCGATGTCCGCGACTGCTACCCATCGGTGGGGGAGAGGGCGCTCGAGGCTATCGGGTGCTCTCGTGAGCTCGGATCGTTCCTGCGCGCCCTGGCGGACGCCGGTGTCCGTGGACTGCCGGTCGGCCCCGATCCGTCCGCGATCCTCGCGAACGGCGTGCTCGCCCATGCCGATCGCCTCGCGGCGGCGGCCGGCTGCCGCCCGATCCGGTGGGTGGATGACGTGGTGTTCGCGGCAGCCGGCCCCGGCGGCGCGATCCGCGCGTTCGATGCCTGGCGGCGAGGGCTCGCCGAGCTCGGGCTCGAAGCACACGACGGCAAGACCCGGATGTTCACCGATATCGGCGAGGCGCTCTTCGCGATCGGCACCTCAGGAGGTTCCGACGTCCGACACGGTGACCATGGCATCATCCCGGAGCCGTGAAGACGCTCTACCGCGCGTCTCGTGTCTATACCTTCGGTCATCCCCCGACGGGGGAGTGGCTGTTGATCGATGGGCGGCACGTGCAGCGGGTGGGGAGCGGCGAGCCGCCGGCGGCCGACCGCACGGTGGAGCTGCCCGGGATCACGATCCTTCCGGGGTTCATCGACACCCACGTCCACCTGACCGCGACGGGTCTGTCGATGTCCAACGAGGACGTGGTGGCGGCGCGCTCGAAGGGCGAGCTCTTGGCGCTCGCCGCCGGTCGGGCTGCCGGCGACGACGAGCCGGTGATCCTCCTGCAGGGATTCGACGAGACCCGGTGGGATCGCCCGGACCACCCCACCCTCGAGGAGTTGGATGCCGTCACCGGCAAACCGCTGGTGATCCGCAGGGTGGACGGGCACGTGGCGCTGGCGAACTCCGCCGCGCTCACCTTCGCCCGGGTGCACGACGCGGAGGGCTTCGGGCGCGACCTGGAAGGGAACCCCACGGGACGGGTGACCCTGTCTGCGAACGCCCGGCTGGGTCGTTGGCTCGCCGAGTCACGGTCCGAACACCGCATCGAGGAGCTCCAGCTCGCCGCCGCCGGGCTTGCGGCGTCGACAGGCATCACGAGCCTCCATGAGATGTCGATGCCCCACGAGGACGGTGAACGCGACGTGGAGGTCTTCCGCCGGCACCGGGAGAAGCTGCCGGTCCACGCGATCGCGATCGTCGCGACGATGGACGTTCCCCGCGCGATCGAGCTCGGTCACGACGCGATCGGAGGCGACCTCCCTGCGGACGGATCGATCGGGGCACGGACGGCCGCGCTGTTCGCGCCCTACGCCGATCTGGACACAACCGGCGTGACCAATTACGACGACGACGAGCTCGCCGGGTTCTTCCACGATGCGCACATGGCCGGCTTGCAGGCCGGGATCCACGCGATCGGCGATCGCGCGATCGAACAGGTGCTCTCGTCGTGGGAGCGGATCTACGGCTCCCTGGACTCGCGGGAGCGTCGCCATTTCCGCGCGCGACGTCACCGCGTGGAGCACTTCGAGATGCCGAGCGCGCACCAGGTCGAGCGGGCGGCCATGCTGGGCCTCGCGGTGTCGGTGCAACCAGCGTTCGACCGGGCGTGGGGCGCCGCGGGCGGACTCTATGCGATCCGGGTGGGCCCCGAGCGGGCGGCCGCGATGAACCCGTTCCGGACCATGTTGGAGCGCGGGGTCGTCCTCGGGGCCGGCTCGGATGCGCCGGTCACCCCCCTCGATCCTTGGCTCGCCGTGGCGGCGATGGAGACCCATCACGACCCCGGCCAACGGTTGGAGCGCGCCGCGGCGATCCGCGTGCACACCGTCGGAAGCGCTCGCCTGGCACATCAAGAGGAGAAGAAGGGTCTGCTCGAGCCCGGGTATCACGCGGACTTCGCAGGGTACGACGTCGACCCGTTCGAGCAGGACGAGATCGAGGGCCTCCGACCGGCCCTCACCGTCTCGCTCGGACGTGAGGTCTACGCGCGATGAAGGCCAGCGTCGCGATCGAGGGCGTTCTGTCACTCTTTCTGATCGCCGGGGGTTGACCGGTCCACCGCGTGCCCGATACCGTTCGCGCTGCGTCACCGCCCCGGCGGAGGCGCGTGAGAACCCAAGAGGCTGAGTAGAGAACGCGGCGCCCCGGCGTCGCGGCCCCAAAGGTCCCTTGGGTTCTCATCCTTTTCCTCCGTCCGACGGCGCCGTGACGGGAATGCCAAGGACCCTTCCGCGCGTTGACCGCGTGCGCGCCTTTCCGTGGTTGCATCCGCACGAGCGAGGTGTAGGATGCGCGCGCTTGGCGGGGGGTTGGGGGCCTCCCACGGCAGGAGCAAGGAAGATCCAAGATGCCCGAGAACATCGACGACGTAGACGAACACGTGGACGAGGAGGTAGAGGTCGCTCTCGAGGACGACGAGGTTCTCGAAGACCTCGAACCCACGCCCGAGGAGCTGGCGGAGGCCACCGTGCCCCCGGAGCCGGGGCTGGAGAACGTGGAGTCCATCCAGGATCTGCTGGCCAAGCAGGAGTCCCAGGATGGACAGGAGGAAGCGGCCGACGACGAGGATGAGGTCACGGCAGCGACCTCGACGCGCGACGAGCGGCTCGAACCCCTCGACGCCCGGGTCATCCCGATGCAGGCGACGGAGTTCATGTGCAAGAACTGCTACCTGGTGAAACATCGGAGCCAGCTCGCGGACAAGCGCAAGATGCTCTGTCGCGATTGCGCCTGAGCGGCCCGTCGCCCGTCCCGCTTCCGGCCGCACTCGCCCTCACCGTCGGGGGCGGAGGGCTGCTGTTCCTTGCCTTCCCGCCCGTCGAGCTGTGGCCGCTCGCGTTCGTGGCCCTCATCCCGCTGCTGTGGTCCCTTCGAGGTGCGCGGCCGGGACGTGGAGCAGTCCTCGGCTTGGCGTTCGGGTTGGCGTTCTTCGGCGCAACCCTCTACTGGATCTTCTTGTTCGGCGCCCTGGCATGGTTCGCACTCACGACACTCTCGGCGACCTCGATCGCGCTGGTCGGAGCCGTCGGGCCATCGTTGCTCCGCGAAGGCCGGCCTATCCGATCGGCCATCGGGTTCGCCTCCCTGTGGACGGCGGTTGACTGGATCAGGGGCATGTTCCCGCTCGGAGGGTTCACCTGGGGGAGCGTCGGGATCTCCCAGGTTGACGATCGGACGCTCCTGCCGCTCGCGACGATCGCGGGGGTGTGGGGGATCACCCTGGTCGTCGTCGTCGTGAACGTCCTGCTGTTCGAGGCCCTGACCGGCAGGCGCGGTGCAAGCGTCCGGCGGGCGGGGCTCGGCGTCGCGGCGCTCACGCTCATCCTTGCCCCGTTCGCGGTGCCATTCTCCGAACCGACCGGTGACCCGCTCGACGTAGCGGTGGTCCAGGTCGACGTGCGACCGCCCCCGAACACATCTGCGGTGCAAGAGGACCTGCTCGTCGCACGGAAGAACATCGCGCTGGACCGCACCCTCGTGGGATCGACGCCGCGACCCGACCTCGTCCTGTGGGGGGAGGGGGCGTTGGACCCGGCCGCCTCGGGCGACCCGGCGACGATGGTCGCCGTCCAGCGGGCGATCGCGGACGTTGGCGTTCCTACCGCGGTCGGAGCGGTCATGGACGATCCAGGCGGCCTCCAGCGGACCTCGGAGCTCGTGTTCGGGCCCGAGGGATCGCGTATCGACCGGTACGACAAGGTGCACCTCGTCCCGTTCGGCGAGTACGTGCCCTGGCGCTCGAGGCTCGACTGGATCAGCGCCACCCGGCAGATCCCGGTCGATCGGACGCCCGGCAGTTCGGTGCACACGGTCGACGCACCGGGACTGCCGCCGTTCGGCACTCCCATCTGTTTCGAGAACTCGTTCCCCGCCATCCCGCGCGCGTTCGTCCGCGATGGCGCCACCTTCCTCGTGGTCCCGGTGAACAACGCTTCCTACGGCTTCACCGCAGCGTCCGACCAGCACCTCCAGATGAGCCGGATGCGAGCCGTCGAGACCGGCAGATGGGTGGTCGACGCAGCGGTCTCCGGGGTCTCGGCGTTCATCGATACGCACGGGCGCGTCCTCACCCGCAGTGGACTGTTCCAACCGGGCATCCTGCGGGCACAGATCCGGAGCTCAACGACCACGACGGCCTACGTGCGGTGGGGGGACTGGTTGCCGATCCTGGCGATCGTCCTCGTTGCGATCCTGTTCCTCATCCCGCGTCGGCGCCTCCCGCCGCCGGCCACACCCGAGCCGCTCCCTCCGTCGCCTCGCACGCTGGTCGTGCTGCCGACGTTCAACGAGCGGGACACGATCGAGCGGGTGATCGCGGGTGTCCTCGAACGACCCGAGCATCCCGACGTGCTCGTCGTGGACGATTCCTCACCGGACGGGACCGCGGAGCTCGTCCGACCGATCACCGCTCGCGACGGCCGCGTCCGGTTGCTGGAGCGGCCACCCCGATCGGGGCTGGCGAGCGCGTACCTCGAGGGATTCACCACGGCCGTCCGTGAGGGGTACGACCTGGCCGTCGAGATGGACTCTGACCTTTCGCACGACCCTTCGGAGCTGTCCCGTCTGCTCGACGCGGCCCGGCAGCACGACCTGACGGTCGGGAGCCGGTACGTGGCGGGCGGCTCGGTCACGAACTGGAGCCGGGCCCGTGTGGCCCTGTCGAGAGGAGCGAACGCGTACTCGAAGGTCATGTTGGGCCTCCCGATCCACGACGCGACGAGCGGATACCGCGTCTACCGCCGCGCGCTGCTGGAGGAGCTGCTCCGAACGCCCTTCGCCGGCGCCGGGTACGTGTTCCAGATCGAGCTCGTGATGCGGTCGGACCGCGCGGGCTTCGATGTCGGCGAGGCTCCGATCACGTTCCGAGAACGCGAGCATGGCGAATCGAAGATCTCGCGGTCGATCGTGTTCGAGGCGCTCTGGAAGGTGACCCGCTGGGGGCTCTCGGCGCGCCTCGGGCGCGGTCCAGCGGCTTGGACCCGGCCAGCGCATCAACGCCGATAATGAACATTATG
>VAXZ01000138.1 GCA_005885035.1 Actinomycetota bacterium
CATCGCGAGTGTCGCGTGTCCAGACGATGACGGCACAAGGAAGGCAAGCGGGATGTTGACGAGGTACATGACCGTGGCAAACCCCCCCGAGGACAGCCCGGTCACGACCGACTCCAGCGACGAGAGCACCGTGTCCGTGATGCTGGCGTTGTTCATGATCGTCGTCACGCCGCGGGCGATCGCGATGATCAGCGCAGCCCCGATGAAATCGCCGGCGCCGGCGATGATCGAGGCGACTGTCCCCTGCTCGCCGAGCCCGCCCACGAAGCCGACGACCACGGCTCCGACGAGAAACAGGGCCGCCAGCTCCGGGAAGTACCAGCCCAGCGTGATGCCTTCGAGCGACTTGTTGAAATCGGACCAGGGGATCACCGCGAAGACCATGAGCACGAACGTCAGGCCGAAGATCGCGAGCACGATCTTCTGACGCAGCGAGAATGCCGGCCTGCCGTCAGCAACCGCGGTCGAATCTGTCCCTGCCGCAGCCGATGCTTCTGTACCGGCCACCAGCGAATGCGCCGGATCCTTCTTCACCCGCCGGGCATAGCGCAAGACGTACGCGATCGCGACTACTGTTAGCACGACGTACATCAAGAGGCGGAGCCCGATGCCGTCTCCAAGTGGAATCGCGGCCCCGTCCGACGCGACCCCGGTGGCGAACGGGTTGACCGTGGAGGCAAGCGTTCCAACCCCGGCTCCGACCATGATCATCGCCACACCGGCGAGGCGGTCGTAACCCAGCCCAACGATGAGCGGCACAAGGACCGCGTAAAACCCGAGCGTTTCCTCGGCCATCCCATAGGTCGTGCCGCCGATGGAGAAGACGACCATCAGGATCGCGATCAGCAGCAGCCCGCGAGTCCGGAAGCGGTCGGTGACCATCGCGATGCCCGCCTCGAGGGCGCCGGTCTTCAGCGTGACCGTGATGAAAGCTCCGATGGCCAGGACGAAGAAGAACACTCCGGCCGCTCCGGCAAGATCCCCGACGTTGTAGGGGCCGGTCGCGCCGGCCGCAGTCATCACCTGAGCCGGCACCTGCTGTCCATCGACGGTGCCGCATGCCTGGTTGGCAGCCTTGGCGACGTCGGGAGGCGGCGTCGAAACGGCGTCTGACGGTGTCCGGATTCCGTAGAGACCGTTCACCGGAGCCAGAAGCAGGTCATACAGGCGATCCCGGAACGAGAGGTCGGACTTCGCCGTCTGATAGCTGCTGGGAATCGGCTTCGGCGCGTCGCCGTTGCAGCTGACGTACGCGTAGCTTCCTGGCTTGATGACGAACGTCAGGCCCCAGACGAGCAGCAGGACGAAGAAGAGGACTGTGAATGCGGTCGGGAAACGGAGCTGCCGCTTCTTCCGCACCTGCTCCGGCGCGCCGTTCGTGCTTGTTGTGGAGACCGATTCGCTCGAGGTCTTTGTCGCCACCGTCTAGATATTTCTATGGTCGGGGCGACACGGTTTCGGGTTCATCACCAGGCGGCTTGGACGCTTAGTTGGACAGAGCGCGTGGGCGCTCTGGGCCGGTCGCTAGATGGGGTCGCGCGCGATTGGACAGGTCATGCAGTGACCACCGCCGCGACCTTTGCCCAACTCGAACCCCGCAATTGTGATCACCTCGATGCCCGCCTTCCGCATCCGGTCGATGGTGTGGGTGTTGCGCTCGTAGGTAACCACCACGCCCGGCTCCAGGGCAACTGTGTTGTTGGCATCGTCCCACTGCTCCCGCTCCGCCTGGTACCGGTCGCCGCCAGTCTCCACAACCCTGAGCTTCTTGACGCCCAGGGCGTCGGAGATTGCCGAGAGGAGGTCCTCCTCCACGGTCACGTGGAACTTTCCGCTGTCGTCTGCAGGCCGGATGCTGATCGCTCTCACGTTGTTGACGACGCCTGGGTAGGCCGTAACTGTGTCCACGTCCAGCATCGTGAGAACAGTGTCGAGGTGCATGTGCGCGCGATCCTTCGTCATCACTGCGACGATGACCCTGTCCGCCGCCTCGGCACAGAAAAGCTCCCGCGCCAGCTCCTCGATCAT
>VAXZ01000105.1 GCA_005885035.1 Actinomycetota bacterium
CATCCACTTCCTGGCGATCGAGGATCGCACCGGCTGTCGGAGCTCCGGGCGGCACGCCCACCTTGAGGGTCCAACCATCCTCCGAGCCGTCGGACGCATGACGGTGACGAAGCGTGTGGCCCCAGCGGAGCAAGCGACGGTCGGCGGTGTCCCAGTAGCGGGCGTGCAGCTTCACGGAGGATCGCTCGACAGCACGACCGAGGGGTGGCAGGTCGAAGTCGTCCGGGACCTCGAACTTCACCTCACGCTCCCTGGGATGTTCGGTCATAGCCGCGAGCCTGGCATACCCGGAGCGAGCGCCCCGTAGTCCTGATGGCACGGCGCCTTCGCATGCCCGGCTCCCTCGAAGGGTAGGAGGAGACATCATCGGAGCGAAGGAGGGCCGGCCATGGGTCTGCTGAGCACGATCGTGAGTTTCAGCGCCGGGTACGCGCTCGCGGCGAAGACGGGCGCGGCGCCGATCCGGCGGGTCCGAAGCGGATCGGCGCGATGGGGCGGCCGGTCGGTGTCCTCCGGCGCCCTCCCGCGCGACGTTCAGGTCCGCGACGTGATGACCGCTGCCCCGGAGACGGTCACCCTCGACGCGACGCTGACCGCGGCCGCGCGTCTGATGGCGGAGAACGACATCGGCGACGTGATCGTGATCGAGCCCGGCACCGAACGCGTTGCGGGCATCGTCACGGACCGGAACATCACGACCCGCGCCGTTGCGGAGGGTCGGAACCCGGATACCACGACCGTCGAGGAGATCTTCAGTCGGGACCTCGTCGCCGCCGCGCCCGCCGACTCCGTGCGACGCGTCATCGATCTGATGGAGGACCTGAAGGTGCGGCGACTGCCCGTCGTCGAGGCCGACCGGGCGGTCGGGATCGTGTCGCTCGGCGATCTGGCGGTCGAAACGAACGTCGGATCGGCGCTCGCCGAGATCAGCGCCGCCGCCCCGGATCGTTGAGTCGGACGTCGTGCTCGTCATCCTGCTCCTCCTGATCGTCAGCGCGGCCGGCGGGATCGCAGGCGGGATCGCCGTCCGCGCGTGGCCACAAGCGGACCCGGCGCGAACGGCGACGGGCGCCGTCGAAGAACAGCTGATCCGGTGGCGGAGGCTCCGGCGGTTCATCCGTTCGCGGCTGGACCCCGCGACCGCGACCGGATTGGCGCTCTCGGTAGCCCTGCTCGCGGTGGTGGTCGCCGGTTTCGGCATCGGTGTCGTCGTGTACATGATCCGGACCAACTCCGGTGTCGTCCCCATCGATCGGACCATCGAACGATGGGCCGCGGTCCACACGGGTCCCGGATCGTTCAGGCTGTTGGAGATCCTGACCGCGGTCGGGTCGACCCTGGTGATCGTCGTCGTGGCGCTCGCCGGCGCGTCCTTCGGATGGTGGCGCCGCCGGGACATCTCGATCCCGCTCTTCTTCACGCTCGTCGTCGCCGGTCAGCTCGCTGCCTCGAACCTGATCAAGTTCGCGGTCGAGCGCGTCCGCCCCGACCTCGGACCGATGGGGCTACTGGGGACGTCGTCGTTCCCCAGCGGGCATTCGACGGCCGCAGCCGCTACCTACGCCGCGCTCGCTCTCGTGATCGGAAGGGATCGATCCCCGCGAGCACGAGCGGTGCTCGCGGGGATCGCGGTCGGCATCGCGGTCGCCGTCGCCGGCTCCCGCGTGCTCCTGGGTGTGCACTGGTTCTCGGATGTCGTCGCGGGCCTCGCGCTCGGCTGGACCTGGTTCGCCGTGGTCGCGGTGTCCTTCGGGGGACGGGTGCTCTGGTTCGGGGCGCCGGCGGCGGCTACCTCATCGTCACCGATCCGTTCGCGACACCCGGTGGGATCCGCGAGGTGAGCGGGACGGTTGGGCCGGGGTCCGTTCACGGACCGAGCGATTGGTTCCTGTCCGCGGCCGAGCGGGGCAATCCCTCAACGGCGATCGACGTCGGGCGCGAGCCTGCGGCCTGGACCGTCGGCAATCGCGTCGAGCCGCTGGCGCACGGCGTCGACTACTTCGCGCGGCTCGCGGCGTCCATCGCGCGAGCCCGCGAAGGCGACCAACTCTTCGTATCGGACTGGCGGGGGGATGAGGACGAGCTCTTGGGGCCCGAGGGTCCAAGCGTGGGCGATCTGCTGGCCGCCGCGGCCCGTCGAGGCGTGGAAGTCCGGGGCCTCCTGTGGCGGTCGCACCCGCAGGCGCTGGGGTTCAACCAGGCGGAACAGGGCGAGCTCGCCCGCACCGTGAACGAGGCGGGCGGCGAGGTGCTGCTGGATGAACGGGTGCGTCGCACCGGATCCCATCACCAGAAACTCGTCCTCATCCGGCGCATCGACGGGGACGACCAGGTCGCCTTCGTCGGCGGGATCGACCTGTGCCACGGTCGACGGGACGACGCCGAGCACCTGGGGGATCCGCAGGCGGAGCGCCTGGACCCGTCCTACGGGCCGAATCCCCCCTGGCATGACCTCCAGGCGGAGGTGCATGGACCGGCCGTCGCCGATCTGGCCGAGTCGTTCCGGGAGCGGTGGAACGACCCGACGCCGCTCGAGCGGCGCGGGCTCCGCCTCCCCCGGATCGTCGTGCGTGCCACGGACGAGCCGGCGGAGCCCGCGCCGCTCGATCCCGTCGGGCCCCCGCCCGCGCCGGTCGGCCGGCACGCCGTCCAGGTCCTGCGGACCTATCCCGCGAAACGACCCGCGTATCCGTTCGCCCATGACGGCGAGCGAAGCATCGCCCGCATCTATGAGAAGGTGCTCGGCCGCGCTCGCTCCCTGATCTACGTCGAGGACCAGTACTTCTGGTCCGATGAGATCGCGCTGCTCTACGAGCAGGCACTCCGGCGCGCTCCGAACCTCCGGTTGATCGTCGTCGTTCCCCGCCACCCGGACCGCAACGGCCGGATCTCGGGTCCCGCCAGTCGACTCGGCCAGCTCGCGATGATGGAGCACCTCATGGAGGTGGCGCCGGATCGGCTCGCGGTCTTCGACCTGGAGAACGGGAACGCGGATGCCATCTACGTCCACGCCAAGGTGGTGATCATCGATGACGTCGTGGCCCTGATCGGGTCCGACAACATGAACCGCCGGTCCTGGACGCACGATTCGGAGCTGTCCATCGCCGTCCTCGACGAAGAGGAAGATCTCAGGGAGCCCCGTGATCCCGCCGGCACCGGCGACCGGGCTCGGCGGTTCGCGCGAGACCTCCGGTTGCGGCTGTGGCGTGAACATCTCGGCGCGGACGATGACGGGCTGCTCGATCCGATCGAGGGCTTCGAGCGCTGGCGCAGGGCCGCGGCGGTCCTCGACGCATGGCACGAGGGCGGACGTCGTGGGCCGCGGCCCGCCGGTCGCGTCCGTTCCCACAGAACTCGGCCGGTACCGGCATGGCAGCGGATCTGGGCATGGCCGCTCTATCGGTCCGTGGTCGATCCCGACGGCCGCCCCCGGCGGCTCCGTCGCCAGCACAGGTTCTGAAGTGCCGCGCTTGGTGGAGCGGCCCGATGTTGGCCCGATGTTTGAGAAGCGCTCCCACGGTGAATGACCGCAGCATGGGATCCATCGCGACGGATGAGCATGCGGGCGCACCGAGTCGCGCTATCGGCGGACGCCTTCGAACATGGTCTCCTCCGGCCGTCGCCGCGACGGCGGCGGTCGCCGGGTCCATCCTGCTTACGATCGTCTTGGTCGCGATCGGCTTCGTGATCACTAGGTCGTCCCTCTCCCCGCGGATCGTCGGCTGGGACGGGAGCGTCGAGCGATGGATCGAACTGCACCGAACGGCGGCGTTGAACAGGTGGACGGACGTCGGTTCGATCCTTGGTGGGACCGGAACGATCCTGGTCGTGGCCGGGATCTCCATCGCGGTCATGGTGATCCGCCGGCTCTGGTACGACGCCGGTCTCCTTGGGATGGCCCTATCCATCGAGTTCACGACCTTCCTGGCGACGACGACGGTCATCGACCGGCCGCGCCCGACGATCGTGCCGCTCGACCCGATCCCGGTGACATCCAGCTTCCCTTCGGGTCACATGGGCGCGGCCATCGCCACGTACGTCGGTCTGGGGATCGTGCTCTCCTCCCACCTGCGTCGCGCCGCGGTTAGGGTCGCGATCTGGGTCGTGGCTCCCGTGGTTCCCATCTACGTGGGCCTGTCCCGTGTGTACCGCTGCATGCATCACCCCACCGACGTGATGGCGAGCGTCGTGCTCGGAGTGGGGGCCCTCTGCTTCGCACTCCTCGCCGTCCATGCGGCCGCCGTGGCCGCCGATCGCCGCCGCGACCGCCGCGTCGAGACGCCGAAGCTGCGTGAGCGCTCCGAGGTTCGGACGTGACGTCCGTCGCGGTCCTCGCGCACGCGGGCAAGTCCCTGGGAGGCGGTCTGCCGGAGCTTCGCGCTGCGCTCGCCGGGGCAGGGGTGGACGCTCCCGTCTGGTACGAGGTCTCGAAGAGCAAACAGGCGCCGAAGAAGGTCGAGAAGGCGGTCGCCGATGGTGCGGATCTCCTGTTCGTCTGGGGTGGAGACGGGATGCTCCAGCGCTGCATCGACGCGGTGGCAACGACCTCGACCACGATCGCCATCGTCCCGGCCGGCACGGCGAACCTCTTGGCGAGGAACCTCGGCATCCCGAACGACATCGAGGGAGCCGTCCACATCGGTCTGCACGGCGGACGACGGATGCTGGACGTCGGCGTGATGAACGGTGAGCGCTTCGCAGTGATGGCGGGAACAGGGCTCGACGCGCTGATGATCCGGGACATGGGCGATGGGCTGAAAGGTCGGGCCGGGAAGCTCGGGTACGTCTGGGCGGGAGCGAGACACCTCGGCGAGCAGCGCTTCGCGCTGAAGATCCGCGTCGATGGTCGCCGATGGTTCTCGGGGAAGGCGAGCTCCGTCCTCCTGGGCAACGTCGGCACCGTGCTCGGAGGCCTGACCCTGTTCCGCCGGGCCCGACCGGACGATGGGAAGCTCGAGATCGGCGTCGTCACAGCGAAGGGCCTTTTGGACTGGGGGCGCGCGCTCGGGCGATCGGTGATCAGCGATCCAGAGCGGTCGCCGTTCGTGCACGTGACGTCCGGACGAGCGTTCGAGATCCGCCTCGATCGGAAACGCCCATACGAGCTGGACGGCGGTGATCGGAAACCGACGAAGCGCTTCCGGGTTTCGGTCGAACCCGCGGCCGTCGCCGTCTGCGTAGCGAGCGAGATGCCATGAGTGCCGCGACCCCGGTCCCGGAGACGAGGGAGCTGTCGGGCGACGATGCGTGGAGAACGCTCGAGAGCATGGGCCGCTTCCGATCGGCCGTCGACGCCTTCCGGCGTTTCCGGGCAGCCGACGGGACGAGCCACGCGCGGAGCATGGCGTTCCTGTCGATGCTCATCGTCGTCCAGGGGATCGTCGTCATGCTCGGACTGGCCAGCACGATCGGCCAGGGCAATCTCACCGACGTGATCGTCGGCACGCTCCGGAGCGCGGCGCCGGGCCCGGCGGGGCAGCTCCTCACACAAGCCGTGGACCAAGCCCACCACGCCGGAACGCCGGATCGCTCGACGGCGCTGATCCTCGGGCTTGCCGCCGTCCTGCTATCCGGCACCATCCTGATGGGGCAGCTCGAGCGCGGGCTCAACAGGATCTACGGGATCGAGCAGGACCGCTCCACGTTCAGGAAATACGGGCATGCGTTCGTGCTGACCATCACCGCGGGCCTGTTGATCGCGGCAGCCTTCATCGCCCTCGGAGTGGGCCGCTCGATCGCCGGATCACTCGGTTCGCCGACGTCGGTGCGGGTGTGGGGCGCGATCCGATGGCCGGTGGGTCTCGCGTTGGCCATGGCGGCCATGGCGCTGCTCTATCGATGGGCGCCACGTCGGCGTCAGCCGGCGTGGTCATGGCTCGCCTTCGGATCGTTCGTCGCCGTGGGGCTCTGGGCGATCTCGACGCTCGGACTGAGCTTGTTCTTCCGGTTCAGCTCCTCGTTCGGTCAGACGTATGGGCCACTGGCCGGGATCATCGCGCTGGGGATCTGGGCATTCCTGGCCTCCGTGGCGCTGCTCTACGGGGGCGCGCTGGCGGCGGAGTTGGAAGCGGTCCGCGCGGGAGCGGCAGCACCTCGCGAGGGGGACGTCACCCGTCGCTCGGTCACCCCGACCGCTGCCGTTTAGCGGCCGCGTCGCGCGTTTGACGGTCGCGACGTGGGGAAACCCTGGGTCGAACGACGACGATGGAGGTGACACGATGGCGGGTAGCAAGATGCAGGCGAAGGGGAAGAAGAACAAGGCGGTCGGGAGCGTGAAGAAGGAAGTCGGCCGCGTGACGAGGAACCGCAGGCTGGAAGCCAAGGGCTCGCTGCAGAAAGCCAAAGGTTCCGTGCAGGACGTCGCGGGGAAGATGACCCGCAAGGTGACGAAGAAGAAGTAGGCCGCGGTGCCCGCGGGACCTGATGAGCGAGCGTGAGGGGCGGATCGCGCGCAACGAGGCGGTCGCGCGCGAGATCAACGAGGGGATCGAGGACGCCCGACCGGCGAACCCCGAGGACTACCTCCGGATGGTGTGCGAGTGCGGTCGTCCGCACTGCTCCAGCGTGATCGCCATCTCGATCCGGGAGTATGAAGCCGTGCGGGAAGACCCCCGTATGTTCGTCGTCGATCACGCTCATGTCTCGCCCGACGTGGAGGACACGGTTCGGACGACCGACCGGTTCGTGGTCGTGTGCAAGCGGGAGGGAACGCCCGCCGCGATCGCCGAGGAAGAGGATCCCCGTTCCTAGGGCTGCTGGTCGCGGCCTCGCGGCGCGGATGCATCGAGCTCGAACCAGTAGCCGGCTCCTCCGTCGCGGATCTCTCCCCAGCGGCTCGCAAGCTGGTTGACGATGAACAGACCCCAGCCCGATTCCGCCCCCGGCACGGGCCTGATGCTTCCCGCGATCCTGGCGGGTCGCCCCTGCTCGCTATCACGAACGACCACCTTGAGACGGCGACCGGACCATCCGGCCCAGATCCGGATGCGCTGATCCGCCCGCAGGGCGGCATGCCGGATGCTGTTCGATACGAGCTCCGTGACCAGGAGCCGCGCGTCGTCCCGGACGTTGGGAGGCAACCGCAGCGCGTCGAACGATCGGCGTACGTCTCCCAGCGCGCTCAGGTCGGGCGGGACGCTCAGCTCCAACCGCCAGGTCGTCCCGTCCGCCGAGGCCACACGATCTTGCCCCATCTCCGGATCACCACCCGTTCGCCTTCCTGTCCCCTACCCACCAGGGCGAGAGCGAACCGCCGTTCGGGGATCGTGGGCGATTCGACCGGCCCGATCCGGGGAATAGCGTGCTTGAGAACCTTGGGGAGGGAGCGAACACGATGATCCGACGGATCCTCGCCGTGATCGCCATCGTCATCGGCGTTCTCGCGATCTTCACGAGCCACGCGTTCGGCATCAGCGCCCTGCATCTGCTGGCGGTCGGCGTCATCGTCTTGGGGGTGGCGCTCGTGCTCGCCGGTTGAACGCAGCGCGAAGGCCACCGTGACGGCGGGATCCAGGTGCCCGAGAGCGCTCCCCGCGGAAGGTTCCCCGGCGATCACCGTCGGGCTCGGCACCGGGCCCTCGGCGGCTCGACCCATCTGCCCGTGGCTGACCTCGTCGACGACACGGCACCAGCCGCACTCAGGACCGTCAGGAACGTTCCGCCGGACCCCGCCAGGAGTCGCTGGGACGACTACGCGGGATGGACGCCGCCGACCACCGCGGAGACGTTCACGACCCCGCGACACGCTTGCAGCTGCGCCCGGATGAACAAGGACGCGCTGGCGTTGGGGGGCGTGATCTGGATCACCGCCGTCGTCGGGCAGGTGCCGGGACCGGAGGACACGTCGCTGTAGCTCGAGTAGAAGGTGGCGGAACCTCCCGGCAGCAACTTCACGGGGCCGGGCGAGGGCGGCAGGTTCCGCTTCACGGTCGTGGGGATCGGGCGTCCGGCGCGACCGTAGAGCCGGAGGTCCGGGTAGCCATCCAGATCGCACGCCTTCGCGGAAACGTTCGTGAACACCCAGGATCCGTGGATCGTGCCTGCGGCTCCGTCGATGCCGTTCGCACGGACACCCAGCTGGTTCCGGAGGCAGCTCGCGGGCGGCGCGGCCGACTGGAGCGCCGCCGAGACCGTGGGGAAGGCAGCGAGGGCTACGATCGCGGCCACGGTGACGCCGATCAGGGACGTGCGGATCTTGTCCATCCGGATCCTCCTTCGTTTCGGGCCGCCCGGCTCAGGCGCCGGCGCTGGGTTCGAACGGCCCGACCTCGAGCGTTGACGGGTCGGTGGGGCCATTGCAGGGAGGCACGAAGCTCGCGTCGGCGCTGGACGCGTCCACGGTTCCGGCGCCGTTCCCGAGGTCGATCTTCCAGGACACCGGACCGGACAGTTGCGGACAGGCATTCGACCACCGGACACGGACGGACGCCGCCGATCCGGGCCGCAGGCTGACGACGGGCCACCCTCGCGGCTGGGGCGCGGCGTTCGCCTTCCACTGCGGCTCGCTCGCGATGACCTGGACGCGCACATCGTTCCCCTGCGCGTCGGAGATCGACACGGCCGGCCGGCCCGTGAGGGTGCAGGTGGCTCCGCCGACGTTCGTGAGGTCGATCGATCCCTCGACCGATCCCATCGCGCCCTCGAGCGAGACCGTGCCCTGCAGGTCCGACGCCGCACACGCGGTCGACGGTGGCGCAGAAGAACCGGAGGTCCCGGGGAGTGTGCCGCCGGGACCATGGAGCGCCCCGAGGCCTGCGGAGGCGCCGGCCACGATCAGCACGGCTCCCAGCACGGACGCAAGGGCGTTCCTCGCGACCCGGCGCCGTGCCCGCACGAGCATCCTCGGGGGGACATCCTGGACGTGCGGGACCTCCGCGGCCCGGTCCCGGAGCACCTGTTCCAGCTGGTTCAGATCGTCATCCATCACCATCGCTCCTCACGTGGATCCGCAGCTCGGCGAGGCCTCGAGACACCAGGGATCGCACCGTTCCCGGCCGGCATCCCAGGATGTCGGCCACCCGTTGCTCGGGGAGGTCTTCGTAGATGCGGAGCACGATGGCCGTCCGCTGCCGAACGGGCAGCCGCTGGAGTCCGTGCCACAGCTCGTCACGGCGCCCTGTGTCCGGGGCGTCGCCCACCCTCGGCGGTTCTGCCGCGGTGCGGTCGAGATAGGACCGCTCGACCCGCTTCCTACGGAAATGCGAGTTCGCCAGGTTCACGATCGTCCGGCGGAGGTACGCGTCGAAAGCGCCGGGATCCCGGAGGTGCACCAGTCGCCCGGCGAGCCTGACGAAGGCATCCTGGACCAGGTCCTCGGCGAGCTGGCGATCCCCCGTCAACATGTACGCGAGGCGGGTCGCCTCAGCCGAGTGTCGGACGTAGAGCTCGGCGAGACGGCCGCCCTCACCCTCGGTCACGTACGCATCCTCCCGCGTTACGAGTCGGCTCATACCTGGTAGACGCCGGGCACCCACGCGAGGTTGCGGGTCCGGCCAGGTTCACCGCGAAAGCAGCGCGAGGACCTCACCGAACGCGCGGATCGCGCGTTCGGTGTTCGGGCTGGGCACCAGGATGACTTCGTCGGCGCCGGCCTCCGCGAACGCGCGGAGGCCGCCCGCGATCTCGGTCATGGAACCGGCGAGCGGTGGTGCATCCTCGTCCACCGGCTCCTCACCAGGCTCGAGGTCGATCGCCGTGAACACGCAGACGCTCCGCCCGAGGGCGTTGGGATCCCTCCCGAGGCCGCTCGCGAGCCGCGTCACGCGTTCGTTCTGCGCGGCGAACCCGGCCGGGTCGTTCCCGCACCAGGGCCCCCAGACGTTCCAGGCATCGACCGTGGGTAGGGTCGCCTGCAGGATGCGCTCGCCCGTGCTGCCGATCATGAGCGGCACACGACGAGTCCTCGACGGCAACAGGACCGCATCGTCCGTCCGGTGCCCCTCACCGTCGAACGACACCCGCTCCCCCGCGAGCAGCCCGCGCACGATCCGGTACGCCTCGATCGATCTACCGGCCCTCCCGTCGAACGGAAGACCGAACGCGTCGAACTCGGCTCGGTTCCATCCCGCGCCCAACCCGAGGGTCAGCCGGCCGCCGCTTATCTCATCCAGCGTGGCGGCCATCTTCGCGAGGATCGGCGGGTGACGGAACGCGGTGCACGCGACGAGCGGCCCGAGCCGGATCCGGGTCGTCGCGGCCGCGACCGCGGCGAGCAGCGTGAACGCCTCCAGGGGCCCTCGCTCCGGACCGCCATCCCGGTACAGCAGGTGGTCGCCGACCCAGATCGAGTCGAACCCGGCCTCTTCCGCCGCGCGAGCCATGGCGAGGTACTCCTCGATCGGAACCCTCCGCTCGGCTTCGGGAAGCTGGATCCCCACACGCGGCCGCCCAGGCATCCGGCGGAGCATACGGCGGGTGCCTCAAGGCGACCGGTTCGGCGCCGATGAGACGAGAACCATGGGACGAACCGTTCCTGCACGGCCGCCGCGCGCCCCGCAAGCACCTGAGGGGAGCGCGACGATCGAGGCTGCCCTCCCGTCGCCCAACGGCAAGCCGCGTCGTCGACAGGACGACGGCTGGCTCGATCGATGGGCGTTGACGGTCTCGGACCTCACGCGGCTCACGAACACCCACCCGATGATGGACGCGATCATCGAGGAGCAGCGGGGTCGCCGGATCCGGATCGGGGATCGGTGGCTCGCGGACTTCGCAAGCTGCAACTACCTCGAATTCGACCTCGACGACGAGATCATCGCGTCGGTGCCCGAATACCTCGCGAGATGGGGAACGCACCCCTCGTGGTCTCGACTCCTGGGCAATCCCAGGATGTATCCCGAGATCGAAGAGCAGTTGACGGAGCTCCTGCACGCCCCGGACGTCCTGGTCCTCCCGACGATCACCCACATCCACACCTCGGTGATCCCCGTGCTCGTCGGCGATGGAACGATCTTCCTGGACGGCCGGGCGCACAAGACGATGTACGACGGTGCGATGTACGCGGCCGGCCACGGGGCTTCCATCGTCCGGTTCCGGCACAACGACCCCGAGCACCTGGCCGAGCTGCTGGACGACGCCATGTATCCGTCGCCGCGGGTGATCGCGATGGACGGTGTCAATTCGATGACCGGCAACGCTCCCGACCTGGCCGCGTTCTCCCGCCTGGCGACGGAACACCATTGCCTGCTGTACGTGGACGACGCGCACGGCTTCGGCCTGATCGGCG
>VAXZ01000136.1 GCA_005885035.1 Actinomycetota bacterium
AGGTCGAGCACGACTGGAGGCCGCGTAGACGTTCGGACGCGCGAGGCTACTGCTTGGGCGGCTGTTGCTCCTCCAGCGCCTCTCCCACGACGATCACGGGGTCCTCGTCCGATCCGGTAGGCATCACGGCGTCGAGCTCGAGCAACGCGATGCGCATGCGGTCGCGGATTGCCTGGGCCTCGCTCAACGTCAGCTCGCGCAGCGGCGTGATCTGCGCTCGTATGTTCGCCGCCTCTTCCTGAGCCTCGCCGAGCAATCTCTCGACCTGTGCCCGCGCCTCCCTCTCCGCTGCCAGCGCTTCGATGCGCTTCCTTGCGGCCTCTGTCCTCGCCTCCGCCACGATGCCGGAGGCCACGAGCTCCGCCCTCCCCCGGGAGCGCTCGACGTCTCGATCGAACCGCCGAACGAGCTCCATCAGGTGCTCGGAAACGCCCTCGTATGGGTCACGGTCTGCCGTCGAGACCGAGCCGCGTTCTCGCCGCAGCTCCTCGACCTCCGCACGCGATCGCTCCAGGTCGGTCCGCGCCTGCTCGAGGTCGGTCCGCGCCTGCTCGAGGTCCTTGAGGTCGCGTAGAGCGCGATTGAGCCGGGACTCGAGATCGGCAACCCGCGCTCGGACCAGGCGCAGATGCGCCAGGACCTGCTCCTGGTCGAACCCCCGCCGCACGACCTTGAAGGAAGGCACATTGCGGCTCGGGTCGAGTGACCGGGGACTACGCAGGTTGCCTTCCATGGCCCTCTCCAAAGCCGGGAAAGAAGGTTACGCCCTTCTGGGTAGCAAGGTACCTCTATGGGCTACGACGAGGAAGGTCCGAAAGTCGAAATCTCCCTCCCGAAGGCCCGAGAGCGAATGCCGCGGAGCAGGCAGCGGGGGCCACAGCTCAGCCGTGGCGCAGCACGCGGCCGTTCCGTTCGATCGAGTCCCTGCCGGCCTCCCACGCGACGGTTCCGTTCACGACGACGGAAGCGATCCCCTCCGGGAACCGGTGCGGCGCTTCGTAGGTGCATGTGTCGTGAACACGATCACCATCGAACAGGACGAGGTCGGCGAAGGCGCCTTGCGCGAGCCGCCCGCGGTCGCGGAGGCCGAAGCGATCCGAGGGGAGGGACGTCATCGTGCGAACGACCATCGGCAGCGGCATCAGGCCCTGGTCACGCACGAGGGCCAGCGCGCGCGGGAACGTGCCGTATTCGCGCGGATGCACCGGGAGGTGTGCGGCGCGACCGGCGGGGGAGATCGCTGCGCCGTCACTGGCGACGAAGACGTCCGGATCGGCCAGGATCGTGCGAACGTCCCCGTCGTCCATCGCGTGTCCGATGCAGCTGGTGGATGGATCGTCGATCAGGAGCCGGACGCATGCGTCGAACGGGCCGAGGCCCATCGACCGAGCGACTTCGTCGACCGCGAGGCCCAGCCAGCGCCCGTCCGACGTGCCGGTGATGACGATCCGGTCCCACCCCACGCCGTCGACCGACGATTGGAAGTCGGGTTCCCCTTCTTCGACCGCGGCCCGCAATCGCTCGCGGTTCTCCGTGGCAACGTGCGTGAGATCCTCGGCCGGGGCCCATGGTGGCAAGAGCGACGCGAGCGTGGAGTTCCAGGCCGCGTACGGATACTGATCGCCGGTGACGTCGCCGCCATGCAGCCGTTCGAGCAGTTCCGAGCCGCGTCCCCACATGCGCGAGGTCTCACACTTCAGGTGGCTCACGTGGGCGGGCAGACCCACCCGGCGGCCGATCGTGATCGCCTCGTCGAGGCCCCGGAACAGGTGGATGCCTTCACCCCGGATGTGGCTCGCGTAGATCCCGCTGAAGCGCGCGGCTCCCTCCGCCAGCGCGACGATCTCGTCGGTCGCGCTGTGGATACCCGGAACGTAGATCAGGCCCGTCGACAGACCGAAGGCGCCCGCCGCCATCGCCTCGTCGACGAGCCGGCACATCGCGCGCAGCTCGTCGGCCGATGGCGGACGGCGCTCGAGACCCATGACCTCCTGGCGGATGGCGCCATGGCCGACGAGCGCCGCGACGTTCGTCGCCGGATGCATGGCATCCGTGGCGTTCAGGTAGTCGCCGAAGCTCTCCCAGGCCGGTGGGGCCAGGGTCGGATCCCCGCTCGCCATCCGGTTCGCGTCAGCCCATCCGGCGAGCGGCCACGGCGACGTGCCGCAGTTGCCGACGATCACCGTCGTGATCCCTTGCCTGATCGCGCTCGGCATGTCCGGGCTCACGAAGGCAGAGAGGTCGGAATGGTTGTGCACATCGATGAACCCGGGCGCCAGCACCAGTCCGTCGCCCTCGATCGTCCGCGCAGCGTCAGGCGAGGCGCTCCCACCACGGATCCACACGATGCGATCGCCGCGGACGCCGAGCGACCCGCGGAACGGCGCCGTGCCTCGTCCGTCGACGATCAGCGCGTTCGCGACGACGAGGTCGAGCACCGGCGCTCAGCCGCCGGGGAGGAACACGCGGAACGAGGCGCCTCCGCCGGGACGGTCTTCGACCCACGCGCGTCCACCGTGGAGCTCGGCGAAGCGCTTCACGAGGGACAGACCCACCCCGACCCCCGGGGAATGCCCGGTCGCGGAGCCGGGGGCCTGGCGGAACGGTTCGAAGATCTCCTCGCGGAGCTCGGCCGGGATCCCCGTTCCGTCGTCCTCGACCATGAGCAGCAAGCCACCGTCCGCCGGAACCGCACGCACCCACACCTCGGCTTCCGGAGGCGTGTGCCGGAGGGCGTTCGTGAGGAGGTTCTCGACGATACGCTCGACCTTCGGGGCAT
>VAXZ01000106.1:0-26395 GCA_005885035.1 Actinomycetota bacterium
GATCTCGGTCCATCGCTTCTGCGAGGTGACGAGGATCTCGACGTCGCCGGTGCGGTGGCTCGTGCGGCGAAAGACCCCGATCCCATCGGCCCTGATCTTGAAGAGGTGCTCATCGCGCACACCGATTACTCTTCGTTCCGTCCGACCGTTGCACCATGGGTCCAGATCAAGGTGTTCCATCTCCCCTGGGGGAACGACTATGCCGTCGCGGCGAACCTCCGAGATCTCGTGCATTTCCGGTTCGAGGTCTGGGAGGCGGAGCTGATGGGGAAGATGGACGGCTCCCACACCGTGGGGGAGCTCGTTGTGGGAGGGATCGAGGAGCGCGGCTTCGACCCGGACGGTGTCTCGTCACTGGTGTCCACGTTGGAGGAGGAAGGATTCTTCACCGCTACCCCTGTCGACGCTCAGAAGGCGGTCGCGGAGGCCATCAAGCCGGCGGCAGGCCCAGCGACAGCGATCGGAGCATTCCTTCGCACCCTTCAAGTGTCGTGGGACGGAGCCGAACGATTCGTCGACGCCTGGTACCGGGGCGGTATGCGCTTGTTCTTCCGACCCGGCGGCTTCATCCCGGCGACCCTCATCGCCGCTGTCGGGTTGGTGGCGTTCTTCGATGTGGAACGATCTGGCAGGTTCACGCTTGGTGTCACGACCGCAGCGGCTGAGTCACTCGTCCTGCTCGCTCTCGCACTGGGCCTGACGTTCTTCCATGAGCTTGGTCACGCGCTCGTCCTCGTCCACAACGGACGCCGGATCAAGAACGCGGGCTTCGCGCTCTACTTCGGGTCTCCCGCGTTCTTCGTCGAAGCCACCGACGGGCTGATGCTGGACCGCTGGCAACGCATCACACAATCGCTCGCAGGGCCCTTCTCGGAGCTCGTTCTGGCCGGGGTTGCATCGGTCATCGTCTGGCGGTTCCCCACGTGGGGAGGGTCCCAGCTTCTCTACAAGTTCGCCGTGCTCAACTACCTCGTGATCTTCCTCAACCTCGTACCCCTCCTCGAGCTCGACGGCTACTGGCTCCTGTCCGACCTGATCCAGGTGCCCGACCTCCGCCCCCGATCGCTCGAATTCACGCAGCACGACCTCTGGCACAAGGTTCGAGGACGTGAGCGCCTCACGCTGCAGGAGTTCGGGCTCGCGGTGTATGGGGTCTTGGGCGCGGTGTTCACGGTCTTCGTACTGATCGGTACCGCGTATTTCTGGCGCGAGCGTTTCGGGGGGCTGCTGACGAGCTTGTGGAACGGTGGGCTCGTCGGACGGACGCTGCTCGCCTTGTTGATCTTGTTCGTCGGTGGTCCGGTGATCCGCGGCGGCATCGCGGGTCTGCGGGCGATCGGGCGACGGGGACTCTCGATCTTCAGGCGGATCCGCTTCCGGCGCGAAACATCGTGGCGCGTCGAGGCGGCCGAGCTCATCGACGCGCTTCCGGCGTTCGAGAGCCTCCCCGAGGATCTCCTGTCCGACCTCGCGGGCCACGTTCGACTCGCATCCGTCCATCCCGGCCAGCCCATCTTCCGGCAGGGCGATCGTGCGACGGCGTTTTTCGTGATCCGCCGCGGAACCGTCCGTGTGGAGACGGAGCATCCCGACACGGGCGACGTCGAGGTCCTCAACACGCTCGGTCGTGGGGAGGCCTTCGGGGAGCTCGGTCTGCTCGGCGCCGCGCCGCGAAGCGCCACCGTACGGGCGGAGGACGAAGTCGAACTGTTCACGGTGGACAAGGGGACGTTCGACCGGCTGCTCGCCGACGAGATCCGAGCCCCGGAATTCGGTCACACCCTCCAATCGCTCGCGGAGCTAAGAGAGCTCTCGCCTTTCCGCCATCTGCAGGCGAGCGAACTCGCCGATGTCTTGGCGCACGGAGGCTGGATCACGGCGGCTCCGGGGCAGGAGCTGATCCGCGAGGGTGATATCGGCGATGCGTTTTATGCGATCGGGGCGGGTCAGGTGGAGGTGATCCACGAGGGGGCCACGATCCGCTCCCTCGGGCCAGGCGGCTACTTCGGGGAGCTTGCCCTGCTTCGTAACGCGCCTCGGTCAGCGACGGTTATCGCACGCACCCCGGTCCGCGCATTCCGACTCGACCGGAACGGGTTCGATCATCTGCTCGCCGACGCGTTCCGATCGGGTGCACTCCGCGACGCGATCGATCGCACGTGGGAACACTGAGGAGGAGGCAAACGATGGACTGTTGGCACTGCCGCAGGACCGCCGTGGGAACGTGTCGCTTCTGCGGCCGAGCCATGTGCGAGAACCACGTCCAGACGAAGCCGTTCGTGCTCGAGCTCTACCCGGGGCATACAGGGGCGAAAGCCCTCATCGTCGAAGACGCGCTCTCGTGCGGGGCGTGCTCACCCCGATCGACGCTGGTGAGCCTCCCGGAGCTCGACGACGTGTGACGTCTGTCACATCCTGGGGCGACGTGCGTCACAGAGCCTCCGTGACGAAGGACACCCGGGAAATGCGACGTAGAGCACCGACACGTACCGCCGTGAGGAGGAGAGTGCGGGTGTCGGTTCCGAAGGGTTCGGCCCGAAGGGTCGTGAGGAACCAGAGGAGGTTCAAGACGGTGGCCGAGAAGAAGATCCAGCCGAAGGACCCGTCGAAGAAGACGACCAAGAAGACCGAGGCGGAGAAGGACACGAAAGAGTCCCGTTCCAAGGCCGCCCGGGTCGAGATGAAGAAGTGGAAGAAGTGGTAGAGCGCTCTCTCTAGCACCGAGTGAGATAGCAGGAAGGGCTCGGCGGATGCCGGGCCTTCTTGCTGTCCAGGGCTTTCGGGCGACGGGCCAGACGTTCTACGCTAGGGTGGTGGCGACCCGGAATGACCTCGACGCACTCGCGGCGCTCCTGGCCTCCTCGCCCTCGCTCTCAGGGGTTTCTCGATCGGGGGTGCGAGACCTCGCCGCACAAGGCACGGTGCGCCGTTACCGGCGAGGCACGTACCTGTGTCACCAGGGCGATGATGCGACCGACGTGTTCTTCCTCGTGCGCGGTCGCGTCGAGGTCTCCGGCGATTCGGCGACGGGAACCCGTGTCTATCACGCCACGGTCGACACTCCACAATTCTTGGGTGAGCTCGGGCCGCTCGGCGACATGCCCAGGACCGCGAGCGTGCTGGCGCTCGTCGACGCCGAGGCGTGGGTCGCGCCGGCGGAAGCGTTCCTGAAGCTCGTCGCCGGCGAGCCAGAGGCCGCCCGGGCGCTCATGCGAGCGCTCGCGCGACAGGTTCAGGTCCAACAGGCGTTCGCGGAGGATCTCCTCTTCCTCGACCTGAAAGGGAGGGTCGCGAAGCGGCTGCTGCAGTTGGTGACGGAGGACCTCGACGATCTCCCGGATGATGGCGTCGTCGTCCCCGACGTGACGCAGGCGGACCTCGCCAGCCTCTGCGGCGGTAGCCGCGAGAACGTCACGAGGATCCTGAAGGAGTTCGAACGAAGGGACCTCGTCCATCGCGAGGGCCACCGCTACGTCTTGCGCAAGATCGACGCCCTTGCGAAGCTCGCCGAGCTCTAGTCCTCCGGCGCGGTGAGCCCCGGGACGTCTCGGACCACGATCCGTCTGCCCGGAACGTCGACCTCCACGAGGAGGTCCTTCAGCACGGGGACGAGGGTCTCCTTCCCCGACCCATCCACCGCCACCCAGAGATCGTTCGCGGGGTTGGCGATGACCTCCGAAAGGAGCCCCAGATCGCGTCCGCGTTCCGTGACGACCTGACACCCTTCGAGCTGGTGGGGCCACCACTCCCCCTCGGGCAGGTCCGGGAGCCATGACTCCGGTACGAGCAACTCCCGTCCGCGGAGGCCATCCGCCGCGGTTCGGTCGCCGATCCCTTCGAACGACACGAGCAGGCGGCTCCCGTGTGCGCGCGCTGCGGTCACGCGATACTCGGTGCCGGCTTCGTCGAAGACGATCGATCCGGGGGTCCAGCGGTCCGGGTTGTCCGACCGACTCTGCACGGATACCTCACCCCGTAACCCGTGAGGCTTGAGCACCACGCCGACGACGATCGTCGGCCGCTCCACGTCAATCCTCGAAGTCGACGCGGACTGAAACGTGCTGCCGCGTGGCCGCGGCGCGGACGACCGTGCGGATCGCCTTGGCCGTCCTGCCGCCCCGGCCGATCACCTTGCCGAGCTCTCCCGGGGCGACGGTCACCGTGTAGACGGGCCCTCGCTCATCGAAGGCCTCGTGGACGCGTACAGCGTCGGCGTCGTCGACGAGCTCACGGCACAGGAACTCGACGAGCTCCTTCACGTCAGCCCTCGGGCGTCTCCTGCACGTCCGACCCGGTGGTGTCCGTCGGCGGTACCTCGTCGGGATCGGTGGATGCCGCTCGCGCGGGCACCTCCGTGTCGGTGCGAGCCGGCTCGACGTCGGGCGAGGAGCCCTCCGCCTCCTGCGGTCGCGCCGAGGACTCGGGCTCCGGCGCGAGGGCACCGGCAGGATGCTCGGACGCCTCCGCCGACTCTGCCGCCTTCGCCTGAGCCTTCTTCGAGAGCCTCGGTCGGACCGGTCGATCCGGCTTGGGGGCGATCGCCGCCGCTCCGCTCGGTCGCTGGGCCGCGAACCGCTCCCAGATGCCCACCTTGGTCATCAGGTTCCGCACCTGGTTGGACGGCTGAGCGCCCACCATCAGCCAGTGCAACGCCCTGTTTTCGTCGATCTCGATCACGGACGGATCGTTCAGCGGGTGATACCGGCCGATGATCTCGATGAAGCGACCGTCGCGGGGGCTCCGCTGGTCGGCGACCACGACGCGATAGAAGGGCCGCTTGTTCGAGCCCATCCGCCGCAGTCGGATCCTCGTCGTCATCTCGTTCGTCTCCTAAGCCTTGAGCTGGGGGCCGGGGATCCTCGCCATCCCAGGCAACCGCTTCCCGCCCATCATCGACCGCATCATCTTCCGTGCACCCTCGAAGTCCTTGAGGAGCTGGTTGACGTCAGCGGTCGTCGTCCCGGATCCGTTCGCGATCCGAAGGCGACGGGACCCGGAGATGATAGCGGGATTCCGCCGCTCCTCGAGGGTCATGGACAGGATCATCGCCTCGGCGCGCCGCAGCTCTGCCTCGTTCACCTCTTCAGCCATCTCCTTCACGGCGTTCTTCCCGCCAGGAACGCCGGGAAGCATCTTGAGGATGTCCTGTATGGGGCCGAGCTTCCTCATCTGACGGAGCTGTTCGAGGAAGTCCTCGAGGTTGAACCGTCCCTGCAGCATCTGCTCGGCTGCGGCCGCCGCCTTCTCGGCGTCGACCGTTCCCTGCGCCTTCTCGATCAGCGTGAGGACGTCGCCCATGCCGAGGATCCGTCCCGCCATCCGATCCGGGTAGAACGGCTCGAGGTCATCCAGCCGCTCCCCCGTCCCGGCGAAGAAGATCGGCCGACCCGTCACCGCGGTCATCGACAGCGCCGCTCCGCCGCGAGCATCTCCGTCGAGCTTGGTGAGGATGAACCCCGTGGTGTCCACGTCGCGCATGAACTCGCGAGCCTGGATCACGGCATCCTGTCCCGTCATCGCGTCGCAGGCCATCAACACGTGCGTCGGCTTGGTGACGTCCTTGATCTTCCTCGCCTGTCTCATCATCTCGGAGTCGACGTGCAGACGCCCGGCCGTGTCGATGATGACGACGTCGGCACCCGTGCGTTCGGCTTCCTTCACGCTGTTCTTGGCGAGCTTGATCGGGTCGCGCCCCTCGGACCACACCGGGACGCCTATCTCGCGACCCAACGTGCGCAGCTGGTCGACCGCTGCTGGCCGCTCGAGGTCCGCGCCGACCAGCAGCGGACGTTTCCCCTTCGACTTCAGATGCTTGGCGAGCTTCGCGCAGGCCGTCGTCTTGCCCGATCCCTGCACCCCGGCCACCAGCACCACAACGGGAGGGGCTCCCGGGAGGGTGAACGGCCGGTGCTCACCGCCGAGTGTCACGTTCAGCTCCTCGTTCACGATCTTCACGACCTGTTGAGCCGGCGTGAGGCTCTTCAGGACCTCCTCCGACAAGGCGCGCGAACGGACACGGTTCACCAGGTCGTCGGCGACCTCCACCGCGACGTCCGCCTCCAGCAGCGCCGTGCGGACATCGGCGAGTGCGTTGTCCACCTGCTTCGGGTGGAGCTTGCCTCGCTTTCGGAGCTTCGAGAAGACGCCATCCAGGCGCTCGGTCAGCGTGTCGAACATAGTGGGTGGCCGGTTGCGATGTTGGGGCCGCTGGAGCCCCTAGTGTATCGGCCGGAAGGATCGGGGATGGCCAGCGTACGAAGTGACGATGATGCACGCCTCCTGGAGCAGCGTCTGGTGGTGCTGCGCTGGATCGTGGCAGCGTTCGGAGCCGTCCAGGTAGGGTTCGCGATCCGCGACCGGGCGAGCGACCCAACCTTCGTGCTGCCCCTCGGCGTCGCGCTCGTCGTCGGACTCACGCTGGGGAACGTGGCGATCGCCGGAGCCGCCCGCAAGGCGGAGGGCGCGCAGCTCCGGGCGCTCGGGATCCTCGCGTTCGCGCTCGATGCACTCGTCATCGTCGGCCTCGTCTGGCTCGCGACGGATGGTCCGGCGGATCCCGTCTGGGTCGTCGGCTACCTGGTGCCGCTCGAAGGAGCGGCGAGATGGGGTCTCCTGGGCGCGGCTCTGGGGGCCGCCGCATTCCTCGTTGGGCAACTGCTGCCCGAGATCGGGGTGGCGGTCGCAACCGCGGCGATGAAGACGCACGCGCCGACGATCGCGTTCCGGGCCGCGATGGCGCTCGTGGTCGGAGCGGTCGCGGGGTCGTTCGCTTCGCTGTCGCGCCGCGAGGCCGCGGTGGCCGCACGCCGCGCCCGCGACGCCGAGGCCGCCGCGGCGCGAGCCGAGGAGGCGGCGACGAGAGAAGGGCAGGCCCGGGGTGAGGTCGCAGCGTTCCATGCGGCCGCGCTCGCGGAGCCCGACATGGATCGGCTGGCGCCGACGCTGCAGCCCACGGCGGAGGCGATCGCCAAGGAGTTGGGGTGCGACGCGCTCGGCATCCTGGTTCGGGACCGGGGGTCGGCGGGCGAGGTGGGATTCGTGGCGTACGGGGTACACGGCGATCCCGGCTACCTCCGAGGCGACCGGCTGTTCCCGGCGTCGTCGCCGTTCGCGGCGGCCGCGCTGGAAGGATCGCCCGTGATCGCGCCCCCGGACGCCGTCGTTCCGATGATCGTCCGCGGAGAGATCGTCGGAGCGATCCACGAGCGCTCGGATGAAGACGGCGCGCCCGATGAGGAACGCGGCGTGCTGCTTGGAGGCATCGCCGATCAGCTCGGCCTGGTCCTCGAGTCTGCGCGGCTCCGCGCCGACCAGCAAGCCACCGTCCAACGGTTACGCGAGCTCGACGAGATGAAATCCGACTTCGTCGCGATCACGAGTCACGAGCTGCGGACTCCGCTCTCCGGGATCCGAGGATTCGTCGACATGTTGCGGCGACGCGGGAGCGACCTCTCGGTGGATCAGCGTGACGAGTACCTGGGGATAGTGCTCACGCAGACCGATCGGCTGATCCATCTGGTCGAGGATCTCCTGGTGGTCTCTCGAGTGGAGGCCGGCAAGCTCTCGCTGGAACCGACCGAGCTCGATGTGCGACAACTGCTCGAACAAGTGACGAGCGGGCTGGGCGAGACCGGCGCAGGGGTCCTGATCGAGGAAGGGCCCGACGCTCCCGTTCGGATGGTGGCCGACCCCAACCGGCTGACCCAGGTCCTCACGAACCTCGTGCACAACGCCATCAAGTTCTCACCGCCAGGCGGAACGGTGGTACTCCGCTGGAGAACGCCTGCTGAGGGGACGGTGGCGTTCGATGTCATCGATCGTGGTCCGGGCGTTCCGGAGTCCGAGGTGGGCCGGATCTTCGAGCGGTTCCACCAACGGGAGAGCAGCCTCACGCACACGGAGGGGTTCGGGTTGGGGCTTTACATCTCGAAGTTGCTGACCGAGGCGATGGGAGGGTGGATCGATGTCACCTCGGCGGAGGGTGAGGGCTCGACCTTCACGGTCACCCTCCCGGCGGCGAGGACCCTTCCAGTACCCGCACGACCGTCTGCACCAGCGCACGCGGACTGAAGGGCTTCGTCAGATAGTCCTCCGCACCTGCCCGCATCGCCGCTCGGCGCCCCTCCACCTCCTCAGCCGTCACGACGATGACCGGGATGCCGGCGGTGTCGTCGCTCGCCTTCAGCGTCGCGAGAAGATCGGAGCCTGAGATCCCAGGGATGTTGAGATCGAGGAGGACCAGGTCGGGGCGGACGCTCGCGACCAGGTCCAGGGCTCGGGGTCCGTCGGCGGCCTGATCGACGGTGAAGCCTTCCTCGGCAAGCACCATCCGCATCGCCTCGCGCATCGTGGCGTGATCCTCGACGAGGAGGATCCTGGCCCCCATGGCGATCAGACCCCCATGGCGATCAGCCCGATGACAGCAGCCGGTCGGCGAACACCCCGGCATCGAAGGGCCGGAGATCGTTGGGCCGTTCCCCCACCCCGACGAACCGGACCGGGACGCCGAGCTCCTCGCGCACCGCCAGCACGATGCCGCCCTTCGCCGAGCCATCGGTCTTCGTCAGCACCACGCCGGTGATCGTGACGGCGTCGGTGAACGCGCGAGCCTGCGCGATCCCGTTCTGCCCTGTCTGGGCGTCGAGCACCAGGAACGTTTCGACCACCGCGGCGCCGGCCTTCTCGATCACCCGTGCGATCTTCGATAGCTCATCCATCAACGGCTGCTTCGTGTGCAAGCGGCCCGCGGTGTCGACGATCAACACGTCGACACCGCGAGCCTCCGAGGCTTTGACCGCGTCGAACGCGACCGCGCCCGGATCCGCTCCCCGGTCCTGCGCGATCAGCTGCGCGCCGGCCACGCGGGCCCAGATCGCGAGCTGTTCGCCGGCGGCCGCGCGGAACGTGTCAGCCGCGGCGACGCTCACGATCCGGCCCTCCGAGACCAGCCGCTTCGCGAGCTTCCCGATCGTGGTCGTTTTCCCCGAGCCATTGACGCCGACCACGAGGATCACCGAGAGCCGCCCATCGAGCGTGAGGGGCCGGTCGGGTCCCAAGATCGAGAGGATCTCGGTACGGACGGTGTCGATGACGTCGCCCCCTGTCGGGTGGTCGGCTCGAACACGGTGCACCATGTCCGACGCCGCCTTGGGACCCACGTCCGCCTTCAACAACAGCTCCTCGAGCTCGTGCCACGTCGCTTCTGTGGCACCGCCGTGGAACAGGCCCTTCAGCGTCGATCCGAGACCGCCTCCGCGGAAGGCGCCTCCCGAGGGGCTGGCTTCCGGCGGCGCTTCGCCATGTCGCTGCGGCGCAGGGTGCTCTAGCGCGGCCGGAAAGACCCGCCCGTGACCGAGGCCCGCTCGGCGGCGCCGCACGATCCGCATCGTGCCGGCGATCACCAACAGCACGGCGAGGAGCGCGAACACGAGGACGAACCACATCGCGCGAGAAGGCTAGCGGACGGGTTCTGCTTGCGGCATCTGGAACGCCGTGACCTCCGTCGGGGCGGGCTCCATCCGCTGCGCGACGACCTTCGTGGTGCCGTCTGTGTTCAGAGAGATCCCGTACAGCATCCCCGCGATCTCCATCGTGCGCTTCTGGTGCGTGACGATCAGGACCTGTGCGTCTGTCGCGAACCCGCCCACGAGGCGGAGGAATCGGTGGAGGTTGACGTCATCGAGGGCCGGCTCGACCTCATCCATCAGGTAGAAGGGGGACGGCCGGGCCGTGAAGATCGCGAACAGGAACGCGAGGGCGGTGAGCGAGCGTTCGCCACCCGACAGCAAGGAGATGCGCTTCACGCGCTTGCGCCCGGGCGACGCTTCGATCTCGATCCCCGACTCGAGGGGGCTCGCCGGATCGGTCAAGACCAGGCGTCCCTCGCCTCCGGGGAACAGCTCCGCGACGAGCCGCTCGAACTCGATCGCGACGTCCCGATACGCCGTGGTGAACGTTTCGGTGATCTCGCGGTCGACCTGGGCGATCAACTCCAAGAGGTCGCGTCGCGCCGCTCGAACGTCCTCGAGCTCGCGCTGCATGAAGTCGTGTCGCTCCTGCATCGCTCCGAGCTCGCCGACGGCGAGGAGGTTGACCCGGCCCAGCAGTCCGAGACGCCGCTGCACCAGCTCCTGTCGCTTCGCGATACTCTCCGCGGTGTCGTCATCACCCAGCTCGGCCAGCGCCTCAGCCGGTTCCATCCCGAAGCCCTCACGGAGCATCCGCTCGGCATCCGCGATCCGGCGCTCGATGTCGCCGCGTGAGCGATCGTCCTCCTCGTACTTCTCGCGTAACCGGTCGAGCTCGGTCGAGGCCTCTCGCCACGACCGGTTGACGAGAGCCTCGGCGTCTGCCGCCTCGCGTTCCTCGGCCGCCGCAGCGTCACGGATCTCGCCGGCGGCCGCGCACGCGACCTCGGCCGCGCTCGCGGCCTCCTCGGCCTCGCTCCGCGAGGCCTCGGCCTCCGCGAGCGCTTGACGGAGCGCGTGTGGATCCTGCGCGGCCAACGCATCCCGTTCTGCCCGCAACTCGGCGGAGCGCTGGTCGTGGTGCCTTCTATCGCGCCGAAGCGTTTCCACCGTGACACGGATCTGGATCGGTGCTCGCGGCAGCGGTGGGAGCTCGGGCAGGTCCTCGGCCGCGGAGGGGGCGATCGTCGACAGTCGCACCCGCCACGCCGTTTCGCCGTCCTCCACCGCGGCGATCCGGTGTCGCAACAGCTCCTCTTCCGTGCGGAGCCCTCCGAGATCGCGCTCGAACGAGGTCAGACGCTCGGCCGCGGAGGTGATGTCCGCGTCGGCGGCGTCGATCTGCTCCCGAAGGAAGGCGATCTCCTCGCCGATCTCACCGAGTCGACCACGGCGCGGACGGAGCTGTTGTTCCGCCGCCGACAGATCGTGCGCGAGTACCTGGAGCTCCGCCCGGATCTCACGGAGCCGGTCATCCGCTTCCAGCGCGGTGTGGATCACCGCGGGGCCGATCAGCATCCCGTCGGGCGTGACGAACGACGACCGGCTGTGCTCGAGTTGCATCGCGACGGCCTCGTCCACGGTGTCGGCCAGATACACGTCGCGAAGGACCGTGCTGACGATCCCGCGCGCAGCCGGTTCGGCGTGGACCACGCTGAGGAGTCGTCGCTCGCCGGATCGGCCCAGGGGGACGGGCCCGCCGGCGGCGATCGCAAGGATCGCCCCACCGCCCTCGTGGGCGTCGTCCAATGCGAGCGCCCCGTCTTCGTACACGACCGCGTCCGCGAGCGATCCGAGCGCGGCCACGAGCGCCCGCTCGAGCCCGGGCTCGATCCGAACGAGGTCCTTCAGCAGTCCGACGGCGCGACCCTTGTGGTCCCGCAGGAACCGGGAGCCTGGGGTTTCTTCGATGTCCGTGCGCCGAGCGTCGAGGAGGTCCTTGCGCGCCCGCATGCCCCGCCCGGCCTCCTCGAGCTCCTGCACCTTGTCCGCGAGGCCCCGGCGTTCGTCCTCGAGCCGGTCCCGACGCTCCGCGAGCGGAGAGGACTGGCCGTCCAGTTGCTCGATGTCCCGCTCGACGGTCTCGCGCTCGGCTTCGATCGTGGCGATCCGTTCCTGAACCGCGGCGAGGTCCTCCGCGAGTCGCTCGCGCTCGTGCTCGGCGCTCGCGAGCGACCGCTCGAGCGCCTCGCGCTCGGCGCGTCGCCCGGCGGCCTCTTCGCCGATCCGGCGGCGCAGATCCTCGACCTCGCGGCGATGATCCTCCTGCTGCCGGTACGTCGCCTCCGCCGCGGCGAGCGCCGCTTCCTGCGACTCGAGCTCGGCGACCGTGTTCGCGAGCAGGCGCTCGACCCGAGCGACCTCCTGGGTGACCGTATCCAACCTGGCCGTGCGGGTCGCCTCGGATGCGAGCTGCGTACGCGCGTCCGCTTCGCGGTCGACGGCCTCCCGGTAGCGCTGCTCGGCAGCGTCACGATCGAACGCCGTGGCCCGGAGGACCTGTTCGGACTCGGTGAGCGCGCCCGTGGCTGCGGCCCGTGCGTCGGCGGCCGCGAGCACCTGCTCGTCGAGCGCGTCCAGGCGCTGGCGCGCCTGCGAGCGCTCGACCAAACCGTGATCCCAGCCGTCGCGGCGGCGCTCCTGCTCACGGATCAGCGCGCGGAGCCTCGCGGCGGCGAGCGCTCGCGAGAGTCGGTCGGCTTCGGCCGTAAGCGTCTCGTGTCGCTTGGCCATCTCCGCCTGCTGCTGGAGCCGCTCCTTGCGACGCCGGTGCTTCGCGATCCCGGCGGCCTCCTCGATGTACTTCCGTCGGTCCTCCGGCCTGGACAGCAGCACCTCTTCGAGCTGTCCTTGTCCGACGACCGTGTGCAGGGCCCGGCCGATCCCCGATTCCGAAAGGAGCTCCTGCACGTCCATGAGCCGAACGACCTGACCTCCGATCCGGTACTCGGAGTCGCCGCTCCGGAAGATCGTTCGAGCGATCTCGATCTCGCTCATCGGGACCGGGATCTTGCCGGCGGTGTTGTCGATCACGAGCTTGACCTCGGCCATGCCCAATGCCGGACGCGACGGGGTGCCGGCGAAGATGACGTCCGCCATCTGACCGCCGCGAAGCGCCCGGGGTCCCTGCTCGCCGAGTGCCCAGCTGATCGCATCGACGAGGTTCGATTTCCCGGACCCGTTGGGCCCGACGATCACGGAGACGCCGGGGACGAACTCCAGGACGGTCTTGTCCGCGAAGCTCTTGAAACCGCGGATCTGGATCTGCCGCAAGAACATCGCGCGGATGCTAACAGGCGTGTGATTCATGGCGTGGGAGGCGGCGCGTACACCCGATCACCCCGAGATCCGGAACCCGCGCTCGCCGATCGGCGACTCCTCGAACGATTCCAACCCGGTGACGGAGGCAGCCCTGGGGCCCGAGCGACACCACGCAACCAGCTCGTCGACGGCTGCCGGGGAGCCCTCGAAGACCGCCTCGACGCACCCATCGTCGCGGTTGCGGATCCACCCCGCCACCCCCCGCCGCTCGGCGGCCCGAGCACAAGCGGTTCGGAAGAACACGCCTTGGACGTGCCCAGAGACGATCACGTGCACACGTCGCACCCGACGATGCTCCCACGCGGACGTAGCATCGCTCCACCGGAGGATCCGTGCCGATCTACGACGAACGAACAGCGCTCCTGATCGTCGATGTCCAGAACGACTTCGCCGACCCTCACGGAAGCCTGTACGTCGCGGACGGACAGGAGGTGCCGGCGGTCGCGAACGCGGAGCTCCAGCAGGCCCTCAAGGGACGGGCCTTCGTCGCCTACACGCAGGATTGGCATCCGGAGCACACCCCGCACTTCGCGATCGATGGTGGGATCTGGCCCGTCCATTGCGTGCACGACACCTGGGGGGCCGCCTTCCACCCGGATCTTCGAGTGGAGGGCGAGGTCGTGCGCAAGGGGTCCGATGGACGAGACGGGTACTCGGGCTTCAGCGTGCGCGACCCCGAGAGCGGGGAGACGTACCCGACGCTCCTCGAACATCTCCTTCGTGAGCGCGGGGTCGAGCGTCTCGTGATCTGTGGCCTGGCCACGGACTATTGCGTGGTCGAGACGACGAGCGACGCGCGGATGCTCGGGTTCGCCGTGGAGGTCCTGGCCGATGGGATCCGCGCGGTGGACCTGCACGAGGGCGATGCCGAACGTGCGCTCCGGCGGATGCGTGACGCGGGCGCCGAGATCGTCTGAACTACGCGGGGCCACCCGGGGCCGGCATCAGCCCGAGCTGCATCATGACGCCCGCGACGTCGGCGATCCCGTAGTGCTCGGTGTTCATGCCGTCCTGGTCGAACGTCACGACGTCGATCGTCTCCATCGCGAAGGGCTTGCCCGTCGGCGTCATCCCCGGCATGAACCCCTTCGTGTCGGTCCCCGTGACCCGCGTATGGATCGCGACCTTGTCGCCGGCCGCGATCATGTCCAGGATCTCCGCCTTCGAGTCCGGGAACTGCTCGTGCATCTGCTGGAACATCGCGATGGTCGACGCCTTGTCGCCAGCTCCGCCGGGTGGCGGTGAGTGATCGACGAAGTCGTCCCTCAGCATCTTCTCCGCGTAGGAGACATCTCCTTCGTTGAGCACGCGCTTGTTGAACTCCCGGCACGCCGCCATGTTCTGTTCGGGTGTCGTCATGTCCTCATCCCTCCCCTGGCCAGATGAACGAGCCTCGACCGTACGACAGGGACCGAGAACGCGCAACGCCGGGTCCGGCGGTGCTCAGCTCTGACACTGCGGACAGAAATAGCTGGTCCGTTGCTGAACCTTGACGGTTCGGATCGGCGTCCGGCAACGCCGGCACGGCAGTCCCTCCCGACCGTAGACCTTGAGCTCGTTCTGGTACTCCCCGGGCTTGCCGAACAGGTCGAGGTACGCCTCGTCCTCGAGCGTCGTCCCGCGGGCCTTGATCGCGTCCTGGAGGATCTCCTGGATGGCTCGATAAAGACGGCGCACCTCCTGGGACGAGAGCGAATCGCTCATCCGGTCGTATCGGATCCCGGCCGCGAACAGGACCTCGTCGGAGTAGATGTTGCCGAGCCCGCTGATGAACTTCTGATCCATCATGAGCTGCTTCATCTTCGTGGCGCGTTGTGCAAGCAGGTACTGGAACGTCGGCCACGTGAACACCTGATCCAGCGGGTCGATCGCGATGTGCTGGAGCTCCTTCACCTTGCCGAGCTCGTCCGTCGACGCCACGAACATCTCTCCGAAGCTCCTTGGATCGACGAACCGGAGATCCCCACCCTGCTGGAACGTGACGATCACGTGCGTGTGCGGTGCCAGCGCGATCCGTCCGTTCGCCCGGGTGAACCGGCCGCTCATCCCGAAATGCACGACCCAGACCTCGCCGCCGTCGAGCGAGAGCAGGACGTACTTGCCGCGACGTTCGGTCTTCATGACCTTGTGGCCCGCCAAGCCCGCGGCGAAGTCCTTCCGCGTCTTGTGCCGACGGATCACGCGCATCGCGTTCTTGGATCCCTTGACCTCCACGTCCTTGATCTTCTTCCCGACGACATCGCGTTCCAGATCGCGTCGCATCACCTCGACCTCAGGGAGCTCCATCCACGCTCCCCCCCATCGGTCGAGCGGCGCGGCGCTCCGAGATGCGTGCGTGGGCCTGGCGCGCAGCCTGTTGCTCGGCCTCCTTCTTCGAGCGCCCGACGCCCGTCCCCAGCGTCTCCCCGGCTACCACGACGGTCGCCGTGAACTCCTTCTGATGGTCGGGGCCCCGGTCTTGGATCTGGTACACGGGGAGCGCACGGAGCTCCTGGGAGGCGAGCTCCTGAAGGATCGTCTTGTAGTCGCGGTCTCCTTCACCGCGGACGTACGCCTCCATCCGAGGTTCGAACAGGCGCTCGATCAGCTCGCGCGCAGCATCGAGACCCAGATCGAGATAGACGGCACCGAAGACGGCTTCCAACGCGTCGGCGAGGATGCTCGCCTTGTCCCGGCCGCCCGATTGTTCCTCGCCCTTGCCCAACAGGACGACGGCCCCCAGGTCGAGCTCCCGTGCCACGTCGGCGAGCGCGGTCATGTTCACGATCGCTGCGCGGAGCTTTGCGAGATCACCCTCCGGCATCCCCGGGTACATCCGGTACGCGAGGTCGGTGACGACCAGACCGAGCACCGAGTCCCCGAGGAACTCGAGCCGTTCGTTCGTGATCGTCAGATCGTGTTCGAACGCGAACGATCGATGCGTGAGGGAAGCCTCGCGGAGCTCAGGGTCGCGGAAGGAGATGCCGAGCGCGCGGTCGAGTGCCTCGAGCCGATGGCCGACGGTCGCCTCGCTCACGCGGCTACTCGACCTCGACCGCTTGACGGCCGGCGTAGTACCCGCAATTCGCACAGACGCGGTGTGGAAGCTTCGGTTGCTTGCATTGCGGGCATGCGCTGTACGCCGGCGCTTCGCCCTTCCAGGTGGCCCGGCGTTTCGCGGTCCGCGTCTTGCTCTGCTTCTTCTTCGGGACGGCCATGGTGTGGGTTCCTTCCTTGTCTCGCGTCGTCAGTCGAGGTTGGGGAGATCGGGGAACAGGTCGGCGAGCACCGCGAACCGCTGATCGAGCTCCTCGTGCCCCGGACACTCCCCGAGGTTGCGGTTCCCGCCGCACGTCGCGCAGAGGCCTTGGCAGTCGGAGCGGCAGAGCGGGGAGAAAGGCATCTCGACGCCGACCACGTCACGGATCATCTGGTCGGGGTCCAGTTGCTCTTCCGGACCGAGTGGGTACGCGTCGGCGTCCTCGTCGGGGTGGCTCAGGAACAGCTCGTGGAGGTCCAGGTGGAACGGCTGGTCGAATCCCACGAGACACCGGGCGCACCGGAGGCTCCACCGGCCCCCGACGTGGCCCGAAACGAGGATGCCCTCCACGACGGACTCGAGCAGGAGATCGGCCCGGATCGGGGCATCCTCCGGCACCCGAGCCAGCTCCGTCGCGAGACCCTCGACGGTCCCGATGACGGTTTCCTCCCGCGACGTACCCGGGCGCCCCATCAAGTCACGGACATCGACAGCGGTAAGCATCAGAGCCTCCCCACCTCATCCGTCTCGCCGTGCTCGTCGTACAGCTCCGTCTCGAGCGGCCGTTCGTCGTGGGGCGCGAGCGCCTGATCGGCGGCGGTGCCCGGCGCGCGGAGGCGCTCGCGCCCCACCTCCACCTGGTCCAGGGTCTTTGCGACGCTCCGTACGGACGACTGCGTGTCCTCCAAGACCTTGCGGAGCGCGATCTCGAACTGCGCCAATTTCGCGTCAACGTAGTCCTCTGCCTCGCGTCGCATCGCTTCGGCCCGGTCGTGCGCGTCTTCCAAGATGCCGTGAGCCTCGGCTTCGGCACGGCGCGCGACCTCTTCCTTGAGCGCCAACCGGCGTTGGTCCTCATGCGCCTGTTCGACGATCCGCTCGCCCTCGGCGCGAGCCTTGCCCAACAGATCCTCGCGATCCTTCACGATCCACCGAGCCTGCTTGATCTCCTCGGGGATGCTCTCTTGCATCTCCGAGATCATCTGGAGGAGCTCATCTCGGCTCACGAGGACGGAGGAAGACAACGGCATCGACTTCGCCTCGAGCACGAGCTGTTCGAGTTGCTGGAGACGAGCGGAGAGATCCATCAGGCGTCAGCCAACCGGTCGATCAGCATCTTCCGCACGTGGTCGGGGACGAGGCCATCGACATCTCCGCCGTAGCTCGCAACCTCCTTGACGAGCGAGGACGACAGGAAGGACCACTTCGGACTCGTGGCCATGAACAGGGTGTCGAGCTCCCCGATCCGCTGATTCATCTGTGCCATCTGGATCTCGTATTCGTAGTCGCTGATCGCCCGCAGGCCCTTCACGATGACCGAGGCCCCTTGCGCCCGGGCATGGTCCACCAGGAGGCCTCGGAACGACCCTATCCGGACGTTCGAGAGATCCTTGACCGCCTCCTCCAGCAGGCGAATACGCTCGTCGACGCTGAACAACGGGGTCTTGGAGGGGTTCTCCACGACGCCGACGATCACCGAATCGAACAGTTGTGCGGCTCGGCCGACGACGTCCAGGTGCCCGTTGGTCACCGGGTCGAACGTCCCCGGACACAGGGCGGTCAAGCCCATCGATCCTCCCGGTACAGGGTCAGGAGGCTGTCTCCGTAACGAAGTTGCCTCCGAGTGGCCCAGTGTACCGGAACCGTGGGGAGCGAACTTTTGTGACCTCGGGTCAGGACCACCGTCCACCCCTCGGGGGCAAGCCATCCCGCGTCGAGATCGGCCAGACACGCGCTCAGTGGTGGCTCGGAGAGCCCGTACGGCGGGTCCAAGAACACGAGCTCGTACGGCGGCTCGTCCGCGCGCCGTCGCCGCAGGTAGACGGCCACAGGAGCGGTCCGCACGGTCCCTCGCTCGGCCAGGTGGGCCCGGTGGAGGTTGGAACGGACGGCATCGGTCGCATCCCGGGAGTCATCCACGAAGGTGCAGGACACAGCGCCTCGCGAAAGGGCCTCGATCCCGACGGCCCCGGTCCCCGCGAACAGGTCCAAACATCGAGCGTCTGGTACGTCGGGGCCGAGGCTCGCGAACAGGCCTTCACGGGCTCTATCGGAGAGCGGACGCCCCCCTGCCGGGACCGGCCCGAGTCGCGTCCCACGAGCCGAACCGGCGATCACCCGCACGAACGGCAGCCTCTCCCTGCCTCGAGGTCCGACCACCCGGTCCCGGCCGCGCTCCGCGGGAGACGGCTCGCCGATCCGCTCAGGATTGGAAGAGCCATTCGATCGATCGTTCGAACCGTCGCCGGAGCTCGTCCAGCAGGGTGGGGTGCGCGACGAGCTGCGGGTCGTCCTCCAGCTGCGCGAACGCGCGCGCCCGAGCGCGTTTGACCAGATCCAAGTCCTCGGCCAGCCGGGCGAGCTTGAGGTCGGGCATGCCGGACTGCTTCGTATCGAACAGCGTTCCCTCCCCGCGCAACCGGAGATCTTCATCGGCGAGCACGAACCCGTCCGTGGTCCGCACCATCGCGTCGATCCGCGCCCTCGCCTCGGCGTTCGAGGGATCGGACTCGTCGAACAACACGCAGTACGAGGGGTCGGGTCCTCGGCCGATCCGCCCCCGGAGCTGGTGGAGCTGCGCCAGCCCGAACCGCTCCGCGTATGCGCCCGTGCAGGAGCTCGACGCGCAGGTCGGGGAAGACCCCGGTCCGCAGACGGATCGCCTCAGCCTCCGCCGCCTTGACCTGATTCCGGTTGGCCTCGTCGATCGCGGCGCAGACGACGAACGCCTGTCGTCCGGCCGCGACCTCCTGCCGGACCAAGGTCTCCGCGGCGGTGCGCGCGGCCACGTCCCGCACGACGCGCGTCTCGATCGGGCCGCGCCCCAGGGGCATCTCGTCCAGGACGACGACGTCGAGGTCCCCGTAGTAGGTCAGCGCGAGCGTCCGAGGGATCGGCGTCGCCGTCATGATCAGGACGTCGATGTCGCCTGATCCTTTCCCCTTCAGGGCCATCCGTTGATGGAGCCCGAACCGATGCTGCTCGTCGATCACGGCGAGCGAGAGGTCCCCGAACGTGACGCTGCCTTGCACCAGCGCGTGCGTGCCGATCACCAGATCGATCGAGCCGTCCTCGATCCCTTCCGAGATCCGATCTCGCTCCTTGCCGGTGACCGACCCTGTCAACATCGCGAAGCGCACGGTTGGTTCGGCGGTCGGCGGGATCGATCCGTCGAAGAGCGATCGCTGCGGGTCCGCAGTCCCCCGCGAGGGACCGGCGGGCGCCGCCACGCCGCCCATCGGTCGCAACAGGTCGGCGACCGAGCGGGCGTGCTGCCCCGCCAGCACCTCCGTCGGGGCCATGATCGCCGCCTGATGCCCGGACTCGACCGCCACCAGGCATGCGTGCAGTGCGACAAGCGTCTTCCCCGAGCCGACATCCCCTTGGAGCAACACGTTCATCGGCTGCGGCGCAGCCATCTTCGTGCCGATGTCGTCCATCGCTTCGTGCTGGGCCCGGGTGGGTTCGAATGGAAGCGTCGGCTTCAGGGCAGACGTGAGAGGACCGTTGGGTTCGTGAGCGATCCCGGTGCGCTCCGTGGCCAGACGCTGCCGTCGGAACGCAACGCCGAGCTCCAGCATGAACAGCTCGTCGAACTTCAGGCGTTCCCGCGCGCTCGCGAGTTCGTGCTCGTCGGCGGGGAAATGGATCCGTCGGCAGGCGGCGTCCCAGTCGCTCAACGATTCGGCCTCGATCACGTCGGCCGGGAGCGGGTCCGCTTGCGGTGGCAGCTGCTCGAGCGCCCGCCAGATCAGCTCACGGATCGTCTTGGCGCTGATCCCGTCGGACGCTGGGTGTACCGGGGTGATCCGGGCCGTATGCACGAGATCCTGTCCGTCCCCCCGAAGGACCTCGACCTCCTGATTCGCGAGCTGCAGGCGCCCCCGGTAGAGCTGGGCGACACCGGAGACGGCGACCTCCGATCCCTCGCGGTAGAGCGGCGCGGTCCATGGCTGGTTGAAGAAGGTGAGGTCGAGCGCGCCGGTGCCGTCGTGGAGCGTGACCGTCACCATCGACTGATGCCGCCTGGTCTGCCGCTTGGCAACGCGGCGCACCGTGGCGATCACGGTGGCCGACTCGCCCGGCTGCAGCCCTCGGATCGTCTGTACCCGCGACCGGTCGATGTACCTGCGCGGGTAGTGATGCATCAGCTCGCCCACCGTGGTGATGTCGAACGCCTCTTCGAGCACCGTGTGCGCTTCCGGGCCCTTCGTCCGGAACCCGCCGCGGCGGAGGGCCAGCTTCCGATCGATCGCGACGATCGGAGAGGAGAGCGTCAACGGCACGGGCGGATCCTCACGCTGGACCCGGTTCTACCATGGACGCGTGACAGCTCCTCGGGTCGTCCTCGCTCCGGTGCTCCTCGCCGCGCTCCTGCTGACCGGATGCGCGCACGACGCGGCGGCCACGGGCACCGTCCCCGCCGTGAACGCGACGACCGCGCCGGCGCTTCCCACCGTGGCCGATGAGCTCCCGGCGATGGACGCCGCCGGGTTCCGGCAGCTGTTGCAGCAGCTCCGGGGGACGCCGGTGGTCGTGAACTACTGGGCGGCTTGGTGCCCGCCGTGCAGGGCCGAGACCCCGTTACTCGTGCAGGCCCATCGCCGGCTCGAGCACGATGTCCAGTTCCTCGGCGTCGACCTCCAGGACTTCCGGGCCGGCGCCAGGACGTTCATGCACGAGGAGGATGTGACGTACCCGAGCGTGTTCGACCCGGCGAACTCGATCGGCCTGTCCTTCAACCTCTTCTCACCCCCGATGACCCAGTTCTATCGCGCCGATGGTCTCCTGGTCGCGACGGTGCGAGGCCAGCTCTCGGCAGACGCCCTGCAGGCCAACCTGAAAGCCATCGCAGCGTAGGGGCCTGGTACCCTCGTTGACGCGATGGCAGCCGTGTGTGACATCTGTGGGAAGAAGCCGTGGTTCGGCAAGTCCGTGACCTTCTCGCACAAGCGGATCAACCGGCGTTGGGATCCCAACATCCAGCGGGTCCGAGCGCTGGTGAACGGGACGCCCCGCCGGATCCACGCATGCACCAGTTGCATCAAGGCGGGCAAGGTCGTCCGACCCTCGCGCGTCTGACGCAGACGAGACCGGGCTCAGCCGCCCGCCCACCGGCGAACAGGAACCGGCCTCCCACCCTGCTTCATCCGCTGCATCGCCTCGTTCCGCCCGAGCGACCAGCGGGTCACAGCGGGTGCTCCGGTCCGATCGACCACATCGGGTCGACCGGACCGATGCCGCGGCCCAAGCTGAGGGCGTGGCGGATCGCCTCGGTCACGAACGTCTTCGCGGCGCGGACCGCGTCGGGGACGACGTCCCCGAGCGCGAGCCGCGCCGCGATCGCGGCTGCGAGCGTGCAACCGGTGCCGTGCGTGTTCGGGGTATCGATCCGCTCCTCCTCCAGCCATCCCTCCCAGGAAGGACCGACGAAGAGGTCGGACGAGCGAGTGGGATCCTCGAGGTGTCCGCCTTTCACCAGCACCGAGCCGGTGCCGAGGGCGAGGATCGCATCGGCGGCGCGGCGCATCTGGCCGCGGGTCTCGACGGCGAAGCCGGCGAGACCCGCGGCCTCCGGAAGGTTGGGCGTGACGATCGTCGCCAACGGCAGGATCCGGGTGCGGAGCGCTCCGACGGCGTCTTCCGCGAGCAGCACGTGGCCGTGCTTGGAGACGAACACCGGATCGACGACGAGGTTCGGGATCCCCGCTTCGGCCACGGCCGCAGCGACCGCCTCCACGATCGGCGCGTTCGCGAGCATCCCGGTCTTCGCCGCCTCCACGCCGATGTCCGACGCGACCGCGCGGATCTGGTCGGCGACCGTTCCGGCCGAGATCGCCTCGAAGCCCTGCACGCCCATCGTGTTCTGGACGGTGACGGCCGTGACGGCGGTCATCCCGAAGACCCCGAAGGCCGAGAAGGTCTTGAGATCGGCCTGGATGCCCGCGCCCCCGCCGGAGTCGCTCCCGGCGATCGAGAGCGCCCGTGCTCTGGTGCTCGGATCGGTCATGCGAAGTGATCCCATCCGGAGGACTCGAGTGGGTACGTCCTCCCCCTATCGTCGATCGTCGTGAGTCCTTCGGTCGTGATCGTGCCGATCGCGGTGAGCGGCGTGGCGAACACCCGAGCCAGCTCCTCCGCCGAGCGGGCAACCGCCGCTACCGAGGGCATCGTTGCGAGCAGCTCGTAGTCTTCGCCGCCGCCGAGGGCTTCGCCCTCGGCGGCGGCCGCATGCCTGGGAACCGTCGCCAGGTCCAGCCGCACGCCGACGCCACTTGCCTCGCAGATCCGCACCAGATCGCGGGTGAGCCCGTCGGAAACATCGATCATCGACGTCGCGCCGTTGCGCGCCAGCACCGGCGCTTCCCCGACGCGCGGCGCGGGGCGCTCGAAGCGGCGGATCGCATCCAGCTCGTCCTCGGTCCAGGGCGCCCCGCGCCGCGCCAGCCGGCGACCCGCGGCGGCGCCGCCGAGGGTGCCGGTGACCACCACCACGTCCTCCGGCTGCGCGCCGCTGCGCCGCACCGCCGCACCGCGCGCGACCTCGCCGGTCACGGTGATCGCGACCGTCACCTCGGGACCGAGGGCGAGGTTGCCGCCGATCAGCGTGCACGCGAACTCGTCGGAGGCTTCCCGCATGCCGCCGAACAGCTCCATCGCCCAGCCTGCGTCGACGTCGTCGGACAGCGTCAACGCGCAGAGCGCGTAGCGAGGCGATGCGGCCATCGCCGCGATATCGCTGATGCTCGCGGCGATCGCCTTGTAGCCGATGTCGCGCGGTCTGCTCATCGCCCGATCGAAGTGCGTTCCCTCCACGAGGGCGTCGGTGGTGAGTACCAGATCTCCGGCGCCCCCGCGGACGACCGCAGCATCGTCGCCAACCGGCACGAGGACGTCCGGGCCGGTTCCCGAGAGCACCCGTCCGATCGCCGTGATGAGCTCGTCTTCGCTGATGTCCACCGGCCACCCCTCGTGATCGGGTCGCGGACGGCTCCGGTCGCGAGAGCGCCCTTGACCGTCCGATAAACTCTAGGCCGTTCCGCACTCCGTACGAACGTTTCTCCGTGTTCCGAAGAGCGAGGAGGCCCTGCGTGGCGAAGGTGTTCGACGACCCCACCCCAGAGGAGCTGAGGACCTTCACCGAAGCCATGCCGGAAGCCCGCCTCACGGAGTTCCGCAACGTCAACGTCCAGACCCGGGTCCTATCCCGGAGCGCGGGCAGCACCTACGTCGTCGAACGGGAGTCCAGCGGCAAGACCATGACTCGTGCCCAGTACGACGAGGTCGCCGCCCTCCAGGACGGGTACCTGGCTGAGAACGATGTGGTCGTCGTCGACGGCTTCATCGGCAACGATCCGCAGATGCGGACGGCCGCCCGCCTCGTGATGGAGAAGCGCTACGCGAACGTCGCGGGGATGCAGCAGAAGCTCTACTTCGAGCGACGCGACGGCGGCGAGCCCGAGGTACAGGTCATCTACACGCCGGGGCTGGCCGCCCCCGGATACCCGGACGATCGCGTGATCGCGGTCGACCTCGACCACTACGTCACCCGCGTCCTCCATTCGGATTACTTCGGGGAGTCCAAGAAGGGTGGCCTCCGGATGTGGAACGACATCGTCTATCGCAAGGGCGGACTCGCCCTACACGCAGGGCTCAAGGTCATCCCCACAGACGAAGGCGACAGGGTCTTCATGATCATCGGCCTGTCGGGCACGGGCAAGACGACGACGACGTTCACGACGCAGAACGGCTCTCGTCCGATCCAGGACGACTTCGTGGGACTGATGCCCGGCGGCCATGCCTACGGCACGGAGAACGGCTGCTTCGCGAAGACCTTCGGGTTGGACCCGAGCTTCGAGCCGTCGATCCACGGTGCCGTGGTGAAGCCGTCCGCGTACCTCGAGAACGTCTACCAGGATGACCAGGGACAGGTCGACTTCTTCAACGAGCACTACACGAAGAACGGGCGCGCGGTCTTCGAGATGAGCGACCTGCTCGCGTTCGAGGACGCTCGCAACGTCGGTCCCGTCGACTACCTGTTGATCCTCAACCGGAACGAGAACATCATCCCCGCGGTCGCCAAGCTCTCCCAGGAGCAGGGGGCCGCCTACTTCATGCTCGGTGAGACGACGGGCACCTCGGCCGGCGGCGTCGCAGAGGAGGGGAAGTTCCTCCGCGTCCCGGGCACGAACCCGTTCTTCCCGCTCCCCCATGGTCTGCAGGGCAATCGGCTGCTCGAGCTGCTCGCCACGCATCCGATCGAGACGTACCTGCTCAACACCGGCCGCGTCGGCGGACGGGACGGCGACGACCGCTCGAAGAAGGTCAAGATCCCGCACACGTCTGCGTGCGTGAAGGGCATCGCCGAAAGAACGATCGCCTTCGAGGCGGATCCCGACTTCGGCTACGAGGTCGCGAGCGGGGTACCAGGGTTCGACGACCCCGAGCTCCTCCAGCCGCGCCGGCTCTACGAACGCCAGGACCGGGCCGATACCTACGCGGAGATCGTCGACACCCTGAAGACGGATCGGGTGGCGCATCTGCAGCAGTTCACGCAGCTCTCGGAGGAGATCATCAAGGCCGTCGGCTGACGCGACCCGTCAGCGTCGCGGACCCTGCCCGTCGCCGTGGTCGGCCGGGCCGCCGTGCCCGAGGAACCAGCCACCGAGCAGCTGCATCGCACCCAGCACCGCGAACACGATGACGTACCACCGGTACTGGCTCACGTCGTCGACGTAGACCTGTCCGGTCGAGGGCACACGCTGACCGGTGACCGGATCGGTCGTTCCCACGAACGCGAAGAGGTAGAAGAGCCCGGCGAACGCGAACCACATGCCGACGCGTCCGGTCAGATGCATGGCGTAGAGCAGCTGGTCGCGGATCGCGGTGGACTCGAACCGACGGCGCCCCCAGTACGCGGCGGACCGGATCCCGAACGCCGTGAGCACCAACGCGACCGCGAACTCGAACGGTCTCATCCCGCTCCCGCGAGCGCCGCGCGGACCTCGTCGTCGTCCACCTGATCGAACATGTCGTACCACTCGCCCACCGCCGAGAACCCGTACGGCGTCTGGAGCAGTACGACGGCGTCGCAGGCCGCGCCGAGCCGGGCCGCCGTCTCCGGCGGCCCGACCGGCGCCCCGAAGACGACGGTGGGCGCGCCCTGCGCGCGCGCCCACCGAGCGGCCGCGAGGGCCGTTCCTCCGGTGGCCACGCCGTCATCGACGATCACAGCGGTACGCCCCTCCAGCTCCACCGCGGGCAGATCCCCTCGGTACGCCGCGGTGCGGCGCGCGATCTCCGCCTCCTCGCGCGCGATCTCGGCCTCCAGGTACCCGTCGGAGACGCCGAGCCGAGCGATCAATCTCTCGTCGAGCACCCTCACTCCGGGAGCGATGGCCCCGAGACCCAACTCGGGGTTGAACGGAGCGCCCACCTTCCTCGGAACGACCACATCGAGCGGGGCTGGCAAGGCCTTCGCGACCGGAACCGCGACGATGACCCCACCGCGCGGGATCCCGAGCACGACGGCCGGCCCCGCGATGACCGGGACGATCGCGACCGCGAGCTGGGTACCGGCGTCCTCCCGGTCGGCGTAGCGCATGCCGTGATGATGCCAGGAGTGCCTGCGTGAGCGCGCGGATCGCCACGCTGGGTCGTTCCGCGTTGCGCCGCTTCATCGGCCCGGTCTAGCATGTGGCCTCCGCTGCGACAGGAGGCCTTCGACCGTGGTGAACGCGTACATCCTGATCCAGACCGAGGTTGGCAAGGCCGCATCGGTCGCGAGCGCGGTGCGAGCGATCGCCGGCGTCGCCGAAGCGGAGGACGTGACCGGGCCCTACGACGTCATCGTCCGCGCGGAGGCGAAGACGGTCGACGAGCTCGGCAAGCTCGTCGTCGCACGGATCCAGGCCGTCGAGGGGATCACCCGTACCCTCACGTGCCCGGTCGTCCATCTATAGGAGCTCGCGGACGTTCGAGTCTTTCGTTCGCTCGACCTCATCACGTTCCACCGCCAGCTCCAGGAGCCGCTCGACGAGCTGCGAGTAGCCAAGACCGCTCGCATCCCACAGCTTCGGGTACATCGAGATCGACGTGAAGCCCGGGATCGTGTTGATCTCGTTCAGCCAGAGCTCGTCGTCGCCTCGCAGGAAGAAGTCCACCCGGGCCATCCCGGCGCATTCGATCGCCCGGAACGCACGGACCGACATCGACTGCACGCGACCGAGCACCTCGTCGGAGATCGCGGCAGGGATCAGGAGGCGCGCGCCTTCGGCATCGAGGTACTTCGCCGAATAGTCGTAGAACTCGTGTCCCTCGGGGACGATCTCGCCCGCGATCGATGCGACGGGATCGTCGTTCCCGAGGA
>VAXZ01000106.1:26488-34119 GCA_005885035.1 Actinomycetota bacterium
TCACGCCAGCGCAGCTCGGTGACGACCTCGTGCGGAACGATGGGGAGGCCGGCCGCCGAGAACAGCACCTTCTGCACCGCCTTGTCCAAGCCCAGCGCGGAACCGAGCACACCCGCGCCGACGTAGGGCACGCCCGCGAGCTCGAGGAGCCCCTGGGTCGCGCCGTCCTCCCCGAAAGGTCCGTGTAGGACCGGGAAGGCGACGTCGATCGGCGCGCGGGATCCGTCCGCGAGCACCAGCTCACGGCTCTTCCCGTCTCCCTCCGCGAGCTCGACCACAGGACCGGAACCGTCCGTCACCTCGGGCATCCGGCCGGTCTCGGAGGGCAATGCGGGCGGACCGGGCAGCACGTGCCACCGCCCGTCGCGCGTGATCCCGATCGGGATCACCTCGTTCTCATCGGGGTCGAGGGCATCCATCACCGACCGCGCCGAGATGCACGAGATCTCGTGTTCGGCCGAGCGGCCTCCGAACAGCACAGCGACCCGGCGCTTACGGTCCGCCATCAGATCTTCTCCAATGCCCGCAGCATGTCCTCGAGGAGGTCGTCCGCATCCTCCAGCCCGACGCTCACGCGGACCAAGCCGTCCGCGATCCCGGCGGCTCGCCTGGCCTCGGGCGCGTACTGGCGATGGGTCGTCGAGGCGGCGTGGCCGACGAGCGTGTGCGTCCCTCCGAGGCTCGTGGCGACCCACGCGAGCTCGAGCGCATCGCAGAACGCCTTCCCCCCTTCGACGCCACCGCTCACCTCGACGGCGATCATCCCGCCCGCGCCGTTCGGGAGGAGGCGTTGCGCGATAGCATGATCCGGGTGCGACGGGAGCCCGGGATAGTGCACCCGTTCGACGTTTGGATGTCGTTCGATCTCTGTCGCGATCCGGAGCGCGCTTGCCGAGTGGCGTTCCATCCGGATCCCGAGGGTCATGATCCCGCGCATCGCGAGCCACGCTTCGAACGGGGCCAACGTTCCGCCCGTCTCGATCACGAGGTCGCGCAGCGCCGAACGCCCGTCGTTCGTGCATGCGACCACGCCGCCCGTGTGGTCGTGATGCCCACCCAGGTACTTCGTCGAGGAGTGCACCACGAAGTCGAAGCCGAACCGAACGGGGTTGCAGAGCGCCGGGGACGCGAACGTGTTGTCGACGGCGGCGGGGACGCCGTGTCGTAGGCAGATCGCACCCAGGGCCTCCAGGTCGGCGACCGCCATCGTCGGGTTCGCGATCGTCTCCGTGTAGAAGAGCGATGCCCCCGGGAGCGCCCGATCGACCGCATCCAGGTCCCGTCCGTCGACCAGATCCACCGTCACGCCGAACCGTGGCATGACGGCCGTCGCGAGGGCGAACGCGCCGCCGTACAGCGCGTTCGTCGCGACGATCCGCTCCCCGGACCCAACGTGCGCGGTCCACAACGTGTGGATCGCGGCCATGCCACTCGCGAACGACATCGCCGCCTCGGTCCGCTCGAGCGACGCGACCAGGCCCTCGAACGCGTCGAGCGTCGGGTTCCCGTAGCCGCGTGTGTACGTGTACCCGGGCGCCCGGAACGCGATCGTGTCGGCGTAGGCGTCCGCATCGGTGAAGCGGAACGTCGACGTCTGGTACAGGGGGACGCTCGGCGTCTGCTGGTCGATCGGCGGCACCGACACCCCATGGATCGCTCGGGTCTGGAACCCGCGCTCGCTCATCCCGCCAAGCCTAGCGGGCGTCGGCCCAGCGCCTGGGGTAGCGGTCCCGCAGATCGATGGTGAGCGCGGTGAGGACCCCCATCAGGTCGGCGGTCATGCGGCGAACCGCGTCGTAGTCATGGATCGCGTCCTGGCCGGCCCCTAGATCGATCGGATCGCCGACCGACACCCATACCGGTCTGCCGGGTTTCAGGGAGCCCGGGCCCGACTTCTGCCACACCGCGGCGGAGCCCCAGCTCACCATCGGCGTGATACGGACGCCCAGGGCGAGCGCCAGCCGGACCGTTCCGGTCTTACCGGCCATGGGGAGTCCGTCGGAGCGAGTCGTGACGGTTCCTTCCGGGTAGACGAGCACGGCCTCGCCAGCGGCGAGGGCTCGTTCCGCTCGCACCAGCGGCGTACGGTCGCCGCTGCCGCGGCTGACCGGGATCTGCCCGGCCCCCGCGAGCGCCCGGCCCACGAGGGGGATGTCGAAGAGGTCGTCCTTGGCGAGGAACCGGGGTCGCCGGCCCGCTTTGACCACGGCGTAGGCGTTGGCGATCGGGTCGAGGTACGACGCGTGATTGCATGCGATCAACGCCGGCCCTCGCTGGGGGATCCGTTCGAGATGCTCGAAACGCCACCGGAACCAGAGCCACGCGGGCGGGAGCGCGACGGCCTTCGCGACTTGGAACCAGGGCTCGGCCACGTTCTCCTCCCCTGTGTCGCACCCCTCGAAGAGGCCGACCGGGCCGTGAGCCTACCGGATGACCTCGACTAGGCTGGAGATCTGGTGCGAGCCATCGCGTTACCCGTGAAGTCCTTGGACGAGGCGAAGGGTCGGCTCACTTCCGTCCTTTCTCCGCTCGAACGCGCGGCACTCACGCTCGCGATGCTCGAGGACGTGTTGGATGCGACGCTGCTCCTGCCCGGGTGGGAAACCTGGGTCGTGTCGCCCGATGAGTCGGTCCTCGAGGTGGCTGCGGGTCGCGGGGCGACGCCGATGCCCGAGGAGCGACCCCCGCTCGCGCAGGCCATCCGACAGGTGGAGGAGGAGGCTCTGGCGCGTCGCCTGGACGCGTTCGCCGTCCTGTTGCCGGACACCCCACTCGTCACCGCCGCGGCGCTCACCCGCGCGATCCACACCCTCGGCCCCGTCGTGCTCGCGCCGGCCGCCGACGAAACGGGAACGAACCTGCTCCTGCGCAGGCCGCCAGTCGCGATCCCGTCCAGCTTCGGCAAGGACTCGTACCGCAGGCACCTCGAGGAGGCCGCCCAGCGAGACGTTCCGGTCGCTGTGATCGAACACGCCGAGCTCGCGTTCGACCTGGACCTCCCGGACGATATCCTCACGGTCGTGAACGATCGACGGGCCGGACGCACGCGCGAGGTCCTGCGAGCGCTCGACATGTCAGTGCGTGTGCCGCCCGCGACGGGCGCCGGGTAGGAGACCCCGATGCAGGGAACGATCAAGCACTACGACGAAGGCTCCAACACGGGCTCGCTGGTGACGGACGATCGGACCGAGGTCGCGATCGATGCCAGGTCGATCGGAGACGATTTCATCCGGACCTTGCGACTCGGACAGCGCGTGCGTTTCGAGGTCGCCGACGAGAACGGCCAGCAGGTGGCGCGCGAACTCCGGTTGGTGACGTTCGCCGGACGCTAAGAGCGTTGCAGGACCTGCGCCCGGAACTCCTTGCCGGGTGTGAAGGACGGCAGGTCCCGTGCCGGAACCACGATGGGAACGTCGGGCTTGCGCGGATTGCGAGCGATGCGCTCGTTGCGATGCTTGCGCTCGAACGTCCCGAAGTCGGCCAGCGTGACGCGCTCGCCTTTGACCACGGCGTCGCGCACCGCGTCGATCGACGCGTCGACGACACGGGCGACGTCGGCCTTGGACAAACCGGTCCGCTTGGCGACCTCCGATACCAATCCGCCCTTGTTCATCTGCCCTCCCATGTCGTTCGGTGGGGTCGTCGACCCACCGTAGTCCTGCGCCGCAAGGCAGGTCAACCTCGCAGGTGGCAACGTCGTGGTTACCCGAAGGGTGCCTTGTTAGAGTGCCCGAGCGGTTCGGTGGGGCGTGGTGTAATGGCAGCACGACAGGTTCTGGCCCTGTTAGTCGAGGTTCGAGTCCTCGCGCCCCAGCTGCGTCGGCGATATCCCGACAGCTGAACGTGCCCCCCTCGTCGTTACGATAGCTGCTCGGTTCAAACGGTCCGACACCGAGGAGGCCTACGTGATCGAAGACCGAGAAGACCGAGCCCGCATCCCCGTGACGTTGATCCCCGGTGATGGGATCGGCCCCGAGTGCATCGACGCCACACGGCGGATCGTTGAGGCGGCCGGCGCGCCGATCGACTGGGAGTTGGCGGATGCCGGCGCCGAGGTCTTCAAGAGGGGCATCGCCTCGGGCGTCCCCCAGGAAACGATGGACTCGATCGGCCGCACGAAGGTCGCGTTGAAGGGACCCCTCGAGACACCCGTCGGGTTCGGCGAGAAGTCTGCCAACGTAACGCTCCGCAAGTTGTTCGAGACCTACGCGAACGTTCGGCCGGTCCGCGAGATGCCCGGGGTGAAGACGCCGTACAGCGGCCGCGGGATCGATCTGGTCGTGGTCCGGGAGAACGTCGAGGACCTCTACGCCGGGATCGAGTACATGCAAACCCCCGGCGTCGCCCAAGCGCTCAAGCTGATCAGCGCGAAAGGTTCCGAACGGATCGCGCGGTTCGCGTTCGAGTACGCCCGGAGCGAGGGCCGGACGAAGGTCGCTTGCGCGACCAAGGCCAACATCCTGAAGCTCTCCGAAGGCGAGATGAAGCGAGCGTTCGAGAAGGTCGCCCCCGACTATCCCGAGATCGAGCCGTGGCACGTCATCGTCGACAACGCCGCCCACCAGCTGGTGAAACGCCCCGAGCAGTTCGAGGTCGTCGTCATGACGAACATGAATGGCGACATCCTGTCGGACGAGTCGAGCGCCCTGATCGGAGGGCTCGGGTTCGCGCCGAGTGCGAACGTGGGGAACGAGGTCGCGATCTTCGAGGCCGTGCACGGGTCAGCGCCGAAATACGCGGGCAAGAACGTGATCAACCCGACGGCCGTGCTCCTGTCGGCGGTCCTGATGCTCCGGCACTTGGGGCTGTTCGACCAAGCGTCCGCGATCGAGCACGCGGTCTTCGTCACGCTGGAATCAGGTGTCCTGACCGGCGACGTCGTCGGCTACGATCGGGGCACCCCCACCACCGCGTACGCCGACGCGATCATCGGGAACCTCGGGAAGCGGACCCAGACCTGGACCGTTCGCGATGTGAAGCCACTGGTCCTGCCGAAGCTCGATCCAGACCCCGATTACGTGAAGGCGAGGTCCCGGGCGGTCGTCGGCCTGGACGTCTTCGTCGAGTCGCCGCTCTCCGCGTCCGAGCTCGGGGCCTCGATGATGGAGCTCACCCACGACACGCGCTTGTCTCTCAAGATGATCTCCTCACGGGGCACGAAGGTCTTCCCGCCGACCGGCGCCCTCACGGAGACCGGGGATCACTTCCGATGCCGGTTCATCATCAAGGAGGACCCCGGCGATCTTCCGGACGAGGACGTGCACCAGCTGCTCACGCGGATCTCGCGCCGGCATCGGTGGATGCACATCGAGAAGTTGCAGGAGTTCGACGGCAAGCTCGGCTTCACCCGCGACCAGGGGGAGAACTGAGGCGAGTGTTCGAGCGGTTCACGGATAGCGCGCGCCGGGTCGTCGTGCTGGCCCAAGGAGAAGCACGGCTCCTCGACCACAACTACATCGGGACCGAGCATCTCTTGCTCGGCCTCATCGCCGAGGGCGAAGGGGTCGGTGCGCGAGCACTCGAGGCGCTCGACATCTCGTTGCCGTCGGTCCGTGTGGAGATCCAGGAGACCATCGGACGCGGACAGACCCCGCCGACCGAACACATCCCGTTCACCCGGCGTGCGAAGAAGGTCCTCGAGCTGTCGTTGCGCGAAGCGCTCCAGCTCGGACACAACTACATCGGTACCGAGCACCTCTTACTGGGTCTCGTCCGAGAGGGCGAGGGTGTAGCGGCTCAGGTCCTCGGGAAGCTCGGCGCGGAGCTCGACGACGTACGAGCGGTCGTGATGACGACGCTCTCCGGCCCGCAGGCTCCGGAGCGGGCAGCGGATCTTCGCCCCATGCTCGCGGATGAGTTCGAGGCATACCTCGCGTGGGCGATCGACGATTATGCCGCCGAGCTCGAGCGCAACGGGAAGGCCGTCGGCGAGGCCGCGAAGGTCGCCTCGCAAGCTTCGTTCGATTCGCTCCTCCCGGATGGACTCGCGACCGTGGGGCATGTCCTGTCGATCTCGACGGATCCGGAGGATGGCCAACGGGTCGGCGTGCTGTGGTTCGGTCCATCGACGGATGATCCCTCGATGGCGTGGATCTACGACATCACCGTCGACGAAGACAAGCGCGGACGCGGCTGGGGTCGAGCGACCATGCGTGCGTTCGAAGGGGAGGCCAGCGCGCGCGGCTTCGCGCGGGCGGGACTCAACGTATACGGCGACAACCACGTCGCACGTCGTCTCTACGAATCGCTCGGGTACGTCGAGACATCCCGGCAGCTCCATAAGGAGCTGCCGGGCGCATGATCCGCTGTGACCATCAGCCCCGCGCGATCGCGCACACGTCGTCGGGATCAAGGTGGGAACTGAGCGGCGAGGGCGGTGGCTATCCCGTCGACGACCTGGGTCGACCAACTGACCACGAGGAAGTTGCTCCCTTTCGGTCCGGTGCGCAGAGACAGCCGGTTCGACTCCAGCAGCCATCCTGGTGGGTCATAGACCCCGACGGACCCTTGCGGAGCTGGAAAACCGATATCGGCCTCGTAGACGTCGACCCGGCTCCCCTCTCGATCGTCATAGGAGAAGAGCGTTGCCGGAAGGCCACCGAGATCCACATCCCCACTCGCCCGCAAGGTCAGACCGGTAGCCGAGACCTCCGGAGCGGGGCGACTCGCGGGCGCCTGTCCATCGCGACCATCCTGATACTCGACCATCGCGGCCTGGATCGGTGGGGGGAGGTTGGTCCGACCAAGGAATGCAAAGAGGCCCGCCACGGCAAGGAACAACGCCATGATCGCCGCGAACGGATGCCACACGCGGACCGAGCGATCCGGCTTGATGAAACCCGCGACCTGCAGCACCTTCACCAAGGCGATGAGCGTGGCGAACATCGCAACGACTCCCCAGGCTTTCCACGCCGCATACGAGAGCGATGCGAGCGCTGCGGAGACCCCGATCCACCACACGAGGACCAGGTATCGCTGCCTGAGGGGCATCCCAAGGCTCGGGTGCCGGGATGGTGGATCCGACGCGACGGCCGCCGTCCCCAACGCGGCCCAAAGCGTCAGTCCGGCGAACAGCGGGACGCGTCGCGCACCGATGATGATCGGCAACGGATACCTCGCGGAGACCACGACGAGCCCCAGCAACGCGACCGCGGCCGCCGCGATCGCAGTGGCCACGATCGCCGAGGTCGGAAGTCGAGCTCGGACGTGTTCCGCCATCCGTCGAGCGTATCCCTGCTGAATCGGCCGAGAGCAAGGCAGCCGAGAACCCGCTGATATCCTTGCGCCGGCCCGACCGGGCGTGCGGTCCCATCGTCTAGAGGCCTAGGACACCACCCTCTCAAGGTGGAGACACGGGTTCGAACCCCGTTGGGACTACAAAGGCAAAGCCTCAGGTCAGGGCATCAGTCCTGGCTCGATCGGCTGGTTGAACCGTGACTCAAACGCTGGACATCCCGAGAATATCCCGAGTCAGATCGTGGCTAGCAGGTCCTAGCGTCACCCGGCATAAGGGTGGATGCTCCCAGACGCTGCCAACGGTGCACACTTTGTGCTCCAGAAGGCCGGCGAGATCGCGGGGATGACGCGGCCACGGCCTTGAACCGCCAAGGGCTTCAGGAGTCCGGTGAATG
>VAXZ01000107.1 GCA_005885035.1 Actinomycetota bacterium
CGGGCATGGGCGCATGATCGACGCCGTCGTCCACGCCCTCTCCGTAGCGTTCGGGATGACTTGGGAGATCCTGTGGCCCCTGATCCTCGGGTTCACGCTGTCGGGCATCGTCCAGGCCGTCGTGTCCAAGCGCGAGATGACGCAGCTGCTCCCAGACGATTCGACCCGATCGCTCGCCGTCGCGTGCGGGCTGGGCGCCGCCTCGTCGTCCTGCTCCTACGCGGCCGTGGCGCTCGCGCGTTCGCTCGTCCGCCGCGGTGCCAACTTCACCTCAGCCATGGCCTTCGAGTTCGCGTCCACCAACCTCGTGATCGAGCTGGGGATCCTCCTGGCGGTCTTGATCGCATGGCAGTTCACGGCCGCCGAGTTCGTCGGGGGTGTCGTGATGATCGCGATCCTCGCCGTGATCTTCCGGCGCGCGCTCTCGCCCTCACTCGTCGAGGAGGCGCGGGCGAACGCCGAACGCGGGCGCACCGGGCGGATGGAGGGTCACGCGGAGATGGACATGAGCATATCCGACGGGTCCATCGTCTCCCGGCTGTTCTCTGATCGCGGGTTCACGGCGACGAGCCATTCCTTCGTGATGGATTGGGCATCGATCTGGATCGACATCGCGATCGGCCTGCTGATCGCGGGCGCGCTGGCCGCGTGGGTCCCCGAGTCGTTCTGGCAGGCGTTCTTCTTCGTGGATCACCCGCTGATCGCGAAGTTGTGGGGTCCGCTCGTCGGGCCGTTGGTAGCCATGCTCTCCTTCGTCTGTTCGATCGGGAACGTCCCGCTCGCGGCCGTGCTCTGGAACGGCGGGATCAGCTTCGGGGGCGCGATCTCGTTCATCTTCGCGGATCTCATCGTGATCCCGATCCTTCGGATCTACCGGAAGTACTACGGCCGCCGGATGACCCTGTTCCTGTTCGTGACCTTCTACATCACGATGGCGACCGCCGGGCTGGTCGTCGAGATCGTGTTCGGCGCCTTGGGATTGATCCCCACCGAACGGAACGCCCAGGTGGTCGAGGCGTCGGTGAGCTGGAACTACACGACCGTGCTCAACCTGGTCTTCCTGACGATCGCCGCCGTGCTGGTCGTGCGGTTCCTCCGAACGGGAGGACCGGCGATGCTCCGTGCGATGAGCGCTCCGCGAGGACAGGCGCGGGCCGGGCAACCGGGCGTGTTCGTGTGCCCCATGCACCCCGAGATCGAGCGACAGGAGCCTGGAGCGTGCCCGATCTGCGGGATGGACCTCGTCGAGCGGCGACCTCACGGATAGGACCGTACGGCCGCATGCCGTGGTTGCGCGAAGCGGGCGGTGACGCCTAGGGTGGGATATCGCCTGATCGAGAGACCCCCCGGAGGTGTTCTGATGAAGAAGCTTTCGATCGCGGCTGTCCCCTTCCTGTTCCTCGCGCTGGCGGTCACGCCTGCACAGGCGGTGTCCGCGACGAGCGCGCTGGTGAGCGTCGCGAGCCCGCAGGATGTCCACCCTCAGAACGCACAGAACGAACCGGCTCTCGCCGTCGATGCATCCAGACCGACCGTGCTCGCTGCGGGCGCGAATGAGCTGGTGGACATGCAGCCCTGCTCGCGATCGGCCTCGACCGAGCACGGCGCCTGCTCGTTCCCGCTCGGCACGTTCAACCTCGGTGTCGGGCTGACCGGGGTGTACTTCTCGTTCGACAGCGGGCAGACATGGGTCCAGCCGACGTACCAGGGGTTGACCGCGGTGAACTGCGACCCGACGGTCGAGCCGTGCACGCCGGAGCTCGGGCCGATCCATACGGCGCCGAACTTCTACGAGAACGGCCTGCGTTCGCGGAGCGACCCGGGCGTCGCCTTCGGTCCCGCACCGGGGAACGGAGGGTTCTCGTGGGACAACGGCTCGCGCCTCTACTTCTCCACGATCGCTACGAACCTCACGGACACGCCGATCGACCGGAGCGGGATCAAGAGCAACTTCGCCCTCACCGTCTCGCACATCGACGACGTCACGGCGGAGCGCGTCCAGGACCAGAGCAACTGGTCACGGCCGTACTTCGTGCCGGCGAAGATCTCGCCGACGGCCGGCCTTGACAAGGAGCAGATCTGGGCGGACAACGCCGCCACCAGCCCATCCTTCGGCAACGTCTACGTCTGCTACTCGGACTTCCACAGCTTCAGCCGGGGCAACAACTTCCCACTCTTCCCGAACGTCGCCGTCTCGAGCGACGGCGGCGTCCAGTGGAGGGCCCACAGCGTCATCCCGCCGACCACCGCTCGCACGCGGGGGTTCCATCAAGGCTGCACCGTACGGACGGACAGCAACGGCGTGGTGTATGCGTTCTTCACCCACTTCTCGGAGACGTCGAACGTGGGAGCTCAGACGATGGTGCGTTCGTTCGACGGCGGACACACGTGGACGCCGCCTCGCGACGTGGTGGTGATGAACGACATGTGCTTCCGGATCGACGCGTTGAACGGGCGCTGCGTAGAGGACGGGAACGCAGGAGCGCGGAGCGATCTGGCTGCCATGCCTAGCATCGATATCGGCAACGGCGCGCCCACGGGGACCGATGCGACGAACGAGATCGTGGACGCGTGGTCCGACGGCAGGTTCGGGCTGAACGACGAGCGAACCCTCCTGTCGTACTCGACGGACGGCGGCGGAACGTGGAGCTCCCCGACATCGATCTCCGTCGTGGGTGATCGATCCGCCTATTCGGCACCTGCGATCTCACCCGATGGGACGCATGTCTATGTGACCTACATGGCGTACGGCCAGCCGTTCCAGACCACGACGGCCGACCCGAGACTTGAGCACGGCGTTCTGCTGGGCGCCGGTGTCGACGCGAACGGGGCGCCCACCGGATGGACCACGCTCTACGAGGGGCCATCCGGAGACGCCCGCGGCACGTCCCAGGGACGGATCCTCTACAACGAGTTCCTGGGCGACTACGTGTACGCGATCGCGACCCGCACGTTCGGGGCCGGCGTGTGGACCGACGTCCAGCGAACGCAGGACTGCCCGGCGATGGACGCCTGGCGGCAGGCCTCGTTGACGGCCGGGCACCTCGTGTTCCCGGCTCCGTGGCCGCTGGCCGATTGCCCGTCCGATTTCGGGAACAACGACATCTTCGCGGCGACGACCGGGTAGCCCGGGGGCCGGTGGGAGCGTTCCGCACCGGATGGCCGGGCGCGCGGCGGTAGGTCCGGGCTCTCAGACGCCCTTCAGGTACGCGACCGTCTCGGCCAGGCCGTCCTCCAGGTGCGTCCACGGCTTCCACGCCAGCGCCGACGACGCGACCGTGATGTCGAGCGCGCTCCTTCGGAGCTCGCCGGGGGGCAACGGGCCGTGCTCCGGCTCGCCGTCGAACCCGATGATGTCCGCGAGGAGGCGGTAGAGGCCGTTCACGCTGGTCTCGAGGCCGGTGCCGATGTTCACGAGCTTCCCGGACCCCCGGTCGATCGCCTGCACGAACGCGTGCACGACGTCATCGATGAACACGTAGTCCCGGGTCTGGTTGCCGTCTCCGAAGATCGTCGGGCTTCCACCGGCGAGCATCGTCGACGCGAAGATCGAGACGACCCCGGCCTCACCGTGCGGGTCCTGTCGCGGACCGTAGACGTTGGCGAGCGCGCACGCCGTGTAGTCCATCCCACGGTAGCGCTGGTAGAAGCCCAGATAGTCGAGTGCCGCCTTCTTCGAGATCCCGTACGGGCTCAGGGGATGCGAGCTCTGGGCGGCCGTCTCCTTCGCCGGGATCCGGCGCGGCTCCCCGTAGATCGTGCCACCGCTCGCCGCGTAGATCACCTTCCGGGCACCGACTTTGATCGCGCACTCCACCACGTTGAGCGTCCCCATCAGGTTGACGCTCGCGTCGTGCAGCGGATCGTCCAGCGAAGGCCGGACGCCCGCCTGGGCGGCCAGGTGGAAGACGACCTCCGGCTTGTGCCGCTCGAAGAGGGGTAGCAGACCATCGGCGCGCACGTCCATGTTGAAGAACGTGTAGGCCTTGCCGTAGCCTCGCGCTTCGCCCAGGTTGGCGATCCGCCCGGTCGACAGGTCGTCCACGGCCACCACGCGGTGGTCTTCCGCCAGCAGTCGGTCGGCGAGGTTCGAGCCGATGAACCCGGCGCCCCCGGTCACCAGGACGGTCATCACGTGGGCAACTGTAGGTTGGGGTCCGCGGGGATGTCCAGCGACGTGCGTTCTCCCCGAGCCAGTCTCGCGGCGCCGACGCACGCGATCATCGCCGCGTTGTCCGTGCAGAGTTCGAGCGGCGGGTAGAGGACGCGGAGGCCGTGCGCCTCCCCCTCGGTCTTGAGCCGTTCGCGTAGGCGAGTGTTGGCGACGACGCCTCCGCCGAGCAGGACGGTGCGCACACCCGTCCGCTCGCCCGCCGCGATCGTCTTCGAGACCTGCACGTCGACGATGGCCTCCTGGAACGACGCCGCCAGATCCGGAACATCGATCGCGCGGCCGGCGGCCTGCTCGGTCCGGACGTAGCGCAGCACCGCGGTCTTGAGCCCGCTCAGTGAGAAGTCGAGATCGCCCGAATCCTCCATGGCTCGCGGGAACCGAACGGCATGCGGATCGCCGGTGCGCGCAGCCGCATCGAGCGCCGGGCCGCCCGGGAACCCGAGGCCGAGGAGCCGTGCGACCTTGTCGAACGCCTCGCCGGCGGCGTCATCGAGGGTCTGGCCGAGCACGACATGCCGGAACAGCTCGGGGACGTGCACGAGCATCGTGTGGCCGCCCGAGACGATCAGGGCTACGTAGGGTGGATCTGGCGGGCCGTGCTCCAGGAAGTTCGCCCAATAGTGCCCTTCCAGGTGGTTGACGCCCACCAGCGGCGCGCCGGTCGCGAGCGCGAGCGACTTCGCGGCAGCCATCCCGACGAGGAGCGCCCCGACCAGTCCCGGACCGATCGTCACGGCGACGCCGTCCAGATCATCGAAATCACATCCGGACCGCTCGAGCGCGTCCGCGAGGAGCGGGTTCAGCGCCTCGACGTGTGCGCGTGCCGCCACCTCCGGGACCACGCCCCCGAACCGCTCGTGGAGGTGCTCCTGGCGCGCGATCAGGTTGGAGCGGATCCGGAAACCGTCCTCGAGCACCGCGATCGCCGTCTCGTCGCACGACGTTTCGATCCCGAGCGTGATCACGCCGGGCGGATCCCGTCCGGCAACGACGCCACGATCGCGTCGAGGCGCCGCCGGTACGCCGCATCGCGGATGTCATCCGTCCACATGATCAGGGCATCCTCGTGCAGCTCCGCGTAGTAGTTGCGCCGGATCCCGACCGGATGGAACCCGAACCGCGCGTAGACCCGCTGAGCACGCCAGTTGGTCACCCGAACCTCGAGGGACACGGCGCGGCCCCCCATCTCCTTGGCGACGAGGAGCTGATCGTGGAGGAGGCGTTGGGCTATCCCATGGCCCTGGAGCATCGGATCCACCGCGATGTTCGTGATGTGGGCCTCATCGCCGTAGCAGATCAAGCCGGCAACGGCCGCGCGTACGCCTGACGCTCGATCGCCATCACGCCACGGAGGTGGCGACGACGCATCTTGACGATCTCGAGCCTAGACGTCGCCGGTTCGGCGGTCCCACGCGATCTCAGCATCCGACTTCCTCAGGTAGAACGGCGCGACATCGAACAGCCGATCGTGCTCCTCCCGCAGGAACCGCGGGGCGGCGAGCTCCACCAGCGAGGCCGCGTCCGGGTGTGCGAAGACCGAGGACGCGATCTCGAGACGACCGCCACGCTGCTCGGTGAGCACATCGCGATACAGGATGGCACCGTCGCCGACCGCGAGCACATCGCCGGGGAGCGCCTCCAGATCCGCGGCGAGGTGATCCGGCGTCGAGACCGTGTACTCCGAGTCGCGCATCACCCCACCCGGGACCGCGATGTAGGTGGAGCTGAACACCTCGCCGCGGCGAGCGTCCACGACGGCGAGGATCCGGCGGCTGGTGAATCGGACCGGGTACGCCAGGGCGTCGAGGCTCGTGAAGCCCAAGATCATGGCCCGCGTGACCTGGGCGAGGGTCTTCGCTGTCTCCACGCCGACCCGCAGGCCGGTGAACAGGCCCGGGCCGATGCCGACCGCGACGCCACCGATCTGCCCCAGGTCGACCCCCGTCCACGCCAGGAGCCGTTCCAGGGCCGGGGTGACCGATTCCTGGCGGGCGCGACCGACGACCTGGATCCGTCCGATGATCTCCTGCTCGGTACCGATGGCGACGGAGACCTGGGGGGTCGATGTCTCGACGGCGATGACGATCACGGGTCGGCGCTCCACGGACCGGTGACGGCCGCGAGCTCGTCCGCCCGCTCGACCCACGAGGGGCCCACCGCCGTGATCGCGATGCGTCGAGCGTCGGAGCCGCCGGTCGGATCCTCGGAGGTGAGCTCCACCCGGAGCCGATCGTCCGGCAAGAGGTCGCCGACCGCATCGCCCCACTCGACGATCAGCACGCAGGCACCGTTCTCCAACTCCTCCAGCGCCAGGTCGACCACGTCTTGGACGCGATCCAGCCGGAAGACGTCGACGTGGGCGATGGGGATGCGGCCGGTGACGTACTCGCGGACCAGCGTGAAGGTCGGCGATGCGACGTGCTCGGTGGCGCCCAGGCCGCTCGCGATCCCTCGGACGAGCGTGGTCTTCCCCGCGCCCAACTCGCCCGTCAGGACCATCACGTCGTGGATCCGGATCAGCGGCGCGATGGCTGCTCCGACCGCCCGCGTGTCATCCGCCGTCCCCGTTCGCAGCTGGAGCTCCACCTAGAACAGTTCCAGTTGTTCGTCCTGCGCCGTCGCCGCAAGGAGTGGCGGCGCAGCGGGCGACCCGATAGGTTCCGGCCGCGCCGCGGCGTCCAGCGTCGCGCGGATGAGCGCGAAATCGTCCTGGAGATCCACGAACTGGCGGCTCTTCTCTCCCCCGCCGTGAAGGATCGCAGCCGGATGGAAGGTGGGGATCACCTTCCTGCCGTGCCATCCGAAGACTCCCCCGCGCATCGAGGTGATGCCACGGTTCGTGTTCAGCACGAACTTCGTCGCGAAGTTCCCCAGGGTCACGACGACGACGGGTTGGACGATCGAGATCGTCTCGATCAACCACGGCGTGCACGACTCGATCTCATCGGGGAGGGGATCTCGGTTCCCCGGTGGGCGACATCGAAGGACGTTCGCGATGTAGACGTCCTCTCGCCGCAGACCGATCCCCCCGAGCATCTGCGTGAGCAGCTGCCCGGCGGCGCCCACGAACGGCTCGCCCTGCTTGTCCTCGTGGAAGCCCGGCGCCTCCCCGATGAAGAGCAGGTCGGCGTCGGGGTTCCCGACCCCGAAGACGACCTGCGTGCGGCTCTCGGCGAGACGGCAGCGCGTACACGTCGATGCTTCGGCCGCCACCTCGGCGAGCGTTCGGCTCATGCGGTCCCCTCCCGTCCCTCCTTCGTGCCCGTGGGCGCCTGGCGGCGGCGGCGCGCGGGGGGGGAAGAGGTCATGAGCACGGCACGGGCGAACCCGCGGAGCTCGCGCACCACCGCCTCAGGCGTCTCGAGCATGGGGATGTGCCCCGCGTCAGGGATCACGACCAGCCGTCCCTCAGGCAACGCGCCGGTGAGCGCGACGGCGCCAGCCGGCGGGGTGACGCGATCGTGCTCGCCCACGAGCACGATCGCCGGCACCCGCACACGAGGAACGGCGTGCCGAAGATCCATCTCCATGAGCTCGGGGAGCCCGTCGGTCCAAACCTCGGATGCGGTGCTCTGGGCGAGGGCGACCACGTGATCGACGACGTCCTTGGGCGCGTTCGGACCGAACTGCGTCACCCGCGCCACGACGCCGCTCAACCCGGTCGGGCCTGCGAGGACGGCCCGTCGGAGCCCGTCGACCCGCCTCGCCGCAGCTTGGAGCGACCCCAGACGGGGCCGGAGCAGCTCCGTGACGGATCCCATCGCGCCCCGCAGGAGATCCGACGATGCGGCCCCGATCAGCGCCACGCCTGCGATGCGGGGGCCGAACAGCTCAGGACGCTGTTCCGCGAGGGCGAGGATCGCGACCGCACCCATCGAATGCCCTACGACCACGGCGGGGCGAGCGGGCGCGACCGCATCGAGCACGGCGGCCAGGTCCCGGCCCATCGCTCGCAGGCTCAGGTCACCGTGTACCGCCCGACCGCTCGCACCGTGCGACCGGAGGTCGAGCGCGATCACCCGGAAGTCCTTCGCGAGCTCCGGCCAGACGGCCCACCACGACGACATGTCCAGGCTGAACCCGTGGGCGAGCAGGACCACGGGCGCCTCCGGATCGCCGGCCGCGCGCACCGCGAGCTCGGTGCTGTCGAACGAATCGACCGGCCCCAGGTCCTCGGGCGGCGGGGGACCGAGCGGCTCCACGTTCCGCGGATGCCGGCGGCGCACGAGCGCGCTCCCGATCATCCCCGCGGCGAGCGCGCCGGCCACCACACCCGCCGAGACCGCCGCGGTCTTCCGGTTCATCCTCGGTACTCCCTGGGGACCCTCGGTCCGATCCGCGAGACGATCTCGTACGCGACGGTGCCGGCGCCGGCGGCGAGCTCCCACGCGGACATCTCCTCATCGCCCTGACGGCCGACCAGGACGACCTCGTCGCCGGCCGCGACCTCCCTCTCCCCGCAGTCGACGATCAGCTGATCCATCGTGACGGTCCCCGCGACCCGGCAGCGGGCGCCCCGGATCAGGACCTCGCCCGTGGATGACCGTGGGTAGCCGTCGGCGTAGCCGACCGGTATCGTCGCGACCCACGACGGACGTTCGAGCTCATAGTGCAACCCGTAGCTCACCCGTTCGCCCATCTGCAAGCGCTTGGCGTGGGCAACCCTCGAACGCCAGGTGAGCGCCGGAAGCAGGTCGAACCCTTCCCCGACGCCGGGCGCTGGAGGGAGCCCATAGATCGCGATGCCGGGGCGGACCAGATCCAGATGCGCCTCGGGGTGACGCAGGAGCCCGCCGCTGTTGGCGGCGTGCACGTAGCGCGGTGCGAGACCGGCTTCGCGCGCGGACTCCACCACCCCGGCCAGCCGGTCCAGCTGCATCTTCGTCGTGACCTCGTCGTCCTCGCTCTTGGCGAGATGGGTCCAGAGCCCCTCGACCTGAAGACCGGCGTCACGCACCTCCTGCACGAACGCCGGCGCTGTATCGGGCGGCCAGAGCCCGACCCGGTGCATACCCGTGTCGATCTTGACGTGGACCGCCACGGGACCTCGCGCCGCGCCGGCGAGCCGCGCGAGCCCCGGCTGCGTGTAGAGCGACGGCGTCAACCGATGCGCCAGCATGACCGCCTCGGACCCTTCCGGAGCCTCGGAGAGCACCAGGATCGGCGTCTCGATCCCCGCGAGGCGGAGCCGGAGGCCCTCCTCCACGAGCGCCACGCCGAGCCAGGTCGCTCCTGCGTCGAGCGCGGCACGAGCGACCGGGACGTCGCCGTGCCCGTACGCGTCAGCCTTGACGACCGCCATGAGCTCGACGCCCGGGGGCGTGAGCGCCCGGACGTTGTGACGGATACGATCGAGATCGACCTCGACCCACGTCGGGCGGAACCGGGGCTCGCTCAACGCGGGTACGCCCTCGCCGCCTCGATCGCCTCGGGGAGCCGCTCAGCGACGTCGCCGGCCACGGTTCCCTCCCCCCGCGCGCGACCGGCGACCATCCCCGCGAGCCCGTGGAGGTACGCGCCGGACCACGCGGCCGCGAAGGGATCGACCCCTCGCGCGAGCAGCCCACCGATCGCTCCCGTGAGCACGTCCCCCGTCCCCGCCGTGGCGAGCACGGGTGATCCCGTCGGGTTGATGCGCGCGGCGCCATCCGGGGCCGCGGCGACCGTCCGACTCCCTTTCAAGAGCGCGACCGCGTCCGTGCTGCCGGCCAGACGTCGCGCGGCCGCGAGACGGTCGCCGTCGCGAGCCCCCATGAGGCGCGAGAACTCACCCAGATGCGGCGTGAGGACGGCATCACCCTTGCGATCCGCGAGCGCATCGACCTCACCGGTGTACGCATTGAGCCCGTCGGCATCCAGGACGAACGGGACTTCGCATTCGCGCACGAGTGACCGGATGAAGGTCCTCGTGTCGGCGTTCGTCGTCATCCCTGGCCCGAGCGCGAGCGCGTCGGCGCCGCGGACCGCGGCCTGCACCGCGTCGAGCGCGGCCGGCGCGACCGTCCCCTCCTCGGTCTCCTCCAGCGGGATGAAGACCGTCTCCGTCAGCTCCGTCTGCACGGTCGCGAGGATCGAGCGAGGGACCGCCACGATCACGTAGCCCGCGCCCATGCGTTCCGCCGCGCGGGCGACGAGTTTCACCGCCCCCGTCATCCGTCGTGACCCCGCGACGACCACGAGCGTTCCACTCGCCCGCTTGTGCGCGTCGACCGCGCGGTCCGGCAGGATCGCGACGACGTCACCGGGCTCGGTGAGACCGACGGTCGTCGGGATCAGCTCGTCCGGGAACCCGATGTCCACGACCCGGACATCGCCGGCGAACTCGGCGCCGGGTAGCAGCACGGCACCGGTCTTCGCGGCCCCGAACGCCACGGTCAGGTCCGCCCGGACCGCGACCCCTTCGACGGCGGCGCTCGTCCCGTCGACGCCGCTCGGGATGTCGACGGCGACGATCGGGACGAGCGCCGCGTTCAGCCCGTCGATCGCCTCGGCCCACTCGTCCTCGGGCTCCCCACGGAACCCCGTGCCGAAGATCGCGTCGACGGCGACGTCGGCGCGGTCGAGCTCGCGGCCGAGCGTCGCGGGATCGAACCGGCGAACGCGGACCCCCGTCTCGGCCAGGCGCCGGAGGTTGGCCGCTGCAGGATCCCGCGATCCCGCGGGATCCTGCAGCACGACGACGACGACCCGCATCCCCCACCGCGCGAGATGTCGCGCGGTGACGAACCCGTCGCCGCCGTTGTTCCCCTTGCCGCACACGACGACGGCGCGGCGTCCGTACGAGCCCCCGGTGAGGTCCGCGCAGGCTCTCGCCACGGCCCAGCCGGCGCGTTCCATGAGGTCCTCGGCCGCCACACCCCGCGCCTGCGTGGCACGATCGAGCTCGACCGCCTCCTGCGGCGAGAGGACCGGCTTCATCCGTCGATCACCGCGATCGCGAACGCGACCGCGTTCGTCCGCTCGTGGGTGAAGGTGATCAGCACGCGGGAGATCCCGAGCGCGTCGGCCCGATCCTTCGCGTTCCCCGCGAGGAGCACCTCGGGCGCACCCGAGGGCCGTCTCGTGACGCTGATGTCCTGCCATCGGCGGCCGCGGTACCCGCCGAGCGCTTTGATCACCGCCTCCCGGGTGGCGAAGCGTCCGGCGTACGACTCGGCCGGGCGAGCCTTGGCGTCGCAGTACGCGCTCTCCTCGGGGGTGAACACGCGCGCGCGCATCGATGGATGGCGGGTCAGGGCCCGCTCGATCCGCGCGATCTCGCAGATGTCGACGCCGAGCCCGACGATCTCCACGCCGGAAAGGCTATCGGGTCGGCCCTGGACGGTCAGCCGGATCGGTAGCCGGCGGCTCGTGGGGCGGCTCGTCCGTAGGCTCGGCTCCGGCCCACCCCGGAGCGAGGCGTCCCTGCGTTCTCCCCCTCCGGCCCCCGAGCGAGAGGGCGAGTGCGATCCCGGCGACCCCGACGAGCAACCCGAGCACCACCGCCGGCCACCCGAGGCCGTGCGACACCTCCGGCGGGAACGGAGGAACGGACGGGGAAGCGGATGAGCTGGGTCCGGGGCGAGGCGGGACGGGCGACGGTGCGACCGCCTCGAGATCGGCCAGCGAGACCAAGGAACAGCTGTCGGTCGTCCAGCCATCACCCTGACGAGAGAGGACGACCGCGACCCGGGTGCCGAGCGCATAAGCGATACCGCAACTGCTTCCTCCTCCCGAGCCGATCGGCTCGATCACGTTGACCGTCGCACCGAGCGCCCCTTTGAAGACTCCTTGCACCGCGAAGGTCTGCACCGTGGTCGTCGCATCGACCGGCTGCTCCGCGACGACCGTACCCACGAAGGCCGCGTCCGCGTGATGCAGGAGTTGCTTCGGGGTGCGGGGCATGCAGCTGCACGCGGAGCACCGAGTCGCCGTGACGAACACGGCCGGGGCCGCCAGGAGCACCACCACGGACAGGCGGGCGGCCGCTCGGAGCACGCCCGGACGCTACTCGACGGTGACGGACTTCGCGAGGTTGCGCGGCTGATCCACGTCGCAGCCGCGGAGCACGGCGACGTGATAGGCGAGCAGCTGGAGCGGGACCGTCACGACCACCGGCGAGAGCAGCTCCGGCGTCTCCGGTACCTCCAGCACGTGGTCGGCCAGGCGGGCTGCCTCGGTGTCGCCCTCGGTCACGATGGCGATCACCGACGCGCCGCGGGCCTTCACCTCTTGGATGTTCGAGAGCATCTTCGGGTAGACGTGGCAACGCGTCGCGATCGCCACGACGGGGACGCCATCCTCGATCAGGGCGATCGGCCCGTGCTTCAGCTCTCCGGCCGGATAGGCCTCCGCGTGGATGTAGCTGAGCTCCTTCAGCTTGAGCGCGCCCTCGAGCGCCGCCGGATAACCGGTGTGGCGTCCGATGAAGAGCACGTCGCGCGCACCGGCGAGTCGTTCCGCGACCGCACGCACGCGGTCTTCCGAGGCGATCGCGCGTGCGACCTTGGCCGGCAGCTCGTCGAGGTCCGCGAGCACCTCGCCGATCTCCTCCGGGAACTTCGCGGCCCGGACCTGCGCGAGGTAGAGGGCGACGAGCTCCTGCGCGACCATCTGCGTCGCGAACGTCTTCGAGGCGGCAACCCCGATCTCCGGTCCCGCGTGGGTGTAGAAGACGCCGTCGGCTTCACGCGCGAGTGACGACCCCACCGTGTTCGTGACCGCGAGCACCTGCGAGCCCTGCCGTGCCGCATGCCGAGCCGCTTCCAGCGTGTCGATCGTCTCGCCGCTCTGACTGACGGCCAGGGTCAGGGTGTCCGGACCGAGCACCGGGTCGCGATACCGGAACTCGCTCGCGATCTCGATCTCGACCGGGAGCCGGGTCCAATGCTCGATCGCGTACTTGGCGACGAGTCCCGAATGGAAGGCCGTGCCGCACGCGACCACGAAGACCTTCGACACCTCACGCAGGATGTCGTCGGGAACCCGGAGCTCATCGAGCTGAAGACCACCAGCATGGACACGCCCGGCGAGCGTGTCCCTGATCGCCGCCGGTTGCTCATCGATCTCGTTGCGCATGAAGTACGGGTAGCCGCCCTTCTGGGCCTCGGCGACGTTCCAGTCGACCTCGATCGGACGCATCGGAACCTCGGCTCCCTCGAGATCCATGAACGCGACGCCGTCGCGCGTGATCGAGACGATCCACCCTTCGTCGACCGGCACGATGGTGGGCCGATCCTCGTGATGGGTCCCGAGGAGCGCGGGGATGTCCGATGCGAGCATCGCTTCCCCGTCGTCCCACATCGCCACGACCAGCGGCGACGACACCTTGACACCCACCATCTCGTCCGGATGATCCGAGGAGAGCACCACCAAGGCGTACGAGCCCTCCAGCTCACCGACGGCCGACCGGACCGCCTCCGCCAACGACGCGGATCCCTCCACCTTCTCCTCCAGCAGGTGCGCGACGCACTCGGTGTCGGTGTCCGAAGTGAACGAGTGACCGTCCTTGTCCAGGCGCTCGCGGAGCTCTTGGAAGTTCTCGATGATCCCGTTGTGGATCACCGCCACACGCCCATCGCAGTCGAGGTGCGGATGCGCGTTGCCTTCCGTCGGCGCGCCGTGGGTCGCCCAGCGCGTATGACCGATCGCGACGGTCGCCGGCGGGGCCGGCTCGTCAGCGAGCAGCGCCTCCAACTCGGCCAGCTTCCCGGCCCGCTTGCGCACCGAGAGGCCGCCGTCGACGACCGCGATGCCCGCGGAGTCGTACCCGCGATACTCCAGCCGGCGCAGGCCCTCCATCACGATCGGAAGCGCCTGGTCCGGTCCGACGTAGCCGACGATGCCGCACATCAGACGAGCAGGCTATCAGTGCGGAGATCGTCGATGTGATCCGTCATCCGAGCGCGATGCGGACCGCATCGGCGACGGCTTCCGCATGGCGCTGCGAATCTGCTTCCGTCTCGGATTCGACCATGACCCGGATCAGTGGCTCGGTGCCCGACGGCCGCACCAGCACCCGCCCACGGTCGCCGAGCGCAGCTTCGGCGAGGGCGATCGCCCGCTCCACGGACGCGGCATCGAGGGATGCGCCTCGGTCGGATATCGGGACGTTGATCAGCACCTGCGGGTGGCGAGGCATCGCGCTGGCGAGCTCCTTCACCGAGACCCCGTTCGCCGCCGCCAGCGAAAGGAACCGGACGGCGGTCAGCAGGCCGTCACCCGTCGTCGCGTGCTCGCGGAAGATCACGTGCCCACTCTGCTCGCCCCCGAGCATGGCGCCTCGGCGTTCCATCTCCTCGAGCACGTAGCGGTCGCCGACCTGCGCCTGCACGAGCTCGATCCCAGCGTCGCGCATCCTGTGCACGAGTCCGAGGTTCGACATCACCGTCCCGACGACGACGTCGCCCTTGAGCGTTCCGCGTTCGTGCATCGCCAGCGCGCTCGCGGCCAGCACCTGATCGCCATCGATCACCTCACCCTTCGCGTCGGCGAACAACGCCCGGTCCGCGTCCCCGTCATGGGTGACCCCCGCATCGGCGCCGCGTTCGATCACCTCCGCGGCGACCACGTCGGGATGCAGGGCTCCGCATCCGACATTGATGTTGTGGCCATCCGGCTCGGCGTTGATCGCGATGACCTCGGCACCCAACCTGCGGAGGATCTCGGGCGCCACGTCCGATGCCGCTCCGTTCGCGCAATCCACCACGATCTTCATCCCGTCGAGCCGGGCGTCCGCCGCGGCCTCGAGGTGATGGAGGTACCGTTCCCGACCCTCGGGGATCCTCGCCACCGCCCCCCGGACGGTCCTGAGGGGATCGACGCGCGCGAGATCCGCCTCGATCTCGTCCTCCAGATGATCGGGAAGCTTCATCCCTTCGCGCGAGAAGAACTTGATGCCGTTGTCGGCCGGGGGGTTATGGGACGCGCTGATCACGACCCCGCTCGACGCTTCCAGATCGACGGTCATGAACGCGATCGCCGGCGTCGGCTCGATCCCCGCGAGGAGGACATCGCCGCCCGCCTCGAGGATGCCCTCCGTGAGCGCCTCCTCGAGCCACGCACCGGACTCCCGGGTGTCGCGGCCGACGACGAAGGTCGGCGGTTGCGTGGCGCCGTGGCGGCCGAGCACGGCGACCGCGGTGCGACCGAGCCGGTAGGCGAGGTCGCGCGTGAGGTCGGTGCCCGCCACGCCACGAACGCCGTCGGTGCCGAAGAGCCGTCCCATAAGGACGGCACGTTACCCGAGGAGCTCCTCTGCCAGCGTCCGAACGCGAGCGTCGATCTCGTTGCGGATCGGTCGGACCGCTTCCACGGGAAGGCCTGAGGGGTCCGGAAGGTCCCAGTCGAGGTAGCGCTTCCCGGGGAAGACGGGACAGGCGTCGCCGCATCCCATCGTGATGACGACGTCCGAGGCCTCGACCGCCTCGTCGGTGAGCGCCTTGGGGAACTCGAGCGAGACGTCGACGCCGACCTCGCGCATCGCCTCGACCACGGCCGCGTTGACCTCGTCGGCGGGCGTGCTTCCGGCGGAGCGGACCACGATCCGCGGTCCGGCGTACTTCGCCAGCAGGCCCGCGGCCATCTGCGAGCGCCCGGCGTTGTGCACACAGACGAACAGGACCGTCGGGACGTCGATCATGTCGTTCCTCGGGTGAGAGCTCATGCTGTGGATGTTCGCATCCGTGGCGCCGGCCGGCACCGACGCCACGTGGTGGGAGCATGGAGGCATGGACGATCTCGTTCGCGTGTATGCCAGCGGGGACACCTTCGCCGCAGAGCTGATGCGAGGACGGCTCGAGTCCGAAGACATCCCCGTGCTCGTCAAGGGAGAGGGCGAAGGGCCGTACCGGATGGGTCCCTGCTACCTGTGGGTATCGGCGGAGGACGCGACACGAGCCCGCGTGATCGTGGATGCGGTCGAGTCGGGAGATTTCGCTTTGGCCGACGAGGAGGCTCCTGCCGAGCCGTCAGATGCCACGGAGGAACAGCGGTCCGGCTGATCCCTCGTCGGCTTGTCTCAGCGCTTGGAGTACTGAGGTGCCTTCCGGGCCTTCTTCAGGCCGTACTTGCGGCGCTCTTTCTCGCGGGCGTCTCGCGTGAGGTAGCCCTCGGCTTTGAGCTGCGCTCGAAGCTCCGGATCCAGCTCGATCAGCGCCCGGGCGACACCGAGCTTCACCGCGCCCGCCTGTCCCGCCACGCCACCTCCACGGATCGACGCGACGACGTCGTAGTCCTTCTCGCGACCGACCAGCCGCAACGGCGCAACGGCCACCATCCGGTGGACGCGCGTCGGGAAGTAATCGTCGATCGTTCGCCCGTTGATCGTGAACGCACCGTCGCCGGGGATGAGGCGGACACGCGCCACGGACTCCTTCCGTCTTCCGGTCCAGAGCTTGGTTGGGGTCAGGGCCACCGACGTTATCGATGCGGCAGATCTCTTCGCTCCCGAGGCCGCCGGCTCCTTCTTGGCTGCCGGCTTCGCCGCCGCGCGCTTCTTGGCAGGCGACTTCGGGGCGTCGGATCTCGGGGTACGTCCCTTGGTCGTGGGCGCCCCCTCCTCGACCGGCCCCGCTTCCCCGGGCTTCCGGGGCGGCCGCGACGCAGCTCCGGTCCGGCCTGCCGGCCGGGTGTCCGGCACCGCGATGGGCAGCCCGGACCAGGTCGGGCGTTCGCCGACCGCCAGCTGGACGGGCTTCTGCGCCGAATGCGGATGCTCCGCGCCGGCGACCACGTGGAGCTTCTTGATCTGCTGGCGACCGAGACGGTTCTTCGGGAGCATGCCCCGGATGGCCTTCTCGACCGCCGCGACGGGCCGGGTCGCGAGGAGGTCGGCGTACCGGACGCCCGTTATCCCACCCGGATAGCCGGAGTGTCGATAGGCGAACTTGTTCTGTGCCTTGTTCCCGCTCAGCTCGACCTTGTCTGCATTGATGACGACGACGTGATCCCCGGTGTCCATGTGGGGGGCGAAGATCGGCTTGTGCTTGCCGCGCAACAGCGTGGCCACCTCGCTGGCGAGGCGGCCCAGCACTTGGCCGCTGGCGTCAACGACGTACCAGCTGCGCTCGATGTGCTCAGGCTTGGGAGAGTAGGTCTTCATCGTGAAAGATGTCGGCCCGGCAGGGCCGACCAGTCACCCAGGCTACCTGCGCAAACGCGTCCGCGTCAAAGGTCCGCAGCACCCCGAGCCGGAACGGGCTTGCGGGCTCGCACGATCGCGCCGTGCATCCCGTCGGTGAGCTCGTGGGTCGCCTCGACCTCGACATCCGTGAGCCCCGCGGCGCTAAGGAGCGCTCGGTATTCGGAGAAGCTGAGCGCTCCGGCGATGCATCCCACGTACGACCCGCGCGCGGCCCGGTCCGCCGGCGTCAGTTCGTCGTCGGCCACGACGTCTGAGACACCGACCCGTCCGCCCGGCTTCAGGACCCTGGCGATCTCGCCGATCACAGCCGGTTTGTCGGTGGACAGGTTGATCACGCAGTTCGAGATCACGACGTCGACGGTGTCGTCGGGGAGGGGAACATCCTCGATCAATCCCTTCAGGAAGATGACGTTGCCTGCGCCGGCTTTCGCGGCGTTCGCCCGGGCCAGATCGAGCATCTCGTCGGTCATGTCGAGGCCGTAGGCGAGCCCGGTCGGCCCGACCCGCTTCGCGGAGAGCAGGACGTCGATCCCGCCGCCGCTCCCCAGGTCCAGCACGGTCTCGCCTTCGCGAAGCTCGGCGACCACCGTCGGGTTCCCACATCCCAGCGAGGCCAGAACAGCCTCCTCCGGGAGCTGCTCCCGCTCGAGCACGTCGTAGAGCTGGCGCCCGATCCCCTCCCCGGGATCGCAACAGCCCGACGCATCGGCGTCCGACGCTGCGCCGCGTCCCTCGGCGACGGCGGTCGCGGCCGACGCATAGCGCACCCGAACCTCCTCACGGAGCTCATCCATCACGTCACCCCCGCCTCGGTTGACTGCCTGGCCCCGGCCGTGCCTGGATCGAGCGCCCCTCGCAACAGCTCCAACGGTTCCGGTTCGATCCGGTAGTAGGCCCAACGCCCTCGCTTCTCGCGACGGAGGATGCCCGCATCCGTGAGCACCTTCAGGTGATGCGAGACGGTCGGTTGGCCGAGGTCGAGCCGATCGGTCAAGTCACACACGCACGATTCACCACCGTCGCTCGCAGCGACCAGGCTGACCAGACGCAACCGAGCCGGTTCCGCGAGCACGCGAAGCGCCCGCGCCAGCCGCTCGGCCTCGGTCTCGGTAAGCACCGATCCGACCAGCGGGGGGCAACACGTCTGATCGATCTCTTGGATGAGTCGCATCGTCCGCACATATTGACAGCTATCGATATTTCCGTCAACGTATCGACCTCCATCGATGGAAGGGGGTGAGCCGTGAGGGTCGATGATCCCTGCTGTCCCCCCGACTGCTGCCTACCAGCCAGTTGTTGAGGTTCGTGAGTCGACCGGAGGCGATCAGCCTCCGGTCGACTCACGAAGGCGCCGACCATAGATGACGCGCTCGAGGGTGAGACCGTGCGGCGGCGCGATCTGCGGCGCCGCCGAACGGTCGCGGGCCGCCAAGATCGCCCCGACCGCGTCCGGTCCGAGACGGCCCGTCCCGACCATCACGAGGGTCCCGACGAGCGAGCGCACCATCTGATGCAGGAACGCGTTCGCGCGGAACGTGAGCGCGACCAGATCTCCATCGCGTCGCACGGCGACCCGATGGAGATCCCGAACCGTCGACCGCCCCCGCCCGGGGTTACGGCAGAAGGACGCGAAGTCGTGTTCGCCGACGAGCGCAGCGCAGGCGCGGCGCATCGAGGGTACGTGCAGGGGGCCGGGACGATGCCAAACGTACCGGGCGGTGAACGGATCGGCGACGTCGCCGGTCGCGATCACGTATCGATACTCCCTCGCGGTCGCGGAGAACCGCGCGTCGAACCAGGCGGGGGCGTCCGAGGCCCTCCGGACCACGAGCTCGGGGCCCAACATCGCGTTGACGGCATCCCGGATCCGCTCGGGGGCCAGGCTCGTCATCGCCGAGAACGACGTCACCTGGCCTCGAGCGTGAACCCCTGCGTACGTCCGGCCGGCCACGGAGAGTTCGATGCGCTCGTTCACGATGCGTTCGATCGCCGCCGAGAGCTCGCCCTCGACGGTCCGGATCGACGGGTCTCGCTGCGCCGCCCATCCACGGAACCCCGTCCCGTCGTACGCCAGCAACAGACGCACGACCCGCGCCACGAGACGGGGCTGTGCCACCGGACCGCTTACGCCGAGCGATCGACCAATTCGATCCTGGCCATGGGCGCTCCGTCGCCCTTGCGAGGACCCAGCTTCAGGATCCGCGTGTAGCCCCCCTCGCGTTCGGCGAACCGGGGAGCGATGTCGTGGAACAGGGTCGCCACGATGTCGCGGTCGGGGATCTCCTTCAGAACCTCCCGGCGCGAGGTGAGGTCCCCGCTCTTGGCCTTGGTGATCAGGCGTTCCGCGTACGGCCGTAGCTGTCTGGCCTTCGCCTCGGTCGTCGTGATCCCCTCGTGGACGAACAGCTGCTTCGCGAGCGTGGAGAGCATCAGCCGCTGATGCGCCGGGCCGGAGCCCAGCCGAGGACCCTTCTTCGGGGTCGGCACGCAGCCTCACTCCTCCCGCAGGCCCAACCCGAGCTCCTCGAGCTTGAGCTTGACCTCGTCGATCGACTTCTGGCCGAAGTTGCGGATGTCCATCAGCTCGGACTCGGACTTCTGGACCAGGTCGCCGACCGTGTTGATCCCCTCGCGCTTCAGGCAGTTGTACGAGCGGACGGAGAGGTTGAGCTCCTCGATCGTGATCTGGTAGTCGCTCGGGAGCTCCTCGTCCTCGGCCGGACCGACCGAGACGCTGGGCGCCTCCGCGAGGTCGCTGAACAGCTGCACCAGCTCCAGCAGGGTTCCTCCCGCCGAGGCGAGCGCCTCGCGCGCGGTCACCGAGCCGTCGGTCTCGACATCGAGGATCAGCTTGTCGCGGTCGGTCATCTGCTCCACGCGGGTGTTCCCCACCGTGTAGCTGACCTTGCGGACGGGCGAGAAGATCGAATCGACCGGGATCACGCCGATCGGATCGCGTGCCTTCTTGTTCTTGTCCGCGATCCTGTACCCCACCCCTCGCTCGACCGTCATCTCCATCTCGAGCGCGCCGCCCTTGCCGATGGTGGCGATGTGCAGATCCGGGTTCAGGATCTCTGATGTCGGTGACGTCCTCCGTCACCCGCTCCACGGTCGCGAACTCGTGCAGCACGCCGTCGATGCGTACCGACGAGATGGCGGCGCCAGGGATGGACGACAGCAGGGTACGGCGCAGCGAGTTGCCGACCGTATAGCCGAAACCAGGCTCGAGCGGTTCGATCGTGAACTTCGAGCGGGTCGGCGAGATCACGTCCTCAGCGATCTGAGGTCTCGCGACGATGAACACAGGTGCATCCCTCCTCGGTGGGGGATCATCCATTCATCCCCACCTCTCGGAACTCCCGACCGCTGCTCGCGGCCGGTACCGCCGTTAGACGCGGCGGCGCTTGCGAGGCCGGCACCCGTTGTGGGGCACCGGCGTCACGTCTTGGATCCCGGCGATCTCGAGGCCCGCCGCGGCGAGCGAGCGGATCGCCGTCTCACGGCCCGAACCCGGGCCCTTCACGAAGACGTCGACCTTTTTCATGCCGTGCTCGGCGGCCTTGCGCGCGGCATTCTCGGCGGCCATCTGCGCGGCAAACGGGGTGGACTTGCGGGAGCCCTTGAACCCCACGTGGCCGGCGGAAGCCCACGCGATCACCGCACCGGTGGGGTCGGTGATCGAGACAATCGTGTTGTTGAACGTCGACTTGATATGCGCGTGACCATGCGCGACGTTCTTCTTCTCCTTGCGCCGTACCTTCTTGACACCGGTACCGGTTCGTGCTCTGGGTGGCATGCGGCTGAACTCCTACAAGGGTCTGGGTGGCTGGCTCGAAGTGGGTTGTGCCCGGTGCTACTTCTTCCCGGCCTTCTTCTTGCCGGCGACCGTCTTCTTCGGACCCTTGCGGGTGCGGGCATTGGTCTTGGTTCGCTGACCGCGTACGGGCAGCCCGCGGCGCCACCGCAGGCCTTCGTAACAACCGATCTCGATCTTCCGGCGGATGTCTGCCTGGACCTCGCGACGGAGGTCCCCCTCGACCTTGCAGTGCTTGTCCCGAGGGAGGTCGACGCCGGCGATCCGTGCCAAGTTCGCGCTCCCCTCTTACCCTTGCCGCTGCTTGTGCCGCGGGTTGGAGCAGATCACGCGGATGGTGCCGCGTCGACGGATCACCCGGCAGCGGTCGCAGATCCTCTTCACCGATGGTCTGACCTTCATGATGTGCCTCTCATCTGTACCGATAAACCACACGACCTCTGGTCAGGTCGTACGGCGACAACTCTACGCGCACCCGGTCGCCGGGAAGGATCCGGATGTAGTGCATCCGCATCTTCCCGGAGATGTGGGCGAGCACCTTGTGCCCGTTCTCCAGCTCAACCCGGAACATGGCATTGGGGAGGGGCTCCACGACCGTCCCCTCGACCTCGATCGCATCGTCTTTGGCCACGCTCCAGCTGATCCTCTGTGTCGGGACCCGTCCCGAGGGCGCGCGGAACGTGCCTCGGGAGGGCAGGAAGTGAGTATACGGCCAGGTCAGGCGATGCGTCCACGCGCTACGCGCGCTTGACGACCGCCTTGACGGCGTCCAGCCGGGTCGGTTCATGGTCAGCGGACGTCTTGACCAGGATGGATCGGGACGTCACGGCCGTCGAGCCCACTTTGACGGTCATCCTGAGCACGACCGAGGCGGCCGCGGCCAAGCTGATCTTGTACGTGCCGGCGACCACCTTGCTGGTGATGTTGGTCGTCCCCGAGAAGTAGGTCACCGAGTACCCTTTGCCGGACCCGGTGCCCAGCACAGTCAGCGGATCCGTCCCCGACCCGTCGTTCTCGATGCGGATCTTGAAGGAGACGGTCTTGCCCACCGCCGCCTTGAGCGTCTTCGTCTGGTTGAGGCCGGTCGCGTTGTAGATGTTGTCGCCGGCGTAGGTGGTCCCCGTTGCGATCTGGTTGTCGGGTCGGTGGGTCTGGGTGTCGGCCGTCCAGGTGTGATGCGCCGGCGCGCTGGTGTTCCCGAGGTTGTCCGTCGCCGTCACGTAGAAGGAGTGCTGGCCGGCGACAAGACCCGTGTAGCCGGTCGGCGACGTGCACGGCGCGTAGGAACCCCCGTCCAGCTTGCAGTCGAACTTCGCGCTCCCGTCCGTCGAGCTGAACTTGAAGGTCGCGTCGG
>VAXZ01000140.1 GCA_005885035.1 Actinomycetota bacterium
GTGACGCTACCGAGCTCCACGCGGGTCGCGAGGCTCGGTTCGAAGCCGAGGCCAAGTACCGTTCGTTGGTCGAGCACATCCCCGCCGTGGTCTACCTCGATCCTGTGGACGAGGAACTGAGCTCGATCTACGTCAGTCCCCAGGTTCGCGATCTGATCGGGATCGAGCCGGAGGTGTGGCTCGGCGACTTCTCGGCGTGGCGCAACCACGTGCATGCCGACGACATCGAACGTGCCTGGGACGAGTATCAAGATGCGTACCGCAACCACCTCCCCCTCAACCACGAGTACCGGATGGTGCACGAGGACGGGACCGTCCGGTGGGTGTTGGAGCAGGCGTTCCCCATCGACGACGAGCAGGGGAACCCCTGGCTCATCCAGGGGGTGATCTTCGACATCACCGAACGCAAGACCGCCGAGGAGCAGGCCAACTTCCTCGCGTACCACGACAAGCTCACGGGACTGCCCAACCGGGTCCTCTTCGAGGAGATGCTCGAGGCCGCCATCGCCCGCGCTCGGCGCACCGACCTCGGTGTCGGCGTGCTCTACCTCGACCTCGACAACTTCAAGCTGGTGAACGACTCGCTCGGACACCACGCGGGCGATCTGCTGCTCGCGCAGCTCGGCGACCGGTTGCGGACGTGCACGCGTGATAGCGACCTGGTCGCCCGGCAGGGGGGTGACGAGTTCCTCGTCTTGCTCGGCGATCTGGAGCGTGGTTCGGACGATCCCGACCGACCGAACCCCTCGATGGAGGTCGCCGAGTCGGTGGCGGAACGGATCCGCCGAGCGCTCGAAGAGCCGTTCGATCTGGCCGGGACGCCCTTCTACGCGTCGGGGTCGCTCGGCATCAGCTTGTTCCCGCAAGACGCTCAGGACGCGGAGACACTGCTGAAGAACGCCGACACAGCGATGTATCAGTCGAAGAAGCAGGAGCCCGGTGGACACATCGTGTTCGCGACCGGTGGGGACGACGACGCCTTGGAGAAACTCTCGCTCACGACCCGTCTGCGCGAGGCGGTCTCGCAGGAGCACTGGGTACTGCACTGGCAGCCGATCGTCGAGATCGAGACGGGGAGGGTCGAGTCCGTGGAGGCGCTGGTGCGCTGGCTCGATCCGAACGGTGGTCTCGTGCCGCCGGGGGAGTTCATCCCGCTCGCCGAGGAGCTGGGCCTGATCGAGGCGATCGGCGATTGGGTGATCGCGGAGCTCGCGAGGCAACGTGCCGAGTGGGCCGCGGCCGGGCTCGATCTGAGGGTGGGGTTCAACCTGTCACCCCGCCAGCTCTGGTCGGCTCACCTGGCCGACAAGGTGCTCGCGAAGCTTCGGGTCTCGGGGGTTGATCCGCGGGACGTGGTCGTCGAGATCACGGAATCGACGGCGATGGCCGATCCGGATCGCACCCAGAAGATCCTCTCCGACCTGCACGCGTGGGGGTTCACGCTGGCCCTTGACGACTTCGGGACGGGGTACTCATCGCTCGCTCGCCTGAAACACATGCCCGTCGACGTGCTCAAGATCGACCGCGCGTTCGTGCGCGACGTCCACCGCGACCAGAGCCTGGCGAGCATGGTCCGCGCGATGATCCAGCTCGCCCAGGGGCTCGACATGATCCCGCTCGCGGAAGGTGTCGAGACGCAGCAGGAGCTCGAGTTCCTGCGGGGGAGCGGATGCCGGCTGGCGCAGGGATTCCTGTTCTCGCGGCCGGTGCCGGCGGAGGAGATCCCGGCGCTCGTGGTCCGGAGCCTGCTCCCGGCAACCGTCGCGCCCTGAACGCACCGCGCCGAGGCTCCCCGACGCCCCCCGCGGCTTCGTTACCATCTGCGGACCATGACCAGGCGGTACGACCCGAGCGAGATCGAGCCCAAGTGGGTGAAGGTCTGGGAGGACGAGCGTCTCTACGAAGCGTCCGAGGACCCCGACGACGATCGGCCGCGGTTCTACGCCCTCGACATGTTCCCGTACCCCTCGGGCGACCTGCACATGGGCCATGCCGAGGCGTTCAGCGGAGGGGACGCCGTCGCTCGCTACCAGGCGATGCGCGGCAACAACGTGCTGCACCCGATCGGGTGGGATTCCTTCGGGCTCCCCGCGGAGAACGCCGCGATCAAGCGCGGGATAGCGCCTGCGGGCTGGACGGATGCCAACGTGGACCAGCAGGCGGCCTCGTTCCGCCGGATGGGGATGTCCTTCGACTGGACCCGCCGGCTGCTGACGAGCGATCCTGACTACTACGGATGGACGCAGTGGCTCTTCGTCCGGCTGTTCGAGAAGGGCCTGGCGTACCGCAAGGAGTCGCCGGTCAACTGGTGCCCCAAGGACCTGACGGTCCTCGCGAACGAGCAGGTGATCCAGGGACGCTGCGAACGGTGCGGCACGCTGGTGGAGCGGCGGGACCTGATCCAGTGGTTCTTCAAGATCACCGACTACGCGCAACGGTTGCTCGACGACGTCGACCTGCTGGTCGACTGGCCGGAGCGCGTGGTCACGATGCAGCGGAACTGGATCGGGCGCTCGGACGGCGCGGACGTCACGTTCACGATCGAGGAGACCGGTGAGGAGATCACGATCTTCACGACGCGGCCCGACACCCTGTGGGGCGTCACGTTCTTCGTGTTCGCGGTCGAGCATCCAGCGGTGCAACGGCTCGCGGAGCTCGCGGGAACCTGGGAGCAGGTGCGGCCCCTCGTGGAGAGGGCGCGCGCATCGTCAGTGGCGAGCCACGAGGAGGCCGACACGAAGGAAGGCGTTCCGCTCGGTGTGCACGCCGTGAACCCCGTGAATGGGGAGCGGGTTCCTTGCTTCGTGGCTCCTTACGTGTTGATGGGGTACGGGACCGGCGCGATCATGGCCGTCCCGGCGCACGATCAGCGTGACTTCGAATTCGCCAGGCAGCACGGGATCCCGGTGCGGGTGGTGATCGAGCCTCCGGGTCGGCACCTGGACCCGGAGACGATGACCGAGGCGATCCCCCACGAAGGCGTGATGGTCAACAGCGGGCCCTTCGACGGGGAGCCCTCGCCGGCGTCCATCGCGAAGGTCACGGCGTGGCTCGAGCACGAGGGACGCGGACGACCGAGCGTCCAGTACCGGCTGCGCGACTGGCTCACCGATTTCCAGCTGGGGGGCGATTCGCCGCTCGCTCGGCACCCGACGTGGAAACACGTGACGTGTCCCTCGTGCCTCGGCCAGGCCGTACGCGACACGGATACGATGGACACCTTCGTCGACTCCTCCTGGTACTTCCTCCGCTACTGCTCGCCCGGCTACGACGACGGACCCTTCCGGCGCGAGGACGTTGAGCGGTGGATGCCCGCGGACCAGTACACGGGCGGCGTCGAGCACGCGATCCTGCACCTGCTCTATTGCCGATTCATCACGAAGGCTCTGCATGACCTGGGCATGGTCTCGTTCGTGGAGCCGTTCCCGAAGCTCATGAATCAGGGCCAGGTGATCTACGGCGGCGCGTCGATGTCGAAGACGAAAGGCAACATCGTCGAGCCGATGCCGATCGTCGAGCGCTGGGGCGCCGACACGATGCGGCTGATCATGCTGTTCGCCGGGCCGTTCGAGGACGACATCGACTGGAAGCTGATCGCCGGCGATCCGGACAGGCGTCCTGGGGTGACGTCGTGGCTGGGACGCGTGTTCGCCGCCGTCGGTGACGCGGTCGAGCGCGGTGGCGCGGAGGAGTCGCCGGAGCTGATCCGCGCGACCCACAAGGCGATCCGCGGTGTCACCGAGGACTGCGAGCGGTTCCGGTTCAACACGGCGATCTCCAAGCTGATGGTCCTGACGAACGAGATGCGCTCGGCGTTGGACGCGGGCGGAGGGGCGCTCGAGGCGGCTCGTGCGCTCACGCTGATGCTGGCGCCGTTCGCGCCGTTCGCCGCGGAGGAGCTCTGGCGCGTCGATCTAGGCGAGGCGGCATCGTCGTGGGCGGCGTCCTGGCCGACGTTCGACCCGGCGCTCGTCGTCGAGGAGACGGTGACGCTCGTCGTCCAGGTCGA
>VAXZ01000139.1:0-3826 GCA_005885035.1 Actinomycetota bacterium
TACTTTCGAGTTGCCGTACAGAACATTCTCGATCTCGGTCGGGTAGACGTTGGTAGCCGGAGACCTTGACCATGCCGTGGGAGTTCGAGTCTCCCCTCTCGCACCCCTATCGTCAGCCGGTCGTCGCCGCCCAGACGTCCATGTTCCCCCAGGTGGCGGGACAGTCGGCCAGAGGCCACGGTGCCGGGATGACGGGCGCTCCCGCGGCAAGCGACTCCGCGCGCCAATCCTGGATCGCAGGACACACGGCCGCGTTCCGGACATCGATCCAGAGCCCCACGCCGTAGTCACGGCTCGCTGCCGCGTACACGTAGTCGCCGACCCGCTCCTCGCGGAAGCGGTGGCCCGGGAACGAGGATCGTAGGTCTGCGAGCGGCCCGTCATACACGGTGCTCCAGGCACCCGGACCCGTGGAACCGACCGGTGCCGACAGGAACACGCCGTGCCAGGGCCGTGGAGTCGTCACGTCGTCGCCCAGCCATGGCGAGGTCACCGCCTCATACACGAGATAGACCCGGTCGCCCGAAGGCGAGACCGCCGGCGCCGCGTACATCGGCCGGTCGCCGGGGAGCGACACGGCCGTCGGGCCATGCCACGTCGCGCCGCCGTCCGAGGACCACGCGACCTGCGCAGCCTCGTGGTTGAGGCCACCGCTCGCGTCGGCCCAGCCGTCCACGATGAGGTTCGTCGCGTCGGCGCCGGTGGGGGCGCCGTTGGCGATGTCGACGCTCGGCGCCGCCGCGAGATCCGTCCGAGCACCGGTGTATCCGTCCATGACGCACCGGCCGGAGAGCGGATCGACGAAGAAGCACGGGTCGGTGATCGTGAAGAGCGTCTTGGCCTTCGACCAGTGGAAGCCGCCGTCGGTGGACGTGAACATGATCTGCGAGCCGTGCGTGGGAAGTCCACTGAGCAACGGGTTCTGGAACTTCTCGGCGAACAGGTACGCAACACCGTTGCTGTCGGTGCGGATCGTGCACCCCGACGATCCGAACCCTCCCTCACCGTGACCGCCGGCGTTGGCAGGCTGGACCTGCTTCGTCGTCCACGAGTCGCCCCCGTCGCCCGAAACCGAGACCGTCAGCGGCGCGATCTCGGTGCCGGGGTTGTGGTGACCGTTGCTCCGGAACTCCGCGAAGCAGATGTAGGCCCGCCCGAAGAATGGGCTCGAGGCCGCGTTGTCCACCCAGACCTGCTCCTTGTCAGTGAAGGCCGTGTTGCTCTGCTGCTCCGTCACGATCACCGGGCGCTGCCAGCTGTTCTTGTCGAGCACGCTCGTCGATGTGGGGTCGTCGAGACGGGAGAGGCCGACCGCTTCGTACCCACGAGGGATCCCGGTTGCTCCCGGGAAGTTCGAGGTCAGGTTCGCGTAGTAAACCCTGGAGCCGTTGTCCCACGAGAACGTCCCGTTCTCCGGCTTGGGACCGAGCGCGACGGCCGGGTCGCCGTCGTCGATCAGACCGGCCTCGTAGTACCACGGGATGCGCCCGATGGGCCCGAAGGAGCCGGGACAGACCGTCGCGGTGCCGCAGTTCCGCGCCTGCCAGCCCGTGTAGGTCGGCTGGATCCAGCTCTGGCCGCTGTCGAACGAGAAGTAGACCCCACTCACGCCGATGCCGGCCGTGAAGTCGTCGCACCGAGCGATCCCCGTCGCGATGTCTTCGGGACACGCCTGCTGGTCGATGTAGTCGTTCGAGCCGGCGACCAGGACGTTGGGGTCATGCGCGTCCACCGCGACCGCGGGCTCGTTCTGATGGCTCCGCGGCGCGATGTTGCTTGGACTGCCGACGCTCACCATCGTGTCCGTCACCGCCGGCCCGGCGCCCGCGGGGCTCGGAAGCGCCACGAGGCTCGCGAGAGCCAGCGCCATCAGGACGCTTGCGATCCTCGGGAGCTTCGAAACGTGTGCAGCCATGACCCTCCCCTTCACCTGAAGTTGTAGCAGCAGACCCCGTCGATCTCGAGGGGCACGTTGTCGGCCTCGGCCTGCGCGTTCGTCGTCGCGCCCTGCGGGTGGGACGCCGCGAAGGCGTAGCTGCCGACCTCTTCCAGGAGACTGCCCGCGCCCGGGCCTCCGACGTCCGCCGTGCGCACCCTGACGGCGATAACGCACGGGTTCGTCGCGGAGGGCGCGCTCGGGCAGCTCAGGGACCCCGTCTCCTGCGACCCGCCGGCGAACCCGGGCTCCGGGTACGTCAACACGTGGGGGAAGCAGGCGCTGACCGAGCACAGGTCGACGCTCTGGGTCCGCCCGGCGTAGAAGTTCGACTGACCAGCAGAGGTCTGCATCGCCGCGAAGAAGAGCGTGTTGCCCATCTGCCACCTCGTAACGAACTGCAGCGAGCTCGCACCGGCGATCTCCGCCGCCGTTCCCAACGGGTCGGTCAGGTCGACGACCTTCGTCGTCACGGACAGGGTCTTGCGATCCTTCGATAGGCTCATCGAGCTGCCGACGATGTCCATCCCTGCGACGTTCGCTCCTCCGATGACCGGATAGAGCGCATCATCGGACGGATCGGCCATCCCGGACACCGGGGCGCTCGTCGATCCCGACACGAGCGCGCCGAAGAGCCCTATCCCCGAAGACTGCCGAACGATCGTGACGACGCCGGCACCGGCGTGGTCGACGAGCTGCTGGTCGTCCGGCGTGAACCCGGGCTGGACCAACCCGTTGGAGGTGTCGTCGTAGACGACCTCCGCGGCCCCGGTCCGGTCGATGTTGACCTGGAAGAAGTCGGCCAGGTTGCGGTTGCCCTGCGACGTGATGCAACCGGATCCCTGCAGGCAGATGTCGTCGTAGTGCATCGGATGCGGGCTGACCTTCACGAGCGCGACGGAGGGCTTGGCACCAGTGATCGACCCGGTCTTGTCGGTCGGGTATACGACTTGTGCCGCGTCGCCCGTGGCGGTCGATCCGTCGCTGACCCGGACCGGGGCGGTCCAGTTCGTCCAACCGGTCGCGGCGGAAGCGCCGCTCACGAAGACCTGCCGTCGGGACGGTGTCGAGCTGCCGATGGCCCAGGTCACGAACAGGTTCCGCGCCGTGTCCATCGACAGCACGGTGAACAGGACGTCCGGTGAGCCGGGCAGACCGTCGGCGATGTGGATGAGGTTGTCCGCGTTGCCGTTCGGGTGATCGGCGTCGGGCGCATCCAGGAAGCTGAGGTCACCGGTCGCGTTCGGCGTGCCGATGTTCAGGAGCAGGTCGAACGTGCCGTCGCCGTTCCCCAGGCCGGCCGCTTGGAACACCTTCCCGGTCTGTTGGTCGATCACCGGATAGCCGTCGACGCCGAAGGGGCTGTACACGGCACCCGTTCCCGGCGGCACATCGCTGAGGGCGTGCGTGTACGTGAGGCCGTCGAGGCTCTTCGTCCACTGGGCCCCGCCGTCCGGCCACGGCCCGACCAGGTTGTTGAACTCGAGGTAGACCAGCGGCGTCGGACCGGTGTAGGCGGACTCCTGCGGCGTGCCCGGCGGAGGATCGTAGACGGCCAGCCATTGGCGGTCTGCTCCGGGAAGACCGGCGCATCCGCCGGGGTAGACGTCCTGGTCCACGCTGGCGCCGCCGTTGTTGGTGGCTGCGACGCGGAGGCACGTCAAGGCGTAGAGGTCGGCGAAGTACTGGCGCCCGTCGCGGGCGAAGTTGAGGTCGGTGTCTCCGCCGCCGGGCGGATCGATGGTCCCGGAGAGCGCGCTGGGTGGCGGGCCCGGCGAGATCGGCCGGAACGTGCGCCCGCCGTCGATCGAACCGAGCCACATGCTCCGTTGCGTCCCGGTCCCCGTCGGCCCGCTCACGAAGACCCTCCCGAGGGAGTCGATCCCGATG
>VAXZ01000139.1:3954-6378 GCA_005885035.1 Actinomycetota bacterium
GGCGCGTTCGCGGTGTTCGAGTACTGATCGTCGCTGTAGATGATCGAGGCCATCCCGGTGACCGGGCTCGCCGCGACGCCGAAGTCGTCGTACAGGTCGCGGTTCCCCGTGCAGCTGATCCCGCCCTCGCACACCCCCCCGTAGTGGACGACGGGGCTGGCCTGGGTTTGGCTGAACGAGCTGCCGGGCGTCGTCGCCCTGAGGTTCTGCGCGATGTAGACGAACCAGGCCGCACCGTCAGGGTAGCTGTCGGGTGGGTTGATCCCGTCGAAGTAGGACGACCCGTAGTAGACGAGGTCGACCTTCCCGGATGCGCCGGCTTCGAGCCACGGGAAGATCGCCGTGTTCGCCCCGGCCTTGTTGACCCCCACGGCCTGCGTCCACGTGGCGCCTCCGTTCGTGGAGAACGAGAAGTAGACGTCGTGGTTGTCGGAGAACGCCACGTAGGCGTTCCCCGCGCGGTCGACCGCGACGTTCGGGAAGTTGTGGTTGAAGCTCTGATCGGGCCCGCCCGTGTACACCTTGCGATCGGTGAAGGTCTGCCCGCCGTCGGTGGAAACCGCCAGCCAGACAGTCCGGTAACACGAAGGGGGCCCCGCGGGCGTCCCGCACTTCACGAGCTCCTCGGCATCGGTCGGCCCGACCATGATCTGATAGACGGGGTTGCCCGCCGTGCGCGAGATCACGAGGTTGCCGATCTGGTTCTGTTCGGTGAGGAACGCGTGATCCGCGTCGATCGCCTCACCGAGCTGCGTGAACGTCGTGCCGGCATCCGAGCTGCAGTTCACGTGGATCCGGAACGTCGTCACGTCGTGGTAGGAGACGCAGACCTTGCGAGCGCCGACCGCCGCGATCCACGGCCTGTCATCGCCCGGAACGGTGGCGCCCACGGGATTCAGCGACCAGCTCGCGCCGCCGTCGGTGCTCGTGCTGACGTCGACGTTCGCGAGGGTCAGGCTCGAGACGTACGCGTTGTACCGGCCGCTCGCGTTCGTCGCGGTCGCGACGGCGATGTCGGTATCACCGCCGCCCGGCGCGAACCCGGTGTCCTGCGTCGCCGAGGTCTGGTTCGGACTCGGCAGCTCCACGAAGTGCCGGGCGTCGGTCGAGGTCGCCTTCCAGGCGTCGGTCCCGCCCCCAAGCCCGTTCTCCGAGGAGCCGAAGAAGGTCCCGTCGTCCGCCACGTCGATCGCTGGTTCGGCGGCGAAGTTCGTGCACGTGGTCGACGGCGTGCTCTGGGGGCACACGGCGCCCGGCGGCGGGTTGGGGTTCGGCGGTGTCCCCGCCCCCTCGAAGCTGACGAAGCTCGCCTTCGGCGCGGCTCGCGCGCCCGATGGCACGATCCCGATAAGGATGGCGACGAGGGCGACGACACCGGTAGACGCCCTCCGTCTCGCGGCGTTGCGTTTCACGGCAACCTCCTCGGCCCGATCCCCTGCCGGCCGGCAGATCTGAGCGGCTTGGATGTACCCCGTGGGGACCGAAGGGAAACCCTCTGGGACGCACCTAGATGATGGGAACGGGGGTGCCGAGGACCGGGTATCCGAACGTCGGCGTCCTCGGGCTCTCCCAATACGTCGAACCGAGCTACGCGATGCCCCTGATCGAGGGCCATCCGGAGCGGGTCGGGATCTCTTGAAGGAGCGTGTCTTCGACATCGCCACGGTCGTCGACGCGCTCCGGCGCATCATCGACGCCGAGACCGTGATCGATCCGAGGATCGTGTCTCGACTCCTCGGCCGTCAACGCAAGGAGGATCCGCTGGCGCAGCTCACGGCTCGCGAGCGCGAGGTCCTCGCGCTGATCGCCGAGGGGATGTCGAACAAGGCGGTCGCCGCTCGACTGTTCGTCACCGAGCGAACGGTGGAAGCCCACGTGACCCAGATCTTCCAGAAACTGGGCCTGACCGAGTCTACAGCCCAGCATCGCGAAGTTCTTGCTGTCCTCACGTTCCTTCGCGCGTGATCGCCCGGCGGGCGAGCCGTTGCTCACGATCTGCTCACGACAGGACGACACGCGCGGGCACAGGACGACACCAGACGACACAGAACGAAACGTACGAAGCGATCTCGTGCGTGGGCGCGAGCAACCTTAGGATCCGGTGGCCGAAAGGCCGTGGGAGTTCGAGTCTCCCCTCTCGCACCTCTGTGACCAGCGGAAATCCACGCTCATCCGCATGAGTGAACGTCAGCTTGGTCCGTCTTGCTCACGGATCGCTCACGCCAGAACCGCGCCGGACACGAAGTCCGGCGGACAAGAATTGGCTAGGACTGATCAGGATGACGCGCACCGTTACGTCCTGACCCGTTCATCGGTCCTCACCAAGACCATCCTGCCCGTGTGCTGAGGCGGCGTCCGCTCGCGTCATTCCGCGGTTGGAAGACGCCCTGACTCGTAGGTCTCCGAGACCAGCTCCTCCATCGG
>VAXZ01000018.1 GCA_005885035.1 Actinomycetota bacterium
CCTGCGCGACGCCGCCCTGCACCTGCCCGTCCACGATCATCGGGTTGATCACGACGCCGCAATCGTCGACGGCGACGTACCGCAGGACGTCGGTTTGGCCCGTCTCCGTATCGACCTCCACCACACAGACGTGTGTCCCCGCCGGCCAGGTGAAGTTCGGTGGGTCGTAAACCGCCGTCCCTTCCAGCACTGGTTCCACCCCCTGCGGGAGCGAGTGCGCGTGCCACGCAGACGTGGCCAGATCGGGGATCGTCCGGGCCTTGTCGGGCGCGCCCCGGACGCGGAACACACCCTCGGCCCACTCGAGGTCGTCTTCCGAAACCTCGAGCTCGTGCGCGGCGATGATCCGCGCCTTCTCCTTCACCTTTTCGACCGCCTGCCGAAGGGCCTCACCCCCGACGGCAGCCGAGCGTGAACCGTACGTGTCCATGCCGAGGCGGGATACGGCAGTGTCGCCGTGCAGGACCTCGACATCATCCGGAGTGACGCCGAGCCCATCGGCGACGATCTGGGACCAAGAGGTCTCATGGCCCTGTCCGTGCGGTGAGGTGCCGGTGCGCACGACCACCTTGCCGAACGGCCGGCATTCGATCTCCGCGGCGTCCCAGCCTCCGGCCACATAGCGCAACGCGCCGAGGATCTCCGACGGAGCCAAGCCACACATCTCGATGTAGCTGGACAGACCGATCCCGATCTGCCGTACGTCGCCGGACTCCCGGCGAGCGGCTTGCTCCTTCCGCATCTGGTCGTACTCGGCCAGCTCGAGCGCTCGGTCGAAGGTCGGCTCGTAGTTCGCGGAGTCGATGTTGAGACCCATGATCGAGGTCTGCGCGTCGGCGTGGGGCGGATGCAGGTTCATACGACGAACCTGGGCGGGATCCTTCCCGATCCGTCGGGCGAAGGTGTCGACGAGACGCTCGATAACGTACGTCGCCTCCGGCCGGCCCGCGCCCCGGTAGGCGTCCGTCGGCGTCGCGTTGGTCATGATCCCTGTGAACTCGTACCAGTACGCCTCCACGTCGTAGGGCCCCATGTAGACCCAGCCACCGAGCTCGGGGATCCCGGGGGTGAGGAGCTGGAAGTAGGCGCCCATGTCGGCCAGCTCGACGAACTTCAGACCGAGGATCTTCCCGTCCTCGGTCCCCGCGAGGGTGCAGTCGTGGATCACCCCACGGCCGTGGATCGTCGCGACGTAGTTCTCCTGCCGGTCCTCGATCCACTTCACCGGTCTGCCGAGGTGTCGGGCGAGCGCCAGCGCGAGGGCTTCCTCCGCGTAGACGTTCAGCTTCGAGCCGAACCCGCCACCGACGTCGGGCGCGATGATCCGCAGCTTCGATTGCGGGATGCCGGTCGCGATCGACAGAGCGACGCGCGCGATGTGTGGGATCTGGGTCGCCGACACGAGCGTGTACTCGCCGGCCGACGGGATGCCGTACGCGAGACACCCGCGCGCTTCGATCGCGTTCGGGATCAGCCGCGGCTGCGCGTACCGCTCGTGCACCACGACGGGTGCCGACTCGAAGATCGCCTGGTCCCCGGCTCCCCCGTGGCTCCAATGGACCACGACGTTCGTGCCGAGGTCCTCGTGGAGCACGACCTCGTCCTTCGCGGCTTCCTCGAGGTCCAGGACGGCCGGAAGCTCGGTCGCACGCACCGCGACCTCCTCGGCCGCGTCCTCGGCCTGAGCTCGCGACTCGGCGACCACGACCGCCACGGCGTCGCCGGCGAACCTAACAACGTCCTTCGTGAGTGGCCAGTGCGTCGGAATCTTGATGTCTTCGGTGATGGGCCACACCATCGGGAGACCGGCCGGGAACGCGTCGTCGAGGTCGGCGGCGGTGAACACGCCGATGACCCCGGGCATGCTCGTTGCTTTCGAGACATCGATGGAATCGACCTTCGCGTGCACGTACGGAGGTCGAACGAGCTCCATCCACGCCATGCCGGCCATCGACTGGTTGTCGACGAACGTGCCCTGGCCCTCGATGAGTTTCGCGTCTTCCTTCCGGAGGATGGGGCGCCCGACGTACTGCTCCGTCGTTGCCATGGGTACCCCCTCAGACCTTCGCGCCGCTCATCTGCCCGGCGGCGTCCAGGATCGACTCGACGATGTTCTGGTAGCCGGTGCACCGGCAGAGGTTCCCCTCGAGGGACTCGCGCACCTCCGCCTCCGTCGGCGCCGGGTTCTCTTTCAGATAGCTCGCGGCCGCCATCAGCATGCCCGGCGTGCAGTACCCGCACTGGAGACCGTGGTGGCGATGGAACGCGTCCTGCAGCGGGTGCAGCGTCCCGTCCGCTTCGGCCAGGGCTTCGATCGTCGTGACCTCGCGACCGTCCGCCTGGACGGCCAGGAGCGTGCAGGACTTCACCGACTCGCCGTCCAGGTGCACCGTGCACGCGCCGCAAGACGACGTGTCGCACCCGACGTTGGTTCCGGTGAGGCCCAGATGCTCCCGGAGGAAGTACACGAGCAGCGTCCGAGGCTCGACATCGGCCTCTCGGCGCATCCCATTCACGGTGACCGCGATCTGCGTCACGGATCTCCTCCTTCCGGATGGAGCGCGTTGCGGGGTAAGACGCGACCCTAGTACGGAGGTGGAGAACGCGCGAGTTGCGCCGAAGGAACCGTCGGAGGGACGACCGGAGGACTACCAGGCCGCGCGGGCGGCGGCGAGCGCGGCTCGCCCCGTGCACGGACGGGACCGGTCGTACCGAACGACCCCATGGGTGTCCAGCGAGACCCCGTAGCACGCCCCGGAGGGGCCCATCACCGCAGCGCCCCAGCTATCGCCTCCCAGGGCAACGCTGACGATCGTTGGCGCCGTCGAGGCTCCATCGACGAACAGCAGCGTCGGGTCGGCGTCGGCGAGCTGGGCGACGCCCGCCTCCACGAGGTCGCCGCGGCCGAGCGCGCCTCGCGCGAGCGCGAGTGCGCGCTCGGCCGCGTCCCTCGCCTGACCGTCGAGCAGCTTCGCGACGCCTCCGGGGACGGGTCCCGCCGCCACCGGATCGGTGTCGGCCGCGCCGGGGGTTGAGGCCAGCCGGTCCGCGTTGGCCTGTTCCGCGGCTGCCGCCCTCGCTTCGAGCGCCGCGTGCCGGGCGTCCGCCGAACGCTCCTGGGCCACGACGAACGTCGTGAACGCCGAGATCAGCAGGAGGAGAACAACGCCGAACGTCGCGAGCTTCACGGCGAAAGGATCCGCGCGGCGCCGGGGCATGACCGGCGCGATGAACGTGAAGGTATCGCTCACGTGGGCCAGCTCGTGGCCGACGCCGTCAACGCGGCCGAGCCCGTGCACGTGGTGCCGGTCCCATACCGGACGGAGGAAGCTGCGATGTGGAGGTAGAAGCAGGTGCCCGACTGGGACAGGACGGCGAGGCCAACCCCGCTCGAGGACGAGCCCACCGCGATCACCTTCGGGCCGGTCGAGGAGTTGTCGGTGTAGGAGAACGCCGGCTCGAAATGCTTGAGGGCGGCGACGGTGACGCCGTCGAAGGAGCCTTGCTCGGCGTAGAGCTCCTGGACCGCCGTGACGGCCTGTTGTTCGGTCGTCTGCGCTTCGACGTCCTTGGCAGCGCCGATCTGCGCGATCGCGGTCCGCTCGCTGGACGCGATCTGCTGGCCGCTGCCCTTCAGGAAGGTCATGTACCCCGCGATCAGCACGACGGCGATCACGCCGGCGGCCACGACGAGCACGATGCGGCCGCGGCCCGAACCGGCCCCGACCTTGGGTGCCTTCGGGCGCCGGGCGGCCGGCAGCGCACGCTTGCGAGACGGCTTGCCGAACGCGAAGGAATCGTCCATCCCTGCTGGTATCGGCACCCGTCCGACCACCTGAACCCCGGTACCATCGGCTCCGTGAGCGAGATCGCGGACGTCCTCGCAGCGATCGGATCCCTCTCCGCCAGCGGCCAGCGGATGGCGCTCGCGACGATCGTCGCCGTGCGCGGCTCCACCTACCGCCGCCCGGGAGCGCGGCTCCTCGTCCCGGAGGAAGGCTCTCCCATCGGCAACATCAGCGGTGGCTGCCTCGAAGGGGACGTCGCCGACCTGGCCCGCGTGGTGATCCAGGAGGGACAGGCCCGCCTTGCGGGGTGGGACCTGACCGCCGACGACGATGCCGTGTGGGGTCTCGGGCTCGGCTGCAACGGGGCGATCGAGGTCTTCATCGAGCCTGCCGATCGTGCCGCCGAGGCAGCTCGCGCGCTCCGGACGGCCCTCGAAGAGGAGCGGCCGATCAGCCTCGTCACCGTCATCGAGTCCGCGGGACCGGACGCGATCGTTCCAGGCGCCCGGCTCATCGTGATGCCCGACGGCACCGTCGATGGGTCCCTCGGCAGGCCCGACGTGGACACGGAGGCGATCGCCGCGGCGCGCGACCTCCTCCAGGCCGAGCGCTCGGAGATCCGGACCTTCGCCGAGGGGATCCGTGCGTTCGTCGAGATACTGGACCCACCGCTGCGCCTCGTGATCTGCGGAGCCGGACACGACGCGATCCCCCTGGTCCGCGCGGCCGCGCTCCTGGGCTGGAACGCGATGGTGGTCGACGACCGGGCGGCCTTCTTGAACCACGAACGGTTCCCCGAAGCCCACGCGTTCGTGCTGGTGGACGATCCATCGGAGGTCGCGAAGGCGGTCACGATCGACGGTCGGACCTTCGTCGTAGTGATGACGCACAACTTCCTGCGCGACAAGTCGTACCTGCGGAGCCTCCTCACGACGGATGCCCGCTACGTGGCGATGCTCGGTCCGGCGGCGCGGACGCAGCGCTTGTTGATGGAGCTCGACGAAGAGGGCACTCCGATCACAGAGGACCGCCGAGCCCGGATCCATGGCCCGGCCGGCCTCGACCTCGGTGCCGAAGGACCGGAGGAGATCGCCCAGGCGATCGTCGGGGAAATCGTCGCCGTCCGGCGCGGACGCGACGGTGGGTTCCTCAGGGAACGGCCGACCCCGATCCACGACCGTCCGCGGCCGGGGACGGAAGCTCGGTAGGCTGCGGCCGTGCTCATCGAGAACGAGTTCACGGTCGCGAAGCCGCTCGATCAGGTGTGGGACCACCTCCTCGACGTCCACCAGGTTGCGCCCTGCATGCCCGGGGCCGAGCTCACGGAGACGGTCGACGATCGCAACTGGAAGGGCAAGCTCACCATGAAGTTCGGCCCCGTCTCGATGTCGTTCGTGGGCTCGGTGACGATGGAAGAGCGCGACGATGCGGCGCATCGCGTGATCCTGCACGCGAAGGGCACCGAGCAGAAGGGAAAGGGAGCCGCAGACGCGACGGTCACCTCTTGGCTCGAGGCTGTCGATTCCGGGACGATGGTGAAGATGCAAGCCGACATGACCCTCACCGGCGCGGCCGCACAACTCTCGCGCGGTCTGCTCCCGGAGGTCTCGAAGCGGCTGACCCAACAGTTCGCCGATTGCCTCGAACAGAGCCTGGGCGCGGGCGGCGCCGCCGATCAGGTCGGTGCGTCGACCCCGTCGTCGGCGCCGGCCGTCGTCGCGAAGCCCGTCGGGGGCATCCGGCTCGGCCTCTCGGCCACGTGGAGCGCGATCGTGTCCTTCTTCCGGCGGCTCCTCGGCGGTTCGAAGCCCCAACACGTGTGATCTCGGGGATCGTCCTCGCGGCGGGGACCGGCTCGCGGTTCGGGGGCACGAAGCAGCTGGCGGAGCTCGACGGGAGTCCGCTCGTCCTGCACGCGGTCAGGGCGCTGCGCGAAGGCGGCGTCGACGAGATCGTCGTCGTGACGGGCCACGACGCTGATGCCGTGGAGGCCGTGCTTCCCGCCGAGGTGCGTGCCGTCCGCAACCCCTCGTTCCGGGACGGGCAGTCGACCTCGCTCGCGGCAGCGATCCATGCGCTCGACGAGCGGAGCGAGGCCTCGGTCGTCCTGATGGCCGACCAGCCCGGGATCCGCGGGACCGATATCCGGTCGTTGGTCGAGACCTTCCGCGCCACGCGCGCCCGGATCGCACGCTTGCGATTCACGGACGGCCCGGGACCATCGCTGCTCTCGCGGGAGATCTACGCCGACGCCGGGCACCTGCATGGCGATGCGGGCGCGCGCGTGCTGATCGCTTCGCACCCCGGATGGGTCGAGGATGTGTCGATCGACCGCCCATCGCCTCCCGACGTCGACACGCCGGAGGATCTCGAGGCCTAGGCTCGCTCCGGAGGAGGACGCACGAGGGTGCGATGGGGATCGGCGCCCACGAACCCGAACCGCTGGTAGAGCGTCTGCGCATCGCGGGTGTTGAGGTACCAGTAACAGTTGGCCGACCAAGGGTCCTCGACGGCCTCCCGGACCAAGGCGATGCCGAGCCCTCGACCTCGGTACGGCTCCAGCACGAACACGTCGCCGAGCCACGCCATGCTGGCTCCGTCGGAGATCACGCGGCAGAAGCCCACGAGGGCGCCGTCCAGCTCGTAGGCCGCGATCACGCGTGTCGACGATCGGATCTGCTCCTCGATCGTGGCCCGTGAGCGACCGGGGACCCAGTACGCCTCCTCGGAGAGGTACCGGTACACGACGTCGACGTCAACGCGATCCCGGTCGTCGTCGAGCTCGAACCCGTCCGGGAGCATCCTGCGCATCAGCAGACGGGCCCCAGCCGCCGGTGCTGCAGCGCCGGGAGCGTCTGTCGGACCCGCTGGAGGCTCGCCAGGTCGAGCTCGGCGAGCCACACGCCGTCTCCCTCCTCCGGGGCGCGGACGAGCACCTCGCCCCACGGATCGACCACGATCGAGTTCCCGTACGTCCGGCGACCCTCCTCGGGTCGACCCCACGGTCCCCACTGAGCGGGCGCCACGATGAAGCACTGCTCCTCGATCGCCCGCGCTCGCAGCAGCACCTCCCAGTGCGCCCGACCGGTCACCTCCGTGAACGCCGACGGGACGCAGACGACCTCGGCACCGAGCGTCATCAGGCCACGGTAGAGCTCGGGGAACCGGACGTCGTAACAGATCGAGAGCCCGAGGCGCCCCAGCTCCGTGTCGTGCGTGACGAGCTCCTCGCCCGCGGTGAACACTGCGGACTCGCGCAGCGGTGGCTGGCCGGGCAGGTCGACGTCGAACAAGTGGATCTTGCGGTAGCGCGCCACGATCTCGCCGTCACGATCGAACAGACAGGACGTGTTGAACACGTGGTCGTCAGCGGCTTCGGCGACCGAGCCGCCGACGATCCACATCGAACGAGCGCGCGCGATCTCCGCGACAGCGTCGGTGAGCGGTCCGGGGATCGGCGCCGCACTCTCGCGCATCCGGACGGGCGATCCGTGAGCCGCCCACAGCTCGGGCAACGCCGCGAGGTCGGCGCCCGCGGCGCCGGCCTCCTCGAGCAGCCGGACGGCGGTGGCGACGTTCTCCTGAACGTCGCCACCGCCCGCGTTCATCTGACAGACCGCGACGCGCATGGATGAGGGAGCCTACCGGCCGACCGCGTCGCGGACCGCGTCGAGGGACCGCGGATCCTCGAGGCCCGACAAGTCCCCGGGATCCTCACCCAGCGCGGCCGCCCGGATCGCCCGGCGGACGATCTTGGCGCTCCGGGTCTTCGGCAGCTCGCCGACGAACACGATCCGCGCGGGCGTGAACGACTTCCCGAGGTGGTCGGCGACCACGCGACGGAGCTCGTCGGCGTCCCCCGGCTCGTTCGGCTTGAGCACCACGAAGCACCACACCTGTTCGCCTTTCACCGGATCTGGGACACCGACGGCCGCCGATTCCGCCACGGAGGGATGCGACGAGATCGCCGACTCCACCTCGGCCGGACCGATCCGCTTGCCGGCGATGTTGAGGGTGTCGTCGGAGCGCCCACGGAGGAACCAGAAGCCGTCCTCGTCGCGGACGGCCCAATCGCCGTGCACCCAGACCCCGGGCCACCGCGACCAGTAGGTGTCGAGGTAGCGCTGGGGATCGCCCCAGATCCCGCGCGTCATCGACGGCCACGGCTGCGTGCACACGAGCTCGCCGACCTCGTTCGGTCCCGCGGGGGTGCCGTCCTGGCCCCAGACGTCGACGGCCATCCCGAGCGCGGGACCGCGGAGCGTGAGCGGCTTCAGCTCGCAGATCGGGGTCGGGGAAAGGAAACACGCCCCGACCTCGGTCCCGCCGGACAGGTTGATGATTGGGAGTCGTCGCTGACCGACTCGCTCGAACAGCCATCCGTAGGAAGCGGGATCCCACGGCTCGCCGGTGGACGCGAGGATCCGCAGGCTCGACAGGTCGTGGGCACGCACCGGTTCCAGCCCGTGCGGGATCAGGGCACGGATCAAGGTGGGCGACACGCCGAGGGCCGTAACCGCGTGCCGCTCGATGAGCGACCACAGGCGGTCGGCGCCGGGATGGGTCGGGGCTCCCTCGAACAGCAGCACCGTCGCGCCCAGCGCGAGCGAGCCGACGATCTCCCACGGCCCCATGATCCAGCCGAGGTCCGTCGCCCAATGCAGCACCTCGCCCGGATGCAGGTCGACCTGGTAGGCCACCTCCTCGGCGATCTTGACAAGGAACCCAACGTGGACATGCACCACGCCCTTCGGCTTGCCCGTCGTGCCGCTCGTGTAGCCGATGAAGAGCGGATGCTCGGCCTCGAGGGCCTCGGCGGGCATCGGCTCGTCGTCGTCCGCGATGTCGTCCCACCATCGGTCGCGCCCCTCGTTCCACGGGGTCGCTGGGTCGTGGAGGTGACGCAGGACGACGATGTGCTCCACGCGCCCGGCGATGTCCGCCGCACGGTCGGCCGTCGCCTTCATCGGCACGACCTGGCCCTTGCGCGGCGAGCCGTCGGCCGTGATCAGCACCTTCGTCCGCGCATCCGCGAGCCGCGCAGCGACCGCGTCGGGGCCGAACCCGCTGAAGATCGGCACCCAGATCGCGCCCAGCTTCGAGCAGGCCATGATCGCCGCGACGGCCTCGGGGATCATCGGGAGGAAGATCCCGACCGTATCCCGCGGCTCAACGCCCAGCGAGCGGAGCCCGCGCGCGAGCCGATCGGTCTCCTCACGCAGGTCGGCGTATGTCCAGGTGCGGACCGAGCCGTCCTCGCCTTCCCCGAGCACGGCGGGGGCGTCCGGCGTCCTCGAGGCCCATCGATCGACGCATTGGTGCGCGAGGTTCAGCACGCCTCCCGTGAACCAGGTGGTCCATTCGACCCCGGAACGGGTGTCGAAGACCTCGGCATAGGGTTGGAAGAACTCGATGTCGAGGTCGTCGATCACGGCATCCCAGAACCATCCGATGTCCTCGATGGAACGGCGGATCAGCTCGTCGTAGGTCTCGATCCCGTGGGCGCGCATGAATCGGGTGACGTTTGCCCGTTCGACGTATGCAGGTGACGGGGACCAGACGACGTCGTTCACGGCTGCATGGTAGAACCGGTGCCGATGAGCCCGCGGATCGGCGTCGCCGGCGTGGGGTGGTCCGGGTTCACGCCCACCACCGCCGGACGCAGCTACAAGGAGCTGATGTTCGAGGCCGCTTCTGCCGCGTACCTGGACGCCGGCGTCGACCCTCGGACGAACGTCGATTCCTTCGTATGCGCTTCCGAGGACCTCGAGGAGGGCACCAGCATCTTCGACGAGTACGTCCCCGATCAGCTCGGCGCCGTGCAGCGGCCCGTCCAGACGGTCGCCTCCGACGGGCTGTTCGCGGTGGCCACGGCCGTGATGTTGATCCGGAGCGGTGTGGCGAACGTCGTTGCGGTCGAGGCGCACTCGAAGGCCTCGGACATCCTCACGCCGGCCCGGGTGGAAGCGTTCGCCATGGACCCGGTGCTCAACCGCCCCCTCGGGGTGCCCGTGCTCGCCCTGGCGGGTCTGGAGATGCGGCGCTACCTGCACGCGAGCGGCCGAACCGTCGAGCAGTGCACCGACGTGGCCGCGCGGAACCGCGACCACGCTCGGTCGAACCGGCGCGCATCGTTCGCCGACGTCGACGGCGACGATCCACCGCTGTTCGATCCACTCACGACGCATCAGGCCGCGCGGAGCGCGGACGGATGCGTCGTGATCGTGCTCGCCTCGGAGGATCGGATGGACGGACGCCCGACCGTCTGGCTGGACGGGATCGGCTGGAGCCAGGACGCGCCGTCGGTCGAGAGCCGCGACTGGTCACGGGCGGTCGCGGCCGAGCGCGCGGCCTCGATCGCCTTCGCGCAAGCGGACATCCAGCCGAGCGACATCGACACGGCCGAGGTCGACGACACGTTCGCGTACAAG
>VAXZ01000141.1 GCA_005885035.1 Actinomycetota bacterium
TGATGGATGGCGCGATGGTTCGCGAGATCAGCATCACCCGCATCTTCGGCGCGCCGCGCGACCTGGTGTGGCGTGCCTGGACCGAGGCGGAACAGCTGGCGCGGTGGTTCATGCCGCACGGGTTCACGGTCCCCGAGTGCGAGGTGGACCTCCGTCCCGGCGGGAGGTTCCGCATGACGGTGCGTGCCCCCGACGGCAGCGAGTCGCCGACCGGCGGCGAGTTCAGGGAGATCGATCCGCCGCAGCGACTCGTGTTCACGACGACGGGGTTCGACGGGCCGGACGGCGTCCCGATGCTCGAGGTCCTCAACACGGCGACGTTCGCCGACCGGGGAGACAAGACCGAGCTGACGCTGCACGCGGTGGTCACGAAGGCTTCCCCCGAGATGGCGGCGCCGCTCGCGGGGATGGAAGAGGGATGGCTGCAGAGCTTGGAGAAGCTGGACGGGCTCCTTACGGGCCGCGAGGTCGACAGCTCGGAGCGCGAGATGGTCGCGACGCGGTTGCTCGACGCGCCCCGCGACACCGTCTGGGGGCTGTGGACCGACCCTGCCCACATCGCGGAGTGGTGGGGGCCCAGGGGATTCACGACGACGATCCACGAGATGGACGTGCGTCCGGGCGGGACGTGGCGGCACACGATGCACGGTCCCGACGGCACCGACTACCCGAACTCGGCGGTCTTCCTCGAGGTGCGCGAGCCCGAGCACATCGCGTTCCTGCACGGTGACCCGGGCGAGCCGGACCACTTCTTCACGACGGTGGACTTCGCCGACGAGGGCGGCAAGACGGGCGTGACGATCAGGGCGCTGTTCCCCTCGGCAGCCGACCGCGAACGGGCGATCCGTGAGTACGGGGCCGCGGACGGTCTGGAGGAGAACATGCACAAGCTGGCCGAGTACGTCACCCGGTTCCGGCCGGCGTCGTAGGAGCCGGGGAACGGTGGGAACCGTCAACGCAGGGGCGGCGATGAGAGGGAGGGCCGGGGGGGCGAGGGCACCGATGGTGCCCTCGCCCCCGCCCCATCGAACGTCAGGCTCGCAGGCAGGGGTTGGTCGACAACACCTGTCTGAAGTCGTTCGTGCGATGGATCGGGGTGAACCCCGGTCCCGGATAGTCCAGGAACAAGAGCGGGCCGAATTCCGTGGCCGAGCTCCCACCGAACGTGTTCGTCGTCCCCGGGATGTGCGCCCCGCCGAGCTGCCAGAAGCAGCCCACCGAGGGATTGTTCCGGGTGCTGTAGAACGGGTAGAAGTTCGAGCCCGGCGGCGGGTTCACGCAACCGGCGCCGGTGTTGCGATCACAGATCCCCCCGAAGTCCGCCGCTTCGATCCGGGGGAGGTCCGCCTCGAACCCCACGCGGCTGTAGTTCAGTCCACCGTTGAACGTCGGACTCGTGAACCGGATCGAGCCCGGATTCCGGGCAGCATCCAGTCGAGCGTCCGACAGCGATCCCGGCCAAGTGTTCTGGTACGAGACCCCGTCGAAGTCGTTGTCGGTCGCGAAGCAGCCGCCGATCGCGATCCGCAGCGACGCGTCCGCGTTGAAGCACTGCGTGTCGTCGGCGTCCTTCTTGGTCTCGGTGACGCCGGGGTTGACGCAGATACCCTTGACGTTCGCGTGGTTGCAGTACTCCCAGTGTCCGATCTCGTCGGAGAAGGACACGTTGTATGAGTGGGCCGCCCACGGCACGCGCGTGTGTTCGCTCGACGTGGCGTACATCGGGTGGAAGGCGTACGGCGTCTCGGTGCACGTCGAGGCGGTGGGCTCGTAGTTGATCTGTGCGAACCCGTTCGCCACGCTCGCGGTCATCGATCCCGAGTCTCCCGACGTGAGGTCGTCGATCTGGGTCACGAGTCCGGCGGAGGAATCGTGGATCGAGATGTTCAACCGATCGCCCGCTCCCATGAACAGGTCCTTCGAGGGATCGGGAGTGAACGATCCGGCGGTGAGGTCCAACGGACCCGGAGGTGCCTGGGGCACGCCGCTCGTCGTGATGAACGCGAAGTTCGCCGGCTCGAGACCGACGGTGTTCAGGCAGGCGGCGTTGTTGTCCACGAAGGTGTTCTGGTTGCGATCGAAGCTGAAGATCGCCATCGCCGCGCACCATTGCGTGGCGTCGCAGCTGATGGCGTTCAGGAACGGAGCCCATCCCGGCGGGTAGAACTGGAGCTCCAGGAACGCGGTCCCGGGATGATGGCCGATGTAGTCCGCCTGGTTCGGATCCGCCCCGTCGAAGATGTTGGTGTCGCTGTTGGGCGCGCAGGGAGCATGCGTGAACTCGGGTGCCGACTGGTTGTCGCAGAGGTCCATCCCGAACCAAAAGGCGATCCGGTCCTGGAAGTTGAAGGTTCCACCGGTCCCGTCCTGGGTCGGCAGGATCGGCGGATCTTGCGGCACGACCATCCGGTATCGCTGGTTGTTCCCTGCGCCCGGGGTGTTGGAATAGAACAGCAGCGAAGGCTCGTCGTGCCCGGTGTATTGGCCCTCGTAGCCGAGAGCGTCGACCGCTTCGGCACAGATCGGGCTGCCTTCGTTGCACAGGAGCTTCTCGGGACGCTGTTCGCTCGGCGAGGACGCCGACGCCGGCGCGAGCGCGCCCGCCGTCGCCACTAGCATGATCCCGCCGAGTATCGCGAGTGCCTTTCTCATTCGACCCTCCTCCAGACGGGGGTACGCGGGACGAGCGTTCCGATCCGTGGGGTCGTTGCCCGCCGCCGCTTCCGGCAAGGGTGTCCTGTCGAACGGCACCTCCTTCCCACCCGTTCCGCCCTCCGAGGGAACGGGTCCCGTCGCTGAG
>VAXZ01000142.1 GCA_005885035.1 Actinomycetota bacterium
CCTCCGACTGAAGACGCTCGTCAAGACCTCGGGCGGGAAGGGCCTGCACGTCGTCATGCCGATCAGGCGACACGTATCACCGGAGGAGCTTCGGCATGCCGCAACCCGGCTGACGCAGATCGTCGAGGAGCGACGCCCCGATCTGGTGACCGCTGCATTCAGGAAGGCAGCCCGCGGCGGCAGGGTCATGCTGGATCCGTCGCGGAACTCGATCGGAGCGACCGTGGTCGCTCCGTATTCGCCGCGCGCTCGTGACGACGCAACGGTGTCGTTCCCCGTTCTGCCCGAGGAGCTGCGATCCATCGATCCCCGGGACTTCACCGTCCTGACCGTCCCCAACCTCCTCGATCGCCCCGGCCCCCAGAACTGGGCCGCGGCGCTGGCGGAGCCTTCTCAGCGAGTACCTCGATCGCTGCTCACGTGATGCGTGTCAGACGATCGCGCCGCGAGCCTTCAGGATCTTCACGAGCCGGTCCCGGGGGAGAGCCGGCGTGCGGTGTCCCCGGAAGCCGATCATCTCGCTGTTGGCGACCAGGCAATCCACGACGGCTTCCTCGGTCGCTTGCACGACCGCTTCATAGAACGAGTCGAGGTACCCCCACGGAACGAATCTCATCTCATCGTAGGGACGACCGCGCCCGTACAGCGTCTCGGATCCCGGGGTGAACGAACCGGCATTGGCGGTCGAGAGACCGAGGAAGAGGTCGCCGGAGAAATGCGATCCGGTGGTTCCGGTGCGAGCGAGTCCAAGGGTTACCCGGCGCGCGAGCGCCTCGCATTGGCCTGGGAGCAGGGGTGCGTCGGTCGCCACGACGGCGATACACGAGCCGGCCCCGGCCGGAGAGAAGGATCCCTCGATCGGGTTGTCGTCGGCGAGCTCCGCACCCAGCGGCACGCCCGCGATCACGAGCTCGTGGCGCGCGCCGAAGTTCGCCTGTACGAAGACACCGACCGTGTAGGAGGTGCCATCGTGCTCGACGAGGCGCGAGGATGTTCCCGAACCGCCCTTGAACTCGTAGCAGTTCATCCCGGTGCCGCCGCCGACCGAGCCCTCATCGACCGGGCCGGATGCGGCTGACTCCAGCGCCGCCAGCCCCACGTCCACGGTCACGTGACCACCGTTGATGTCGTTCAGGTATCCGTCCCACGTCTCGGCGGCAACGGGGAGCAGCCACGCCTCGGCCAGGTCCGGGTGATGCTTCACCGTCCAGCGGATGATCGATGCGTGGGCGATCCCGACCGCGTGAGTGTTCGTGATCGCGATGGGGCCGGCCGTCGTTCCCGATTCCTCGATCCACGACACGCCGGTCATCTCGCCGTTGCCGTTCTGGGAATGGGCGTACCCGACCTCCACACCGGGCACATCCGTGAGGGCGTTGTTGGTCCCGGCCCTGCCCGCGAAGGGGATCCCGAGGGCACGAGCTCGAGGCTTCCCGGTGGGCGTCTCGAGGATCGGTGTCTCCGCCGTCATGCCATGCTTCGTGGAAGCGTGTCGAGGCCGCGCTTGCCCTCGACCAGCTATCTGCGCTCCGTGCGATCGATCATCTTCTGGATCTCTTCTGCGCTCGGCTTTCCACCGCGTTCGAGGTGCGCGAACAGTCGTGGATCCATCGGCACCCCCTTGTATCACCCTACCGCGAGGCCTGTCGCGAGAGTCACGACCCGAAGCGAGGCGACGAGGTTATCGGCGTCGTGGCCGCTCACCGGCCGGTAGGGTCCCGGATCGGATGGACGGGCGGGAGCGCATCTTCGCGAACGGAGCCGTCTTCACCGGGAGGCGCGAGCAACCGTGGGTCGAGGCCGTCGCGGTGCGAGGCCGCGCGATCACGGCCGTTGGCTCGCTCGCCGACCTCCGTGACGGCCTGCCGGGTGCAGTCGAGCAAGATCTGAACGGTGGCACCCTCGTCCCGGGGTTCATCGACGCTCATAACCACTTCCTCTCGACCGGAGAGTCCCTGGCTTCGATCGATCTCCGCTACCCACGGGTGGACTCGCCGAGGGCTCTTCTGCAGGCCGTGCGCGCCGCCGCCACTCAGGTGCCCGCCGACAACACGATCGGCGGGTTCGGATTCGATCACGCGAGGTACCCGCTGCCGTCGCTCGCGGAGCTCGACGAGGCAGCCGGCGATCATCCGCTGCACCTGTTCCATACATCCGGCCATCACGTCCTGGTCAACTCGCGCGTCCTGCGCGAAGCCCGCATCGATGACGACATCGCGGATCCTCCCGGCGGTCGCTTCGATCGCGACGCAGAAGGACACCTGACCGGGCTGTGCTTGGATGCCGCATGCGGCGAGGTCCTGCCGACCGACGTGGACATCGGGTCGCATGGACCGAACTTCCACGTACGCGCGCCCATGGATGCCTTGGTTGCTGCTGTGTCGCGAGCGAGCGCCGCGTTCCTTGCGGCCGGGTTGACGTGCGTGGCAGACGCACAGGTGACGGCCCGCGAGCTGGCCGCGTATCGAGAGGCTCGAGCTCGCGGCGCCCTGCCGATCCGAACCGTGTGCATGCCCTTGTCCCATCAGCTCGATGCGTTCGCGGCACTCGGGCTGGTCGGCCCGTTCGGAGACGATCTCCTCTCGATCGGCCACCTGAAGATCTATGCGGATGGGACGCTCACCGGAGGTACTGCCGCCTTCAGCGATGAGTTGGCGATCAGTACCCAGTCGGCGTCGTTCTTCCACCAGCCCGATGCTCTGGTCGCCTTGATCCGACGTGCATGGACCGACGGATGGCGAGTCGCGGTCCATGCGCAAGGGGATCGCGCGATCTCGTTGGTGCTCGACGGGTTCGAATCGGGCGTCCGTGCTGCGCCGCGTCTCGACGGGCGGCCACGGATCGAGCACGCCGGGTTCCCCACCGCGAGAGAGATCGAACGGATGCGTGCGCTGGATGTGATCGCGGTGCAGCAGCCAACGTATCTGTTCGACTACGGGGACCAGTACGCAGCTGCGCTCGGGGACCGCGCGCATGAACTGCAACCCTGGAGGACGGAGCTGGACGCTGGGATACGCGTCGTCATCAGCAGCGATTCGGATGTCGCGAGCTTCCGCCCGCTCACGACGGTCGCCAACGCGATGCGGAGGCAGACGCGGTCGGGAGTCGTGCTGGGGCCGCGCCACCGCCTTTCGCTCGAAGAGGCACTCTTCGCGCACACGACCGATGCGGGGTACGCCGTCGGTCTGGAGGGACGCATCGGGTCGCTCGAGCCGGGGAAGGTCGCGGACATGACGATCCTGCGGGCAGATATCCGTGACCTCGGACCGGACGAGATCGAGGACGTCCCAGTGTCCGCCACGATCGTGGACGGCGAAACCCTATACGGGCGCGGCTGACCATGTGTCGGATCATCGACCAGGTTGGCAACCACGCACCTCGACCGTTCACTCTTCGGAGCCGACGTCAGAGCCACCGCCCGATGCATCGGCCGACCACCGCCCGTGTCGGTTCAGCGCCCGGTAGGCGATGACCGACCAGAACCCCCACATCGCCGTGATCACGCCGAGTCCAAGGTACGGGTTCACGAAGGCGAGCCCGGTCGCCACGAGGTAGATCACGAAGCCGAGCGCCACGTGGCGACGTGTGGAGGCGATCAGTTCGGGCGGCACGCCCGGCTTCAGCAGACCCCTTTCAGGTCGAAGGGCCAGCATGAAGACGTTCCAAGCGGCGCTCGTGCCCAGCACGAACAAGCCGTAGGTCACGACCGCGCCCTTCCCGGCCGGGGTGTTCAGATACTGGCCGACCAAAGCCGTCGGATACGACAGCGCGACGATCGTCATCAGCAACAACCCGTTGCCGAACATGAGCAAGCCGTCGACCCGTTCGACGAGGGCCATACGCGCATGGTGGTTGATCCACATGATCAGGATCGTGGTGAAGCTGAGGACGAACGCGAAGTATGACGGCCACTCATGAAGGATGGCGGCGACGAGCTTGGCCGAGGTGAACTCCTCGAGCTGCGGGACGCGCAGGTCCAGGGCGAGGATCGTGATCGCGATCGCGATGACCCCGTCACTGAACGCCTCGAGTCGGGCGGTTTCGGATCGGCCGGCTACGGATCCGGTCGAGGGTTCGCGCATGATGCGTCAGGAGCTTAGTGGCCTCTTCGTGGTAGTCCACGACTCACATCAGGTGTTAGACGCGCCGATCGTGGGTATTGCCTCTTTCGGAAAGGAGGCAACATGAACCGAGGCGCTGGAACAGGTCTCATGGGTCTGCTGGTCGGCGGGTTCGTCCTGTTGGCCGGCGGGCGTTCGCGGACCACCACGCACGAGGACGTGCGCCGAACCAGCGGTGGGGCCGAGCGGAACCTCGAGAGCGAGGACTGGCGCGCCACCTCCTGATCGATCAAGCACAGCACTGCGGTGATGCCGGAGGCCGATGGCCTCCGGCATCGCGCTCCTGGGATCCTGGATCGTGATCGCGATGGCGGGTGACGAGCTTCGACACATCCTCGCGCTCAGCCCGACGGCCGGCGATACCATCTTCGTTCTGTGGACAAGGCGGAGCTGATCCATACGATGCGGGAGGCATACCATCGCGTTGCTGGAGCGATCGAGCACGTCCCCGACGAACGGCTGCTCGAGCCGGCGATGGACGACTGGACCGGCAAGGATCTGCTCGCCCACATGGCTTGGTGGCACGACCACTCCGCGCGCGTGATCGAGGGCCTCCGAGCGGGCCGCCAGCCCTACGACGTGAACGATCCCGCGAACAGCACCGACGCGCTCAACGAGCGGACGCACCGCGAGCACTTGGACGATCCACCGGAGCTCACGCGGCGGGCGTTCGACGAGTCATTCAAACCGGCTGCTGGCGGCGCTCGAGCCGGTAACGGACGAGGAGCTGTTCGCCGACGATCGCTGGCCGTGGCTGGACGGGGAGGCGCTTAACGAGAAGCCCGAAGACCTTAACCCACGCTGAACACTTGCCCCAACAGATATCGTTGGGTAAGCTGCCAAGCATGAGCCAAGCGAAGAAGCGGACCACCGCCAAGAAGGCCGCGACGACGAAGACCACCGAGTCGCACGGGAAGGCAGCACGCACCCTTCCCCTCGTTCCTGCGGGGGAGCGCCTCGACGGGCTGGTTCGCGCCGTGGGGAACAACAGGGTGGCGGAGCTCCTCCAAGTGAGCCGGTCGCAGCCCTCCCGATGGCGCTCGGGCAAGGAGGGGATCGGGCCGGAGAGCACGCGCAAGGTGCTTGACCTCGACTACGTGCTGTCGCGGCTCGCACAGCTCTATCCGGCGGACGTCGCCGACACGTGGCTCCGCTCGTTCAACGCGCATCTCGGTGCGCGTCCTATCGACGTCCTGATGCTCCGCGGCGCGGGTCCGGTGGTGGAGGCGATAGACGCCGAGGCCGAGGGCGCCTTCGCGTAGCCCACGGCGTTGACCACGCGTCTCTTCCGTGTCTTCCCGTGGCTCCCCGATGCGCAGACGCCCGACCGGCCGGGCCACCCCCTGTATGTGTCGCCAACCCAGGGAGCGGGTCGGATCGATGGTCCGGACCGATACCGCGTCCTGTACGCGTCCACCTCCGAGGTCGGCGCGATCGGCGAGCGCTTCGGCGACCTCGAGGAGTGGTCCGACGCGATGTTCGTGGTTCCGTCCCTCGTCGGCGGCACCCGCGCGCTCGCCGAGTATTCCCTCGACGACCCGCTGCTCGACCTGGACGACGCGAAGGCCCTCCTGGACCGCGAGCTCCGTCCCTCGCGTGTCGTGACCCGCGATCGCGGCACCACGCAGCGATGGGCGCGCGCGATCTTCGACGAGGGCCGCTGGGCTGGCGTCAGCTGGTGGAGCTTCTGGAACCCCGACTGGGTGTCGTGCGGGACCTGGGCGGTCGATCGCCTCGAACTCGTGAGCGTGGCTCCGCTTGCCGACCGCATCGACGCCGTGCACGAGGTCCGCGACGTGCTCGCCCGGCCGTGGAGGGAGCGGCGCTAGTCGGAACGTCGATCCGCCGCAGCGGGCGCTGGTCGGATCCGCTTGACTCCACCACCGGTTGCAAGGTACCATGCGCCGCATGGTAGTGCCGCGGAGCAGCAGTCTCATCGCGCAGCTGCGGCGCGGTGTTCTCGAGTACTGCGTCCTCGCGATGTTGAAGTCAGAGGAGCGCTACGCGTTCGACCTCGTGCGCGCCCTTGCAGAGGCGACGGGGATGGAAACGAGCGAAGGGACGATCTATCCGTTGTTGTCTCGGCTCCGTCGTGACGGCACCGTCGAGACCACGTGGCAGGAGTCGCCTTCAGGACCACCCCGCCGGTACTACCGACTGACGACCAAGGGGTCGAAGGCGCTGAAGGAGTTCCGCGAGGAGTGGATCCGATTCCGAGACGCCGTCGACGTCTTGCTGGAGGAGGGATGAACCATGTCGAACGACCTCATCGATCGATACCTCGACGATCTTCGGGATGACGTCCGAGACCTGCCGAAGCGCCGGCAGGACGAACTCGTCGCTGAGATCAAGGACCATATCGACAGCGCTCTCGCCGAGATGCCGAACCGCGACGAGGTCAGTGTCAGGAACGTGTTGGAGCGATTGGGGGACCCGGCCGACATCGCGGACGAAGCGCGCGACCGGATGGGGATCCCCAGGGCGAAGGCCGGCATCCGTGAGATCGCAGCAGTGATCCTGCTTCTGATCGGAGGGATCGTCATCCCCGTCCTCGGCTGGATCATCGGGCTCCTCCTTCTTTGGAGTTCGCCGGTGTGGACCTCCCGTGACAAGCTGATCGGCTCGCTGATCATCCCCGGCGGCCTGATGCTGCCTTTCGAGTTGTTCTTCTTCGCGAGCTATACGTGCAGCGGATCCGGTCCCTGCGGACCTTCGGGTCTCGAACAGGCGCTCATCACGATCGGGTTCGCACTGGCTGTGGCGGCGCCGGTCGTGACGTCGATCTACCTCACGCGTCGAGCGAGCATCCTTACGAGGGGCTGAAGCGTCGACGCGACCTTCTCTACAGGCGCGGGCTTCCGGTCGTGAGCGCCTCTCGCCACCGGGTTCCCTAAGCGTAAGATCGGAGTCGCGATCCTCTGCGTCGTCGCGGTCGGCCAACC
>VAXZ01000019.1 GCA_005885035.1 Actinomycetota bacterium
AACCCCGCGAGCAGCGGGAAGATCACGAGGAAGATCATCAGCGTCCCGTGCAGCGTGAACAGCTGGTTGTAGGCGTGGGGGGCGAAGACCTGCGTCCCCGGCCTGGCGAGCTCCGTCCGCATCAACAGCGCGAAGATCCCCGCCACGGCGAAGAAGGCGAAGCTGTTGATCAGGTAGAGGAGTCCGATCTTCTTGTGATCGGTCGTCGTCAGCCAGTCGAGGAGCCGGCCGCGCTCGGGCTCCGGCGCGAGCGCCGCGGTCGGTGCCTCTTTCACCGCCATGTCGTGTCCTCCATGATCATCACGGGCTCGATCCGGGGGCCGCCACGACGAACGATCCCGACATGGCGGGGCCGTGGACGTCGCACTGGAAGTAGTAGTGGCCGGGCGGCAGTCCGCTCGCGTGCAGCGTTTCGCTCGCCGGTCCGAGCAGCTTCGGCGAGGTGAAGTAGGTCTTCTTCTCGAAGAAGCTGTCGTAGATCGAGAAGTTGTGCTGGATCCCGTCGTCCTGGTTCGTGACGCTCACGGTGAACGGCTGTTGGGCGGGGACCGCGAGACAGTTCGTGTTCCACGAGATGTTGTGCGCGACCAGGTTCAAGGTGGACCCGCTGGGCGCGCACGTGACGCTTGCCGCCGCCTTGCGTTCCTGCAGGATCCACGCCTGATAGTCGGGAGGCGACACGACGTGCACCTCGAACGTCATCTTCGAATGGAACAGGCCGCAGAACTCGGCGCATTGGGCATGGAACGTGCCGAGCACGGTCGGGGTGAAGGTGAACGAGGTCATCCGCCCGGGGATCGCGTCGCGCTTGAACAGCAGATCCGGGACGAAGAAGGAATGGATCACGTCTCGGGACGTCAGATCGATCTCGACGGGTTCGTCGACCGGCAGATACATCTGCGCCGGCTGCTGCGGGGCCGTGTCTGATGCGGTCTTGCCGGAGACGAAGATCCCCTCGTTCAGGTACAGGAACGTCCACTCCCACTGGAACCCCTCGACGTTGATCTTGACCTGGGGGACCTCCGGCTTCTCGATCTTCATCAGCGTCGCCTCGCCGAAGGGGAAGAGCGTGGCGACGATGACGGCGGGGATCGCGAAGAAGACGCCGAGAGACCGGTTCCCACCGGTCGTCTGCGGCGGCGACGCGTCGTCACGCTTGCGATAGCGGACGACGTTCCAGATCAGCAAGCCCTCGACGAGGAGGAAGACGGGCGCGGCCAGGAGCATGATCACGATGTAGAGCTGATGGACGTCCTGCCCCTGCGGGGAGATCCCCTCCTTGGCGCAGCCGCCGAGGAGTAGAAGCGACGCTCCCGCGAGGCACCTGGATACTCGAGGCCGGCGCTCGGCTCGGATGGGATGCACTCCCGAGGTCTAGGTCACGGTGAACTGGGCGACCATCCCCTTCGCGGCGTGCGGTGGTCCGTTCTCGCCGCCGCTCTGGGTGCCCGTCTGCCAACACGCGAAGGCGTAGTTGCCGGGCGGGAGGTAGAGCGTCTCGACGACGCTCGCTCCCGTGTCGGCGGGTCCGAAGTCGCCCCCGATGTGGAGCCACAGGTCCTCCGAATTCGTCCCGCCCGTCGGCCCGCTCGCCTGCGCCGCCGCGGTGACGTCCTGGGCGGTCTTCCCGGTGGGCAAGGCGATCGGGATCATCTCGTGGGTGATCGGGAACGATTCCTTGTTCTGGAACAGGAAGCTCACGATGCCCGAGGACAAGGTGGTCGGGACGCCGTTGTATCGGAAGTTCTGGACGAAGATCGTGGCGGCCGGCGTGATCCCGCTGCCACCGGAGCTGGACGACGATGAGCACGACGACGCTACCAACACCCCGACCGCGACGAGTATCGGGAACCTCCACGCACCACGCAACGAGCGCACCATGCAACCCCCTCGCCCAAGACGCGCAAACGTTCTGACGGCCCACGATGGCGCGCTGAACGCGCCACGGGCAAGCGTCATGACAGGACTGTCACGATTCGCCGGAGCCCTCAGCGTGCGTACCCCGGGTGCGCATGTCACCGCTGTCATGTGGCCGGCAGGGAGCAGCTCCGGATGGCTCCTCAGCGGGTTTCGCGACGCCGATATCGAGCGGCGGGCCGTCCGTGGGGAGCGGTTTCGGTCCCGCACGTTCCGGGGAAGCAACCAGAGCGATCCATAGCTACGGTCCTGAAGCCTGAGGTCTGAGGGAGGACGAGGGATGCTGTTGGTCCGCAACGTGATGACGGAAGACGTGAAGACGGTGACCCCGGACATGGATGCCTACGATGCGGCCGGGCTCATGCGTTCGCACGACGTGGGGTCGGCCCCTGTCGTCGACGCCGAGGGCCATCTGGTGGGGATCGTGACGGATCGAGACCTCGTGATCCGCGTCCTCGGGGACCGTTCGGATCCCAGCAAGGCTCGCATGGGCGACGTCGCCACTCGCCGATCGATCTTCACGATCAGCCCCGATGCCCAGGTCTCGGAGGCTCGCGCCATGATGGCGACGGAACGGGTCCGTCGCCTGCCCGTCGTGAAAGGTGAGCGGCTGGTCGGCATCGTCTCGCTCGGCGACGTTGCCGAGGCGGACAGCTCCGCCCGCGCGATCGGTGAAACCTTGAAGGAGATCTCGGCGTCTCCGGCCACGCTCGAGCGAGCGCTCCGGCCGGATCCGGGAACGCCGGATCGCGTGATGAGGCATCGGAGCTAGCGGCGGTCCGCTTCCGCTTCGCTCGCGCCGCGCTCCTGGGCCTCGGGGCCTCGGATCTCGCGACGGACCCGCTCGAGGCTCTGGGCGATCAACCGGGAGATGTGCATCTGCGAGATCCCGATCTCCTGAGCGATCTCCGTTTGCGTCATCCCCCTGAAGAAGCGGAGATACAGGATGCGGCGTTCGCGCTCGGGCAGCTTCTCGAGCGCCGGGGCGACCGACGCCCACCCCTCGGCGACTTCGAACGACGGGTCCGCGTGGCCCACGGTCTCGCTCATGGGCGTCCCGTCTTCGGAGACGACCGCGTCCAACGACGCGGGCGAGTACGCCTGGATCGCATCCATCGCCTCGATGACGGCTTCCTCCGGCAGGTCGGCTCCCTCGGCGATCTCGCTGATCGTGGGCGACCGACCGAGGTCCTGCCACAGCGTCTCCAACGTTCGATGAACCAGCAGCGCCGACTCCTGCAACGAGCGGGGGACGCGCACCGACCAACCACGGTCTCGGAAATGTCGCTTCAACTCCCCGGTGATCGTCACGGCCGCGAACGTCGTGAACTGCACCCCACGATCCGGGTCGAAGCGGTCGATCGCGTTCAGAAGGCCGAGGTCGGCCACCTGGATCAGATCCTCGACGGACTCCCCCCGTCCCGCGAACCGGCGGGCGAGGTGACGGGCGAGCGGGAGGAAGCGCTCGACCAGCTCTTCCCGAACGATCTCATCGGGAAGACGCCGGAAGAGTTCGACGGCTCCGTCCGCGTCGTTCGCCGCACGATCTTCCTCGCTCACGGCGTCTTCACGGGAGGTCGCGTCCGGAATCGGATCGCCGGCCTTCCGTCGTCGCCGGACACGAACCGCGGATCCAGGGTGAGCCCTTGGATCACCGTCCACGACCAGCTCTCGCGGTCGACCGGCCGTGGCCAGTCGGCCGTCGGAGCGTCGGTTCCGATCGTGATCAGCAGCGAGCCGTCGCTCGTCGTGATCTCGAGCTGGAGAGCGTCGGCGTCGGGCGACGATGCGAGCAAGAGAACCCCCGCCTCGTCGACCGCGATCCGCACCTCATCGACCGCGTCGAACGGCAGCTGCAGCAGGGCCGCCGCGCTTGCGGCAACGACCCGCAGGATGTGGAGTGCATCCGGTCGAGCCGCGACGTTCACCGTGATCGGTGTCGAGAGGTCCTCCACAGGCTCCTCCTATACTAGGTGGACGCGCGGAGCTCTCCGCGCCGTTCGAGAAGGAGGCGGTTCTGATCGAGCTCGTGATCGAGGGACGCACGATCGGGACCTGGTCGGTCCTCACGGTTTCTGGAGAGCTCGATCTGGCGACCGCCCCGGGCCTCCGCGAACGCGTGCGGGAGATGACGCCGGACGGACCGCTGAAGGTCGCGCTGGAACTCACCGGAGTCGGCTTCGTCGATTCGAGTGGGCTCGGGGCGATCGTGGCTTGCCTCAAGCACGTGCGAGAGCTCGAAGGCGATCTGGTGCTGGTCGCGCCGGATGCATCGCCCGTAGCGAAGCTCCTCAGCCTGACCGGGCTCGAGCCGTCGATCACGCGCGTCCAGTCCGTCGACGATCTTCGCTGAGGGTCGGGCGATGAGCGGCGCCGTCATCGAGGTCCCGGCCGATCCACGCATGGGCATCATGCTGCGGGCGTTCGCGACGGCCGTTGCGAACGATCTGGGATCGCGGGCGAACCAGATCGACGACCTCGCCCTGGCCGTATCCGAGCTCCTCGCGAGCGCGATCGAAGGAGGCTCGCGGCGGCTCCGGATCGAGCTGCTCGCAGACGATGGCGGCTGGACCCTTCGCGCCGATGGGATCGGCGACATCGGGTCCGCTCCGGCGGATCTTCCGTACCGCAGGGTGGACCTGCTTGCGGGCCTGTTCCCATCGATCAGCGTCGAGGGAGGGAAAGCAACCATCAGATCCGCCACGAGCGTCTGATCGCTCGGCAGAGCGCGATACATCCGACCGCCACCATCTCCATCGCGACGATCGTGCTCTAGGTGTCGAGCACGATCGGCTCAGGCGTCGAGAGGAATCCGGCGATCAACAGGATCACCGATCCCGCGAGCGCGAGCCACGCACCGATCTCGATCCGGGTGTCGAGCCCCGCCAGATGCTGGCCGCTGGCGCGGAACACCTGGATCGCGAACAGGACGAAGCCGGCGACGCCGAGGGCGCCGGCAAGACGCCCGAGTCCCCCGGTCCATGCAGCAAGTCCGACGATCCCCAGGAGCGCCAGCAAGATGAAGACGAATCCCACGCTCTCGACGAAGTTGTGCGCATGCACCAGGTCCGTGGAATAGAAGGCCTTCCAGCTCAGGTTCGTCCCGATCAGGCCCCGGACCCAATGCATGAAGGCGCCGAACACCATCAAGGCCGCTCCCACGAGCGTGAGCACGATCCGCACCACGGTGTCGGCGGTGTTCCTGGTGGGCGTGGTCGTCCCGATCATCGTCTCTCACCTCCATCGCGGTGATACCCGTTCATGGGCCATGTGAACCCTGACCCGTACACGATCGTGATGCGGAACGACCGTTTGCGAGCTCGATGAACGGGAAACGGATGTCGCGAAGGGATGAGGAGGGTCATGCCCATGGATATCATCGCGGCACACCTGAGTTCGGGCGCGGCGCTGCTGTTGTGGATCCTTGCGGCGATCCTGGTGATCGCGGGGATCCTCTCGATCATCCGCGGGGCGATCCTGTGGGGGATCGTCCTGATCATCATCGGGTGCCTCGTCGGGCCCGGCGGGATCAGCATCTGGGGCTGACCGGCCCAGGATCGGCCCAGGATCGGATGGAGGTGATGGACATGGCGACGCGGAAGCAGACCACCGCAGCCAAGCGGAACATCAAGAAGGCACGCGCTGCGGCGCAACGGCAACGGACGATCGCGCACCTGCCCGCCGCGGTCCGAAGCGATATGGGACGCCAGGCCGCGCGTGCTCGCGCTCGGGGCGGCAGACCGGGCCGCGCGCTCGAGGATCGCACGCGTCAGCAGCTCTACGATGAGGCCAAGAAGCGGAACATCCCCGGTCGCTCGACGATGGGGAAGTGGGACCTCGTGAAGGCGCTGCGGAAGAGCCGGTAGGCCTCATCGCCCCCGCGGCGGGGTGTTCTCCCCGTCGCGGGGGCGGCCCTGCAACGGTTCCACCCGTCGGCGCATCGCGACGGTCGTTCCTGAGGCGCCCGGTCGGACGTCGACCGTATCCATCAGCGCCCGCATCAGGGTCATGCCCCGTCCGCGCGTGGACGCGGGACCCTCATCCCACCACTGACCGTCATCTCGGATCTCGGCTTGGACCTCGCCGCCGGCCCCGAGCTTGAGCTCGACCGTGAGGTCTCCGGAAGCACCCCGATAGGCGTGCTCGATCGCGTTCGCACACGCCTCACCGATCGCCAGCACGATCTCCTCCGTGACGTCGGCCGGGATCGACGCGCGCATCGACCATCGTCGGATGGCGGCCCGGAGGCCGGCGAGCTCCTCCGCGGCGGCGGGGAGATGCATGACGAAGTCCGGGGCCGTCCACGCCGCCGTCATTGGCTCGTATCGAACGCAGAGGACGGCGGCATCGTCGGCGGCCCCGTCGGGCAGCAGCTGCGAGACGATCCGCTCCGCGAGCGCGTCGGGCCCACGGTCGGCGAGGTGGGTCGCGACCACTGCGAGGCGTTGGAGACCCTCATCGACGGCCTCACCGCGCCGTTCGATCAGCCCGTCGGTATACAGGACCAGCGTCTCGCCCGGTTCCAGATGGTCGGACGCATCGGATGCGGCCGCGTTCGCAGGCGGCATCGAGAGCGGCGGCCGCCGCCCGCCCTCCAGGAAGCGCGCTCCCCCGGGCCCGACCACGAGCGGCGGTGGATGGCCCGCGCACGCGTACGTGATGCGACCCGTTCGCGTGTCGAGCTCCGCGCACACGGCCGTCGACATCGGGGCGCCCTCGACCGACTCCGCGAACGCGTCCATCGTCTCGAGCAGTTCCATCGGATGTTTCCCGGCCAAAGCGAGGACGCGGACCGCGCTGCGGATCTGTCCCATCGCCGCCGCAGCGCCGATCCCGCTCCCGACCACGTCCCCGACGGCGACGGCGAGTCGCTCGCCCGGCAGGTCGAGCATCTCGAACCAATCTCCGCCGACGGACGCCTCGGTCGCGGCGGGAAGGTACCGCGCGGCGACACGGGCGGGACCGACGTTGCGGACGGCGTTCGGGAGGAGGCTCTCCTGAAGCACAGCGGCGATCCGGTGTTCGGCCGCGTACGAGCGGGATCGCTCGAGCGCTTGAGCCACCTGATCCGCGAGCGTCTCGAACGCCCAGCGCTCTTGCCCGTCGAACGACCGCTCCACCGTGAAGCTCAGACCCATCCCCCCGACGACACGCGCACCGACGCGCAGCGGCAGCCAGGCCCATGCTCGCTCGTCGGGCGGGACCGGCCTGTCGGCGCCGAACATCGCTGGGTACCGCCGGCGAGCCTCGTCGACCGACGGGAGCAGCACGGATCCCTGCGTCCGAACGACGTCGGCGACCGGGACCGCAGCCGTCAGCTCGACGCGCTCGTGCCACGGATCGCTCGATCCGTCTGGACGGATGAGGGTGAGTGCATCGTCATGCTCATCGGTGGTGTAGAGCCAGCCGGTCGCCGCCCCGAGCGCGGGCAGTCCCCGGTCGAGCACCTCCGTCGCGACCTCCGCGGGTGTTCGGGCGGCCGAGAGCGCGGACGTGACCTGTTGGAGTCGCGCCAATCGTTGACGCGACCGTTGCAGATCGGCGTACAAGCGCGTTCGCACGAGCGCCTGCGCGGCTTGTCGTCCGATATCGGTCCAGAGATGTCGTTCCTCATCGGTCGGTGCCCTCGGAGCAGGCAAGTTGACGGACAGGACCCCGATGCTGACGTCGTCCTGGACCAGCCGCAGCTCGATGACGTCCGTGGAGCCGTCTTGGGGGTTCCACCCGGGTGGATGAGCGGCGCCGGTCGCGTCGATATCCCGCGTGCCGCGGAGTTCCATGGTGGCGTCGATCGCGCCCACTCGGCGTGCATGGTTCCTGAGCACGTCACGAACGTCCTGTTCCGTGGCGGCTTTGGCGAGCTCGGCGGTTACGGTCTGCAGCTGTCGTGTCCGTTCGGCGGCCGCTCGCTCCCGCTCCACCAGCCTCGCCCGCTCCAACGCGATCGCGGCCTGTTCCGTCAAGGAGGTGACAAGCCGGACGTCGTCTTCGGTGGGTCGCCGCTCATCGCGGAAATACAGACCGAGCGCTCCGATCGGCCGCCCCTCCGCCAGGATCGGAACGGAGAACTGGGAGTTCGCGACGCCGTCGAACAGGAGGGCACCTGCGGGGAACCGTGCGACCCAATCGGCACGATCAGGGACGATCACGAGGGAACCATCGCGGTAGGCAGACGCGATCGCCGACGTGGACGCGACCGGGAGGTGCATCGGTTCCCCGTCGTCGTTCCCGAACCCTTCTGCGATCCCCTCCGTCGCGACGAGCTCCAGTCGGTCGTCGTCCGACGGCAAGGCGAGCGCTCCACCGTGCGCGCGGACGGCACGGACCGCTTCCCGAAGGACCGCGCGGGTCACCTCCCGCTGCGAGAGCCCCTTCGCGAGCTCGGCCGTGGCGGCTTGGAGCCGCTCCACCCGCGACTTCGCCCGATCGGCCGCGGCGCGCGCGGTCCGCTCGGCTCGGAACGAGCGGGCGCGTTCCAGCGCTCCCCCGACACGGTCCGCGGTCCCTTCGAGCACCGAGAGGTCGGCATCCGTCGGCCCGGTCGACCGAGCGACCGCGATCGCGATCACGCCCGCGACCCGATCCCCCGCGAGCACCGGAACGTACGCTTGGACGCTCGACCGAGTGGATCGCGCTCGTTCTACCACCATCCCTCCCGAACGGATCGCGCGCGCCACGGGATGCTCCGGATCGGTGACGAGGTCGACGACGGAGCGGGGGTTGCCGAGGAGCGTGGTCCCGGTCGCGGCGATGACCCGCAGACGGCGTCCTCTGTCTTGGACGACCGCGAAGGCGACCTCGTCGGCCTCGATCGCGATCAACAGCGAAGAGATGGTCGCCTGTGCGACCTCGGCCGTCGTGACGGCGGCCGCGAGGGCGCGAGTCATCGAGGGGATCAGCTCGGAGCGGCGGACCAGTCCCGCGTCGTCGTTACCCATCGAACCTCCTCGCTCGCCGGACCATCCTGTCGCTTGGACGAGCCGAGGGACAACCCGGGATCCACTCGCTCGCGTTTGCCGTCGGCGACGAACGGGCATAGTGCGGTGCAGCCCTTCTCGATAGGCGGCATGACGTAGGGGGTGAGACCACGTGGATCGAGAACGGAAAGTGGGACGCTTCGACGCGTTCGCCAGCGCAGCCGCTCGCATCACGGGCCATGCGGCCGCAGCCACGGCCGCCTTCGTGATCATCCTCGTCTGGGCCGTCTCGGGGCCGATCTTCGGATTCTCCGACACCTGGCAACTGATCATCAACACGGCGACAACCGTGCTGACCTTCCTGATGGTGTTCGTCATCCAGAACACGATCAACCGGGACTCGCTCGCGATGCACGTGAAGCTTGATGAACTGATCCGCGCAACGGACGAGGCACGGAACCGGATGATCGGGTCGGAGAAGCTCTCAGAGACGGTGCTGGACCAGTTGGAACACGAAGAGGAACAGGAAGCGCGAGAGTAAGACTCTCGGGTCGTGGTCGTGGGTGCCCGCGGCGGGTCTTTCGGCCGGCCGCGGGCACCCCACGCCGGGCCTACGGGTCGGTGGTACCCGGGCCTCCGAGCCCGAAACCTTCTGCCCCGAACCTCCGCCGCGTTTGCCCTTCGTTCGGGACGGGTAGCAACGCGGTGAGTCGACGAGGAGGAGTCGGGCGATGAACGTGATGCAGGGTCGAGGCTTGGGCGAGATCAAGACCTCCCGGAGGTTCGCGACCGGCCGCGTCTGCCGGTTCGACGGTTGCGACACGCGACTGTCCGTCTACAACGGGACCAACACCTGCGCGATCCATGAGGAGCGCCGGCCTTTCTTCCAGCGCTCGCGGTCCGGACGCGTGGTCCAGGACGCACCCAAGCGTCCGATGGAGGAGCGGGACGTCCTGCACGAATGGATCCGGGGACTGGCCGGGGGCGTCCACTCCGGATAGTCGCGCGCGGAGGTGCCGCCCGTGGATATCGGCTTGCTGATCCTGCGACTCGTCATCGGAACCCTGTTCATCGGGCACGGAACGCAGAAGCTCTTCGGTTGGTGGAATGGCGGCGGCCCGGTCGGGACGGCCCGGTTCTTCGACGAAGTGGGCTTCCGCCCCGCCCCGCCGTTGGTGATCGTGGCCGGTCTCACTGAGACGGGGGGAGGTTCGCTGATCCTGCTCGGGCTCGTCACCTCGCTTGGGGCAGCCGCGGTGATCGGGGTGATGACGGCGGCCGGCATCGTGGTCCATCTGCCGAACGGGCTGTGGAACACCAAGGGAGGGATCGAGCTCCCGCTCGTGAACGCCGCGGCTGTCGCCGCGCTGGCCTTCTCGGGCCCAGGCCGGTACTCGGTGGATCGCCTGATCGGATGGCACCTTCGCGGCTCGGGGTGGGGACTCGCGGCGACGGTGCCGGGTCGCCGAGGTGGGCGGCAGCGACCCGCTTCGGAACGACCATCCGCCAGGCGTCGATCACGATCTCCTCCATCTCGACGTCGTCGATCGCGCTCAGCCGGACATCCACCCAGTTGTAGCGGAGGTCTGAGGGCGGCGGCATCAGGAACGTCGAGGGCTTGGAGGAGACGAGGGACTCGCGCTCCTCCTTCGGGAACGCGAATCCCATCACGGTCTCGTCGCGAGAGAAGGCGAGATAGACGATCCGCCCGACGCGGAACTTGACACGATCGCGGACGAGCGCCTCCTCGGTCCGAGGGAGGCTGAGCGCGATCCGCCGCACGCCGTCGATGGTCGCCATGAGCGCTTCGCGTTCTAGACCTTCTTGAGGGTCAGCTTGTAGCGGCCTCCCGAGTACCACCCGTTCACCTGGATGTAGAAGACGCCGGTCTTCGGTGCCTTGAAGGTGACCTTCTCGTCAGCCGTCCGCCCACCAGAGACCGCCTCCAACGCGGGGCAGGGACCTCCCCTGACGAAGCATCCGGAGGTGAACTGGAAGATCTCGGTCGTCCCCGGGCGCCAGACCCAAAGGTCCATGTCCGAGCCGGACGGGCCGTTCAGGATCACCTGGTAACGGATCCCCTTCCGGAGCTTGCGTCGGTACACGTCGTTCGCATCCGCCGGCCAGGACAGATGGCCGATCTTCGGCGATGCGAAGAGCTTCGCACCGTCGATGTTGCCGTCGGTCAGGGGCGTCGCGTTGGTCTTCGAAGCCGTCAGGGCGCGGAAGGCGTTCACCCGGCCTTGTGTCCGTGTGAAGTGCCCGGTCAGCGGCTTCTTGCCGACGCCGGCCTCCGGGCCCCACGCGTCGAAGAGCTTGAGCGATGCCGGGTGGTTCACCGAATGCATGATCGCGTCCTTGATCTGCACTGCGTTGTAGAACGGGTGCTCGGAGCGCACCAGCCCGGCGATGCCGGCGACCATCGGTGCCGCCATCGACGTTCCATCCCACACCACGTCATCCGGGTGGGCCGTCGGGCCCTTGCCGACCGCGACCGTGCTCATGATGTCGACGCCAGGTGCTGCGACGTCGACCGAGTCGTGTCCCCAGCTCGTGAATCCGCACTGCCACACCTGAAAGATCCCTTGACACTGGGAGAAGTAGCCGTACTGATCACGGTCGTTGCTGGCGGCGACGGCCACGATGTTCTTGAGCGTGTAGCTGGCGGGATACGACGGCGCCCAGCTCGGCGGCTGCCCCTTCGGTTGCTCGTAGAACTGGATGTCGTTGTCCATGCTCGAGTTCCCGGCGGCGACCACGACCAGGATGCCGGCCTTGCCCGCCCTCTTGATGGCGGCGCGCTCGGCCTTCGACCAGGCCGGGTCGCCGAGGCTCAGGTTGATCACGTTGGCGTGCTTGTTGATCGCGTAGTCGATCGCCTTCAGCTCGTTCCCGAGGGTGATCGAGGCCGCCGTCCCGATCCGCAGGGCCATGATCCTGCATTGCGGGCAGACGCCGCTGATCCCTTCGTTGTTGTCCCGCTCCGCCGCGATGATCCCCGCGACGTGCGTGCCGTGCGAGTCGTCGAGCGTGTTTGCCGGTGTCACGTTGGGGCTGTTCCGCTTGAAGTCCCAGCCGTTCACGTCGTCGACGAACCCGTTGTGGTCGTCATCCACGCCGGCCGTTCCGTTCTTTTCGGCCGAGTTCACCCACAACTGGTTCTGCAGATCCGGGTGGTTGATGTCGACGCCCGTGTCGATCACGGCGATCACCGGATGCCGCCCAGTAGGGGTGAGCGCCCACGCTTCGGGTGCATCGACATCGGCGTCCGAGGTTCCCTGCCGTTTGGTCTTGGCCCCAGGAACTCCTTGATCCGTGAGCTCGTGCGGCTGGCCCGTGTTGTTGAGCGCCCATTGCTGGTCGAACAGCGGATCGTTCGGGTTGGCCGCGACGCTGGCGATCCGGTCCGGCTCGGCGAAGCGGACCAGCGGAGACCGTTGGTAGCGGCGGATCGCCGCCGCGACGGACGTTCCGCTGCCGACCCGCACCACGTCGACGTTCGTTCCCGCCATCGGAGCGATCGTCCGCGCTCCGAGCCGCGCGTTCAGGGCCCGCGTTGCAGGGCGAGGCGCACGGTCCCTCCACACCACCACCACGTGACCCGGGACGAACCGAGCGACCCCTGATCCCCACGGCACCTTGACGTTGCCCGCGCT
>VAXZ01000020.1 GCA_005885035.1 Actinomycetota bacterium
CCGAGCCGACTCGAAGAGGTCCAGGACGTGATCCGCGCACGATGCCGCCCACAAGGCGAGGAGATAGTGATCCGAATCAGTGAGGGTCCCTCCGCGACGGATCGTCACGAAACGAGGGTCGCGTTCCTTCGGGAGGATCAACCCAGCACCTCTTCTGCTCGCATCTGCCTAACCTCTACTACATAGTCACGCCCCTCCAGAAGCGAAAGCACAGCGGGCACCGGGTCTGCCCTGGCCAACCACCGTTTGGCGTCACGACACCGGGCGTCAGGACCGCCCGTGGACGAGAGGGGAGCGAACTGGCGACGGCCCGCCCATGGGCTGCGAGATTCCCGTCTCGAAGCGGTCGATTTCGCGTTTCGCCGTTCGTCTTAAACGCGACCATCCCCGGAAGGAGGGTTTGATGAAGTACGTCATGCTGATCTACCAGGGCGATGCGCTCGAGCGACAGGCCGCTCTTCCCGAGGAGGAGCAGAAGCAGGTCTACGCCGACTACCAAGGGATCAACGAGACGCCGGGCGTCACCCCCGGGCTGCCGATGGGGCGAGCCGAGAACGCCACGACCGTCCGCGTGGAGGGCGCGAAGACCTTGACGACCGACGGCCCATACGTCGGCATGAAAGAGGCTGTGGGCGGCTTGTTCGTCCTGGAGGCCGACGACCTCGATGCAGCGATCGAGGTGGCCGCCCGCGTCCCGGCAGCCCGCTATGGTGGCGCCGTCGAGATCCGACCCTCCGAGGTGTATTGGTAACGACGCTCGACGGGATCTTCCGAGAGGAATGGGGCCGCGTCCTGGCCACCCTGATCGGCGTCCTCGGCGACTTCGACCTCGCCGAGGACGCCACGCAGGAGGCTTTCGCGATCGCCGCCGACCGCTGGCCGCGCGACGGTATCCCCGCGAATCCGCGCGCCTGGCTCATGACGACGGCTCGGAACCGAGCCACGGACCGCATCCGCCGCGAACGGGTCCTCGCCGCGAAGTTGGGCATGCTCGTCCAGGTCGATCCCGGTGAGCCGCCGATGAACGCCACAACGTTTCGCGACGAGCGGCTCGAGCTCATCTTCACGTGCTGTCACCCGGCGCTCGCGGTGGAGGCGCAGGTTGCGCTCACCCTTCGCACCCTCGGCGGGCTCACCACCCACGAGATCGCGCGCGCGTTCCTGGTCCCGGAGCGCACGATGGCGCAGCGGCTGGTCCGGGCCAAGCACAAGATCAAGGCCGCGGGCATCCCGTTCCGAGTGCCACCGCCTCATCTGCTCCGCGAGCGTCTCGATGCCGTGCTCGCCGTGGTGTACCTGATCTTCAACGAGGGCTACGGCGGCCGTGACGAGCTGGCTGCCGAGGCGATCTGGTTGGGACGCGCGCTCGTCGAACTGCTCCCCGACGACGCCGAGGTCCGAGGGCTCCTGGCGATGATGCTGTTGCACGACTCCCGTCGCGAGGCGCGGTTCCACGACGGCGAAATGGTGCTGCTCGGGGACCAGGATCGGTCCCGCTGGGACACCGGGGAGATCGCGGACGGACGCGCCGAGCTCGAACGGGCGCTCGCCCTGGGCGGGCGCGGGCCGTACGTCCTGCAAGCAGCGATCGCCTCGTTGCACGCCGAGATGCCGTGCGACTGGGTGCAGCTCGCCGCGTTGTACGGGGAGCTCGCGCATCTCACCGCCTCGCCGGTCGTCGAGTTGAACCGCGCCATCGCCATCGCCGAAACCGACGGCCCCGAGGCCGGCCTGCGCGTCATCGACCGGCTCGAGCTCGACGACTTCCGCTACCTGCACTCGACCAGGGCCGAACTCCTGCGACGCCTCGGGCGGACCGACGAGGCGCGTGCCGCCTACCGGCGCGCGAGGGACCTGACCGATGACGGCGCCGAGCGGCGCTTCATCGAACGACGGCTCGGGGAACTCGCATCCGGGACCGGCTCGTCTCGGGGTCGGCATCGCCGACAGCAAGCATGACTGTGCAGACGCGCCCTTTGGCCCCAACGACTGACCGATCACGACCCCATCGCGGGGAGCGATGTGAACTCGCCCAAAGGGGGGCCCGGCCCGTCGATCGACCGTTCCTCGCAGGGTCTCCGGCCTGACGACGAACGACGACCACTGATCCCTGGGGATCGCCCTGCTCGCGGCGGCCAACAGGAGCCGGTCGAGGCGGTGGAGTCGAGGCCGCTACACCTCCGCTGCAGCACCTTTCATCTGGTGCCGAAGCCCCAGGAGCTCGATCTCCCTTCCCTATCTCGGCGTCGGTCCGGCTCCCAGGCTGCCACCCCACGAGGATCACGCGAGCGAGAACGCACTGGGGCTTCCTTCCGGTCGAGGGGAGGGGCATGCTACTGACGTCGCAGAACACCGGATCGGGGAGATCGAAACCTTTCAGGTTGTCAGAATCGAACCTTTCAGGTTGTCAGAGGCGAGCGCGCATGATATTCGCCACCATGGGCTGCGTCATCGGATGTCGCATGGCTCCGGGGGAGGAGCGATGAAGCAAGGGTCGAAGGTCAAGCGCTCCGGGCTGGTCAGGAGACCAGCGGGTGCCGCCGCGCTGTCTGTCCTGCTCTTCCTCCCGCTCTCGCCCATGGCGCGGGCCGACTCGAACAACCTGCTCACGAACGGCAGCTTCCATCCGGGGGCGAGCGGCTGGACGGCCCCGGATGCAGCCTTGACGATCGCCAGCGACGGTGGCGTCGCCGGGAACTACTCGCCCCAGTCGGCGCCGTCGAACGTTGTAACCACGCCGCAGTCTCAGCCATCTGCGGTCGGGTTATGGCATCTAGACGAACTCTCCGGCACGACCGCCTACGACAGCAGCGGACACGGACACAACGGTGCGATCAGTGGCCCCGTCACGCTCGGGGTCCCGGGCGAGCTCAACACCGCCTACCGCTTCGTCCCCAAGAGCACCGTCATCGTCCCAGATGCTCCCGATCTCGAACCGGGGACGGCGGATGTCACGATCTCCTACTGGCTGAACTCGACGACCCTGCCCCCGTGCTGCAACGGCATCGATTACGACACGTTCACGAAGGGGGACCATTCGAGCAGCGGTGGCCAGATCAAGATCGAAGTCCAGGAGAACGGGCAGGCGTCGTGCATGTTCCGCGGTGCGCTTGGCGGGAGGCAGCTGCAGGCGGGGCCGAACGTAGTCGACGGGCACTGGCACCAGGTGATCTGCCAGCGCATCGGCACTCAGATCATCGAGACCGTCGACGGCTCTACCTTCTCGACGACGAAGGCGACTGGCGCGATCGCGGTGACGGATCCGGTCCGCCTCGGCTCGCACAAGAACGGGGGCGACTGGTACAACGGCGTCCTCGACGAGGTCACCTATTCGATCGGCAGCGGCAGCACGAACCAGGCCCCAGTCGTCAACGCCGGGCTCGATCAGACGATCACGCTGCCTTCGAGTGCCAGCCTCGACGGCACCGTCACCGATGACGGCCTGCCGAACCCGCCCGGCACGGTCACCACAACCTGGAGCGAGGTGAGCGGCCCGGGCGCCGTCACCTTCGGGAATGCGAGCGCCGTCGACACGACGGCGAGCTTCTCCGCGGCGGGTACCTACGTCCTCAAACTCCAGGCCTCCGACAGCGTGCTCAGCTCGAGCGACACCGCGACGATCACCGTGAACCCGGCATCGCAGAACCAGCCGCCCACGGTGAATGCCGGGCTGGACCAGACGGTGATCCTGCCGAACTCCGCGACCCTGTCCGGAACGGCCAGCGACGACGGGCTTCCCAACCCGCCGGGAACCCTCATCACCACGTGGTCCCAGTTCTCCGGGCCCGGGACCGTGACCTTCGGCGACGCCTCGTCCCTCTCCACGACGGCGAGCTTCTCCGCCTCCGGAACCTACGTGCTGCGACTCACGGCCGACGATTCCGCCCTGCAGACGAGCGACGACCTCACGGTGACCGTGAACCCGGCATCGCAGGATCTGGTGGGAAATCCGGGGTTCGAGACAGACACCACCGGATGGAACACTTCCGGTTCCGACGCGGGGGTCACCTTGACCAGGGTCTCGGGCGGACATTCGGGCGGCTGGGCAGGTCTCGTGGCCAACGGCGGCTCCGGCACCGCCGCGACATGCAAGATGCAGGATGTCCCGAACTGGGTCACGAAGACTTCCGCCGGAACCTACACCGGAAGCATGTGGGTTCGCGCCGATAGCCCCGGTGCGACGCTCACCATCAAGCTGCGAGAGTACAACAACTCCGGGGCTGGTGTCGAACGCCCCCGTGGGAACCTGTTTCTACGCGGACGACATCTCGATCGTCGTGTCCTAGGTCTGCTTCTTACGCGTGAACGAGTTCATCCTGAGCCAAGATCCGATGAAACAGCTCAGCCGCGGAACCGATACCCAGCGCCCCGAACGGTCTCGACGACATCTGGACGCAGTTTCTTGCGCAGGTATCCGACGTACACCTCGACCACGTTGGACCTCGTGTCGTGGTCGTAACCCCAGACCTGATCGATGAGCTGGGGCTGGGACAGAACCTGGCCAGGATGGTGCATCATCGTCTCCAGGAGGGCGAACTCCCGCGAGGTCAGGTCGACGGATCTGCCCTCGATCAGCGCTTCCCGCGCAAGAACGTCGACGGTGACTCGTCCGTGCGTGATCTTCGTCGAAACCGTCTGGTCGGCGGCGCGGAGGCGCGCTCGGACGCGTGCCAGCAGTTCCGCGAGGCTGAACGGCTTCGTCACGTAGTCATCAGCCCCCGCGTCCAGGTTGGCCACGCGATCGGAGATCGCGTCCTTCGCGGTGAGGACGATCACCGGCACAACGCATCCCGTCTCGCGCAGTCGAACGAGAACCTCCTCTCCCGTCACGGTCGGCAGGACGAGATCCAGGATGATCAGGTCGAAGTCGGACGACTCGGCCAAACGTAAGCCCTCCGCCCCGTCGGAGGCGGTCCGGACCGCGAAGCCCTCTGCCTCCAACCCCCGTCTGATGAAAGAGGCGATCCGCGTTTCGTCCTGAACGACCAGCACGTTCACGGTTGTCCTCCCGCCCAGGCTGCCCGAGGGCGCCGGACGCCCTCGCGCTGCCCGTCGTTCGCATGCGTATGTTGAACCTTCGGATCATCCAGCGACAAAGGACCTCTCTCGCAGCGCCTTCAACCGATGAACGATCTCTCACGCTGGTCTCATGGGGGTCTCAGGCACCGCTTGCAATCTTCGGGACGAGGCGTGGGAAAGGAGGTGCCACATGCAACGGATCCCCTGGGTCGTCGTCGAAGCCGACGACAAGCAGAGCATCCAAAAGGAGTTCACGAAGGGCGAGATCGTGGATCAGTTCCCGTCCAAGGAGCATTCCGTGTTCCTCGTCCAAGGCGCGAACGTGCCGCCTCTTCCGAACACCGTCCTCGAGGGCCCGATCTACGGCGTAGGTGTCTTCAGGGACGAGCGCAGGGCGCGCACGCTCGCGAAGCGCCTCGCGGAGGCTTAAGTCTCGAGCGGGACGACTTCCTCATGTGAGGGTCGGGTGCGGCGGATACGTTGCCGCACCCGACCTTCGTTCGTTCTTACGACCTTCCGCAGCCAGAGGCCTTCGTAGGACAATCCGGCGTGGCATGGAGGAAGCGGGGGGATCGCAGGGACACGTCGGCAGGCTCATGTCTGAGGCAGACGTGTTCATCCGCATGCCGGATGGGACACGGCTCGCCGCAACCCTCTACCTGCCGGAGTCCGGGGGTCCGTGGCCGGCGCTGCTCGAGGCCTACCCGTATCGAAAAGACGACCTCTCTACCGGAGCCGCCGAATACCGGCGGCTGCGCGATGAGGGAAGCTATGCGGTTTGCCGCATCGATGTCCGCGGCACGGGAACCTCAGAGGGAGTCGCTACCGCCGAGTATCCACCGCAGGAACAGGACGACCTGTGTGAGGTCATCGATTGGCTGTCTCGACAGGAGTGGTGCACCGGGTCCGTGGGGATGTTCGGCACCTCCTACTCGGGGTTCAACACGATCCAGGTCGCAATGCGTCGGCCCCCGGCGCTGAAGGCCATCATCCCGATATACGCGACGGACGATCGCTACACGGATGACGTCCATTTCGGCGGCGGGGTCCGCAAGGCGATGGAGTTCGGCTACCCGCTCTCCATGGTGTCCATGAACGCTCTTCCACCCGTTCCGAGCCTTGCCGGAGAAGACTGGCGTCGGCTCTGGCTGAAGCGCATCGAGGAGTTGGTGCCATGGTTCGGGTCGATCGAGGAGCAGAACGACGGGCCGTTCTGGAGACAGGGATCGCTTCGGCCCCACTACGACTCGATCACGGTCCCGACGATGATCGTCGCCGGCTGGGCCGACGTTTACCGGAACGCCCTCCTCAGGATGTTCGAGCACCTCCGGGTCCCGAAACGTCTCCTGATGGGGCCCTGGTGTCACATGTCACCGAACGACTCGATCCCAGGGCCGCGGATCGACCTCGTCCCGGAGATGATCCGCTGGTGGGACCGCTGGCTCCGCGGGCTCGAGAACGGGGTGGACACGGAGCCACCTATCGCCTTCTTCATCCGTCGATCCACTCCACCGGAGCCCGACCTGAGAGAAGTTCGAGGTGGATGGCGCTTCGAGCCCGAATGGCCGCTCGCCAGAGGCCGGAAGCTCGAACTTCCCCTTCGGGCCGCGAGCCCGGGTGGCCCGCTCGAGCAGACCCTCGCCGCACGCGGCGACGTCGGCACCACAGCGCACATCCGCGGGTCCTATGACCCTCCCTACGGACTGTCGATCGATCAGCGCCCGGACGAGATCCACTCTCTGCTCTACCAGTGGTCGGTCTCCGAGGAGTTGGAGATCCTCGGCATCCCGGTTCTGCTCGCGACCTTGCGCCTCTCCGATCCCGTCGCATTCCTGTCCGCGAAGCTCTGCGATGTGCTGGAAGATGGGACTTCCGTGCTGGTGAGCCGGGGGATCCTCAACCTGACCCATCGCGACTCCCACACGACGCCGGAGCCCGTGGTTCCGGGACGGGTCTTCGAGGTCTCCCTCGAGCTGGATGCGACGTCGTGGGTGTTCGAGGTCGGACACACCATCCGACTGGCGATCGCGGGTTCCGATTGGCCGAACGCCTGGCCTCCACCGGAGGCTTCGGAGCTCACGGTCGTCTTGGAAGGATCGCGGCTCTTCCTCCCGACGGTGCGCGGGGATCATCCGATCAAGGAGCGGCCTCGCTTCCTACCTGTGAAGGAAGCGCGCGGAGCCCTGTCGGCCGGGAATCAGGAGCGTGTGGAGCCGGTCTGGAGGATCGAACACGATATCTATGCGAGGGAGACGCGCGTCGTGACTCACCAGTTATCACGAAGTTCGCTCGCAGGTCGGTGGAGCTCGTGGAGAACGGAGGATGTTCGGGTCGGGGTCAAGCCGCTCGCACCCGGCGACGCATGGGTGGAGTCCGACGTTGAGACCGAGATCGCGTGGCCGGAGGTGACCGCCCGCACGAACGCGCGCCTCAAGCTCACGAGCGACCCGACCACCTACTACTTCGACCTGGTCCTCGATGTCTTCGAGAACGACAACCTGATCTCCACCCGACACTGGGAGACGGTGACGCCACGGAAGCTGCAGTAGTTCCTCGGCTTGGTGCGTCACCATGGCGCTGATCTCGGCTTGCTCCGTTTCCGAAGGGCGGGGTACCGTCCGATATCGATGACCGGGGTGACGATCCGCCTGCCCACAGCGGCACCTGAGGCGTACCTCGCGTGGGTCACGTGGTGGCGCGAAGTCGAGCAATTGCTCGGCTCGGACCTCGCGACGGCGCCTGGGGATGACGACGGTCTCGCGCCCGACCGAGGAGCTCGTTCGATCGTGTTGCAGCACGTCCGATCGCTCGAGGAGCAGGCGAGGCGCGCCTCGGAAGAAGGCAAGCAGACGATCTCTCCCGAGCTGAGCGCCGAACCGACGGAGTGGGACCAGTGGCTGGACTACTGGAGAAGGCGGAGGGAATGGCTCGAGGCCCTCGCGCTGCGGGAGCTCCCGGAACCGATGGTCCCAGAGGACCTGGTCACCCTGTGGGAACGAACCCTGCAGATGATCGGTGTCGAACTGGCGATCGATGTGGCCCATCTGCACAACCTGAGGGTCGTCGGAACGGGAACGCCAGGATCGATCCGCCTCGTAGGAGAGCTCGAGGTCATGAACGTGGACGCCGTCGGCCGTCACCTCGAGAAGGAGCTCAGGACCGGCAATCGACTCACACTCGACCTCTCGGGCCTTACCTTCATCGATAGCAGGGGCTTGGCCATGCTGCTTCAGCTCTCCGAGCTCGCCAGAGAGCTCGACCGTACGCCGATCGTGCTGAAGACTTCAGAGATCGTTCAGCGCGTGATGGAGGTCGGTCTCCCCGCACCGATCCCCGGCGTCGAGATCGAGCGGTAGCGCCTACCTCACGCGTGGTCGTTCGAGGATCCAGGCCTGATCTCGCCCAGAGCGTCCTCCGATCGGGATACCACGTCGATCACACTCAGGAGCCCCGTCAGTTCGAAGGCCCTCCGGACACGAGAATCAACAGGAACCACGACGCTCAGCATCTGTTGTCGGGCTTGCATCCGCTCGGCCAGGCGAAGGAGGAGCGCCAAGCCGGCACTATCCAGGTACGTCGTGTGCGTGAGGTCCACGACCAATCTGTCCGTCTCTCGTGCAACGGCCATCTCGATCGCGGTCAAGATCTCTCGATCGTTGGACATGTCGATCTCTCCGGAGACGCGAACCAGACAGAGGGAGCCGTGCTGCTCCGAATCAACGCGCGCGAGTTCGTTCACGATCGGCTTTCAGCTGAAGGCTGCGGCGCATCCGGACGACCGTCCCCTCCGGACCGCTGTTCACGTCCACGGAATCCATCAGCGAGCGCATCAAACGTTGGCCGAGCCCGCCGCGTCGCGCGGCCCTCCCCGAACCAGAGGAAGGCCTCCAGCTCCCGAGGTCTCGGATCGTTATCTCGACGGCTCCATCGGATAGGACGAGGCTCACTTCGAATAGGCCATCCTTCGCACCATATGCGTGCTGGATCGCGTTCGCGGACGCTTCCCCACAGGCCACGAGGACGTCGTCCACGATCCCGGGATCGGCATCCAACTCTCGAAGCCACCGGCGAATGGTCTGACGCAGCGGGGCGAGAACATGCGGTTCCGCGGGAAGGCGAAGGAACAACGGTTCGGCTGCGAATGGAACTTGCCGGAGTGCAAGCAGAGCGATGTCGTCCGAGACCTCATCCGTCACCATCGCGCTCAGGAGTTGGTCACACAGCGCTTCCAGATCCTCTCCGGGATCTGCCGCCAGCGTCTTCAGTCGGGTCAACCCGTCAAGGATCGAGGCTCCGCGCCGTTCCACGAGCCCATCGGTGAACAGGAGCAAGGTCGAACCCGCGTCCAGGTGGGTGGCGGCGTCGATGTCCTGGCCGGGATGAGCGATCGCCCCCAGGGGGGGGCCTAACCCCCCTTCCAGATAGGAGGTCTGTCCGTCCCCGTCGACGAGCAGGGGGGGAGGATGGCCCGCGTTCGCGAACCGTAGGGTCCCGGACTCCGGGTCGAACACGAGGTAGATCAGGGTCACGATGTCCGGGACGAGCACTCGCACGAGACGACGGACCCGACCGACGACCTGGGACGGCGATCCCTCTTCGAGTGCATAGGCGCGCAAGGCCATCCGCAACTGCCCCATGGTGGAGGCGGCGCGCAGCCCGTGGCCGGCGACATCCCCGATCGCAAGCGCCAGGCTCCCGTTCGGAAGCTGCACCACGTCGTACCAGTCGCCTCCGACCTCCAGATCGGAGGTCGCGGGGAGGTAGCGCGCCGCCAGCAAGACCCCGGGGATCTCTGGGAGACGGTCGGGAAGAAGGCTGCGCTGCAACGTCTCGGCGATCCGATGTTCGCGCTCCGCCTGCTTGCCCTCCGTGATGTCCTGAACCGTCCCGACCATCCGGAGCGGTCGTCCATCCGAGCCGACGCTCAGTCTGGCCTTCCCGAGCAGCACGCGTTCCGCCCCATCCGCTCGGACGATGCGGTACTCGCTCGGAGGCAGATCGTGGTCGCGGCCTCTCGCGAGGGCTGCCTTCAGGTTGGCGCGGATGCGGGTGGCGTCCTCTTCTTCCACGAGCTCCACCGCCTTCTCGAAGGTGATGGGGAACGCCTTCGGGAGGTACCCGTGGATGCGGTACATCTCGTCCGACCATGACACTCGATCTTCCGGGATCAGCCACTCCCAATTCCCGACCTGCGCCTGTTGTTGGACCTCGGCGAGCTGGCCCTCTCGTTGTCGAAGCTTCCGGTCCGTGTCGTGGCGCTCGGCGATCTCGCGGTTCAACCGTTCGTTCGCGGCGGACAGTTCAGCCGTTCGCCGAGCGACCCTGTCTTCCAGCTCGGCAGCAGAGCGCTCCAGGGCCTCGCGAGCGCGCGTTCGTTCGGTCACCAGAGCGGCGAAGAACAACGAGGAGAAGGCGACCGTCGCATTGAATGCTTGGAGGGAGATCATCTTCTCGAACAGCGTGCCTTGTTGGAAGGGGCCCAGACCGTGGGCTGCGGCCCACGAAGCGATCCCGGCCGCGAGCAACGCCGCCGGGGCCGCCCCGCGTTGCTGGAAGCGCCACGCCGTCCATCCCAGGAATGGGATCACCAGGAACATCAGCCGAAGATCGGTGTTCATCACGAGGACGGACACGTCGGCGACGAGCAGGAGGAGCGCCGCGATCTCGATGCGTTCTCGGAGCGATCCGCTCCACGGCCTCTGGAGCAAGACGAGGAGGAAGGGGGCAACGACCAGAACCCCCATGGCGTCTCCGGTCCACCACACCGCCCAGGCGGCCGGGAACCTGCCCGCCGGGATGGCTCCGGAAAGCACGAGGGTGCCCGCCCCGACCGAAGCGCTGATCAACGTGCTCAGGAGAGCTGCCAGGAAGACGATGGCCAAGGCATCCTGCAGTCGGTCGATCTCTCTTCGAAAGCCCACCCTGACGAGGAGGATCGCCGCAAGGAGCGGAGCCACGGTATTGCCCGTTGCCGTCGCCGCGGCGGCTAGCCCGTTCGTGCTGATGGGCAGGTTGACCGCGAGAGCCGCCAGCGCGATGCCCGGCCACACGCGCCACCCGAAGATGAGGAACGCCACCACCGCGATGCCTGTCGGGGGCCAGAGCGGGGTTACGTTCTTCTCGATCAAGGCCAGTCGCAACCCGAGGATCGCAGCCACGTAATAGGCACCACCGACCAGGACGAGCTTGCTCGTGTATCGGAAGATCGCCGAACCGTCTACGTGCTTCGGGTGGGTGCGCAATGCCTTCAACAGTGCTCCGTCACGAAGGGTCACCGAGCCGTCTCCCCCGCTCCGGAGCGTCGCATCGAAACAGCGTAGTCCCGGTCGCTCCGCCGGCACAGTCGGGAGTCTGAACCCGATCGTCGGCTAGGGTTCCGGACCATGTCGTTTGGAGAGGACATGGGATGAGCACCGATGCGGATGGAGGTCGGGTCTCGGGATCGGCCGTCCCCGAGAACAGCGCGCTGGTTCTCGTCGCGCTGATCCTGGTCGCCGCCGTCGCCAACCTGAACCTGGCGGTGGCCAACGTCGCTCTTCCATCGATCGGCGCCGCCTTCCAGTCCTCGCAGACCACGCTGAACCTGATCGCGGTTGGGTACTCGCTTGGACTCGCGTGCTCGGTGCTGTACTTCGGCGCGCTGGGAGACCGCTACGGGCGCAAGGCGATGCTGTTGATCGGCACCGCCCTTGCGATACCCATGAGTCTCCTGGCTGCGTGGGCTCCGACCGACTCCGTGTTGTTCATCGCGCGGCTGGGCGGCGGACTCGCGGCAGGCATGGCGTTCCCCACGACGCTTGCGCTCATCACCGCGCTGTGGTCGGGGCCCGGCCGGACGAAGTCGATCGCGTTGTGGTCGGGACTCGGCGGTGCCATCTCGGCTCTGGGTCCCCTCCTGTCGGGACTCCTCCTCGAGCACTTCTGGTGGGGCTCGGTGTTCCTCCTCACGCTACCGCTTGCCGTCGTTGCCTTGCTGCTCGCCTTCCGCAACGTTCCAGCTCACGTGAACGAGGGAAGCGATCCGGTCGACAACCTCGGCGGGATCCTCTCCGTCGTGCTGGTTGCGGCGCTCGTGCTCGGGATCAACTTCGCAGCGGTCCCGAACTCGGGAAGCCTGGTGTTGGGGCTGGCGGCGATCGTGCTCGCCGCGGGGGTCGCGTTCGTCATCCGCCAACGCCGAGCCAGCAACCCGCTGTACGACCTTCACGTCGCCGGCCGCCGCGTGTTCTGGGTCGCGGCATGCGCGGGCATCATCGTGTTCGGCACGCTGATGGGAGCGATGTTCGTCGGCCAGCAGTTCCTGCAGAACGTGCTCGCCTACGACACCCTCGATGCGGGGCTCGCGATCTTGCCGGCGGCATTCCTCATGGTGCTGATCGCCCCCCGCTCGGCCAAGCTCGTCGAGGCGAAAGGCGCTCGGTTCACCCTCCTCACCGGCTACGCGTTGTGTCTCCTGGGCTTCCTCACGATGTTGCTCGTGTGGAAGGAGGGGGTCCCGTACTGGAAGGTCGGGCTGGCGTATGCCTTCGTGGGGGCCGGCGTCGGCTTCGCCGGCACGCCCGCGTCGCACTCGCTGACGGGATCGGTTCCCGTGGACAAGGCGGGGATGGCCTCGGGTACCGCGGACCTGCAGCGAGACCTGGGCGGCGCGATCATGCAGTCGATCCTCGGCGCGCTGCTGGCGGCCGGCTACGCCGCAGCGTTCTCGGCAGCCATCGTGGCCGCGCCGAACGGTCAGCAGGTCTCGAACAGCGTCGAGAGTCAGCTCACGAAGTCATTCGCCGGTGCGGAGGCGATCGCGCAGCAGTATCCGCAGTACGCGAGCCAGATCACGGCGGCCGCCAAGGCGTCCTTCCTCTCGGGTGATCAGTGGGCATACATCGCCGGGATCGTTGCGATCCTGCTGGGAGCCATGCTGGTCTTCGCCATGTTCCCGAAGAAGGATGACGAGGAACGGCTCCTCGCGTCGTATCACGCGGAGGACCGGGCTCGGTAGGCCTCGACCACGCTCTCGATCGAGTCGAAGAATGCGTCCTCGCCGACCTTCTCCGTGATGCCGTAACGACCCAGCTCGGCCCGCACGTTCCGACCGACGCGGGCCGCGACGAGGCGCGACCCGGCACCTTCGACGATGCTCAGGATGTCCAGGATCGTCGCCCCCGCGGAGAAGTCGACGTCGCTGACCATCTCCGCGTCGAGGCAGAGCCATGTCGGCGGCTGCCCTGTGCCGACGATCGTCCGCACGTCTTCAACGAGGCGGCTCGCGTTCGCGTAGTACATGATCGAGCCGAACCGATAGACCACGAGCCCGGGCACGAGTTCGCGCGGGGGCTGTCCGGCGACGACCAGCTCGGAATGCAACGTGCCGTCGGCCTCTCGGACGAGGCACGTGTTGCGAGGGTGGTAGCTGCGCCGCAGGTGGTCCAGGATCGACAGCACGATCGCCAGGATGATCCCCTGCTTGACACCGACCACCACGACGACGGTCGCCGTCGCGCAGGCCACGAGGAACTCGTCCATCCGCCACCGCATGATCCGTCGCATCCCCGAGCGGTCGATCAGCTCGACGCCGATCAGGAACACGATCGAGGCGAGCACTGCCTCCGGGAGGTACTGCAGGGGCTTCGTCAGGAACAGCAACACGATCAGGACGATGAACGCCGTCACCAACTGCGAGAGCTGGCTCCGCCCGCCGGCACTGTCCACCATCTGCGTCTTCGTCGGGCTCCCGTTCACGACGAACGTCCCCGATAGACCCGCCGAAAGGTTCGCGAGCGAGAGGCCGACCAGGTCGGTGTTCTCGCTGAACTCCTCGTTGTACTTGGTGGCGTACGCCCTGGAGGTGGCCGCGCTTTGCGCGAGGATGACGACGAAGATCGAGACCGAGGCCGCAAGCAACGTGGCCCAGTCGTTCCAGCCATAGCTCGGCACGCCGAACTTCGGCAGACCACCGGGCACCGGCCCGAGGATCGCGACGCCGTGGCTCGGCAGAACGAAGGCCGAACTCACGACGATCGAGCCGGCGACCGCGATGAGGGCTCCGGGGATCCTCTCGTTGAGCGCTTCCAGGCCGAGGATGATCCCGAGCACCGAAGCAGAGACCGCGAGCGTCGCGAGACTCGTGTCGGGGATCTGCTCCAACGTGCCGAAGAACTTGGACAGCGTGCCGCCGGTCCCACCGGACACGCCCAGCATCCCGGCGAGTTGTCCCATGGCGACCTGGATACCGACACCCGTCAGGAAGCCGATCAACACGCTTCGCGACAGGAAGTCGGCCAGGAATCCGAGTCGTATCAGGCGCGCGAGGAGCAGGAGCCCGGCGCAGAGGATCGCGGTGATCCCGGCGAGCGAGACGTAGTCGGGAGACGCGATCGGGGCGAGACCCGCCAGGCCCGCCGCCATGATCGCCGCCGTCGCCGAGTCGGCTCCGACGACGAGATGGCGAGACGACCCGAAGCACGCGAAGACGGCGATCGGGATCAAGATGGTGTACAGACCGGTGACCACCGGCATCTGGATCTCCCTCCGAAGGGTGTCGGGGCTCCGTATTCTGCACCTCTGCGTGGGTCGGCGTTCATCACCTGTCTGTCCCGCAACCGATAGGAGCTCTCAGTCGAGTACGCGATCCGGCGCGAACGAGGCGGCGCGTATATAGTCGGGATCCACCGTGCGATCCAGGCGCGATGGTTCGGCGGCCCCAGATCACGCGGTCGCACCGCAGTCGGCCCAAGCCCCTGGCCCCGATCAGATGGAGCGTGTCCTGCTCGCCACGATCGTGTTCGGCCGGTGTTTCGGTCAGTCCCCGGAGGGAGCGCTGCCATGAACGGACCGACCTTCACGTCACCCCGGAGCACGCCGAAGAAGGCGACCACGCCTGAGGTCGATGCGGATCCGGACCCGCTGAAGGAGATGGCTCGGGCCACCACCGCGGTCGTTCACCTCACGCCCGAGGAGCGTGCCGCTCGGGGCAAGGCGGCCCGCGCCGAGGTTCCTCGCTCCAGCCACGCCGGCTGGGAAGTCCCACCCGGCCGCCCGGATCCGGTGGGACTCCTGCAAGAGCAGGCCAAGAGCCGCGTACCGGAACTCGTTCCGATCCGGTACGGACGGATGCTCGCTTCGCCGTTCGCGTTCTACCGCGGCGCCGCGTACCTCATGGTTTCCGATCTCGCCTCGACACCGCGTTCTGGGCTCGTCGTTCAGGCGTGCGGCGACGCGCACGTCTCGAACTTCGGTCTCTTCGCCTCTCCGGAGCGAGAGCTCTTGTTCGACATCAACGATTTCGACGAGACGGCCCGCGGACCGTGGGAATGGGACCTGAAGCGTCTCGCCGCGAGCCTGGCGATCGCGGGTCGCGAAAACGGGTTCTCCGCCAAGGAGCGTGCCGACATCGTCCGCGGTGCAACGGGCGCGTATCGATCCGCGATGCGGGAGTTCGCCGCCATGCGTAACCTGGAAGTTTGGTATGCGCACGGCCGCGTGCAAGAAGGCCTCCCACGCTTGCAAGCGATGCTCGACCGGAAGAACCTCAAAGCGGCGGAGCGCGTCGTCACGAAGGCCAGAACGAAAGACAGCTTGGAAGCGTTCGCCAAGTTGACGCACCTCGTCGACGGCGAGCCACGGATCGTCAGCGAGCCACCGCTGATCGTCCCCATCGAGGAGCTGCTTGCCGCGGACGAGGCGACCACGTTCCTGGGCACCGTGCACGATCTGATCCGCTCCTACCGTCGAACCTTGCAGGGCGACCGCAAGCACCTGCTCGAGGACTTCCGGTTCGTCCATCTCGCTCGCAAGGTGGTCGGCGTCGGAAGCGTCGGCACGCGTGCGTGGATCATCCTGATGTTGGGTCGAGACGATCAGGATCCGCTCTTCTTGCAGGCCAAGGAGGCTCAGGCTTCCATCCTGGAGCCGTTCGCCGGCAGGAGCCGGTACGCGAACCATGGGCAGCGGGTGGTCGAGGGGCAGCGGCTCATGCAGGCGGCGAGCGACATCTTCCTGGGTTGGAACCGCCTGGAAGGGATCGACGGCGTCGTGCGCGACTTCTACGTGCGCCAGCTTCGGGACTGGAAGGGGTCGTGGGCGCCTGAGGCGATGGTCCCACAGGTCATGAACATCTACGGCCAGATGTGCGCGTGGACCCTCGCGAGGGCGCATGCGCGCTCCGGAGACCGGATCGCCGTCGCCTCGTACTTGGGCAACTCCGACGCGTTCGACCGCGCGATCGTTTCCTTCTCGGAGGCGTACGCCGACCAGAACGACCGAGACTACGCGGCGCTCAAAGCGGCCGTGAAGGCGAAGAAGATCAAGGCAACGATCGAGGTCTGAGCGCCGGCAGGGATCCAGCGTATCGGATGATGCGGTGTGAACGCCTGACGTATATGCCCACGGGCGCGACGGTGGCCGCGCTCACCACGTCGCTCCCGGAGACTCCCGGCGGCGAACGCAACTGGGACTACCGGTACACGTGGATCCGGGACACCACGTTCACCTTGCGCGCGCTACACCTCCTGCAGCTCGACTGGGAAGCCGACGAGTTCATGCAGTTCGTCGCCGACGTGGAGCCGACGAGGGATGGATCGCTCCAGATCATGTACAGGATCGACGGCCGTCGCAACCTCACCGAGAGCACGCGGGACGATCTGTCGGGGTACGCCGGCGCCCGTCCCGTCCGGATCGGCAACGGATCGTTCGACCAGCGCCAGAACGACGTGTTCGGCGCCGTGCTCGACTCGATCCTTCTGCACACGCGCAGGAGCGAACGGCTGCCGCGA
>VAXZ01000143.1 GCA_005885035.1 Actinomycetota bacterium
AGGACGAGCACCCCCGACGCGAAGGCAAGCAGCATGGCGCCGAAGTACGGGGGAACGTACCGGTAGCGCACCACGTGGGTGCCGGCGGGAATCTCGACGGCCTGGAAGAGCTCGCCGCCCTTCTCCACGCGGAGGGTCTCGCCGTCCGCGAAAGCCTTCCACCCGGGCATGAAGAGCTCGCGACGCACGAGCGTGAAAGCGCGAGGACACGATGTGCGGACGCGCTCGCGCCCGGCGGGCTCGAGCGTGCACTCGCCCACGCTCGCCTCGAAGTAGGGGCGAGGGTGCGGCAACTCGAAGATCGTGGCGACTGCATCCGAGAAGACGAGGCGTAGCGATTCCGACACAGGCGTCTTCGGAAACGTGAACCCCGCCGGCGCGACGACGTACTTGACGGCGACCTCTTGGTAGGAGGCGAGGTGCTCGAGGAACGCCTCGGCGGCCGCGGGGCGAGTCCTGGGGTCCTGGGGTCCTGGGGGCGTGTCCCCGTGAAGATGAGGGGGACCGCACCCGGGTCCAGTTTGTCGACGATGTATGACGACCACGCTCGTGGGATCGGCGTGTCGTTCACGTTGATCGACGCGATGCCGAAGTAGGAACCGTAATTCGGCTGGATCGGTCCCAGCGTATAGAAGCGGCTCGTTCCGAGGTGCGAGCGAAGGAAGGTCACGGGCGCGACGTCGAGTGTCGCCGCTCGCGGTGCGGAGAGTTCGGGGACGATCAACAGGGTGGTCGCATCCAGCATCACGAGCGACGTGATCAGTGCTGTACGAAGCCCCCCGCGCAATAGGAGGGCTGCCGTACCGACGGCCACCACGAGGGCCCCTGCCCAGGCAGTCGAAGCGAGTGCCCAGGCATGACGGTGCGGCGCCCCGACCAGACGGGCGAGCTCGGGGATCGCCCCGATGCGGAAGGCCGCGGTGACGAGCGCTGCAAGGCCGACGGCGACGGCGACCTTCCATCGCCGCGCTTCACCGATCACGATGTCCTCGAAGCCGAGGCTCGCCAACACCACGACCGCCATCGTCAGCGAGGGCCAGACGTATCGATAGAAGGCCGTGACGGACACGCCGGGGACGAGGTTCAGCAGGAGCGTCGCCGCGGTGATTCCGTATGTCTTACCCAGGGCGACCGCGATCCAGAGGACGAGACCGACGCGCAGGGGCCGGAGGCGCCGGCCGAGCATTCCGATCAAGGCCAAGGTGGCGACGGAGGTGGTGAGGTAGCCGCCGACGTTGGACCAGACGGACGTCAGGGTGGACGTCCGGTCGTATGCGGTGAAGCCGAAGATCGGGCCGTAGACGTATGGTAACAGCAGCATCGGCAGGGCTTCGGTCTGAAGATGGACATTCGCGAAGGCACCCGTGTGGCCGCCGATGTCCGCGTAGACCAGATAGTCGAGGAACGGCACGACTATCGGCGCCGCCAAGAGCACGCCGGTGACTCCGCCGCCCGCGACCTTCGCCAGAAAACGTGTTCGGCTCGCTCCCCGAAGCGAAGCGGCGCGCGCGATGACCCAGGTCACGGCCAGAAGGCCATCGAGGAACGCGGTCTCGGGGAACCCCGCGTACAGCGAGAGCGCGAGTGCCACGGCTACGAGGCCGAATCCGGATCGTCGCTCCCGATCGGCGGCCTCGCATGCGCGCTCGACGCCGAGGAGGAGCAGTGGAAGGAAGGCGATCGGGTTCGACGCCACGTAGCGGAACCACGCGAAGGTCCCGTTCAACGCGAAGGCGATACCGCCGGCGAGCGCGGGCGCGCGGCTGACGGAGAGCCTGAGCAGTAGGAGGTAGGTGGCGATCCCGGCGACGGTCTCCAGCACGGCGAAGAAGGTCACCTGCCCCGACGGAAATCCCATGAGGGCCACGAGCGGGAACAAGGCGGCGCTGTTCATCCCGCCGGCCAACGGCGCGCCGATGCCTTCGTACGCGTTCCACCAGGGCACCCGCCCGCGAAGCCACTCGAGCACCGCTCGACGTCCGAGCGCTTGCGAGTTGAAGCCGGCGTTCGGATCGATCGTATCGAGGCCCGGGAGCCAACCGGGCTGAAGACGCGTCGCGAGCCCGCTCTGCTGGTAGAGGGGGTTCGGATCGACCGTCCCGCTGAGATAGAGCGCATTCGCGAGCGCGACCGCTCCAATGATCAGCGCGACCGGGAACGCATGCGGCCACCGGGCGTCCACGGTTCAAGCCCTCTTCGCCGGCCTTGTTCTCACACCGATCGAAACTTCCCTCGTACGCAATCAGACAGACCGTCGTAGCGCACGCGGGGCATGCCGGTGCGAACAGCGCCTCCAGGCGACCTCAGGGTCGGAGCTTGCGGCCTTCGCGAGATCCGAAGTGCAGATAGTGAACGATCGGGTCCACTCCCGCGGCCTTCACGTCCGGGTTGGCCGCGAGATACAGCGCGGGGTCGAAACCCGGCGGCAGTGCTCGGTCGCGTGCGTGAGCCGGCCTCGCGTACCGAATGAAGTCGTCCGGGATATCGCGCCCCGCGTACCGGTTGGCGACCCGTTGCCCGGTGGTGATGTCGATCAACCCGTCACGAAAGAAGATCGATCCGCAGAACGGGTCTGAAAGCAGCGGCGTGTAGTAGGCGCAGTCTTCGAAGAAGTAATGCGTCACCTGGCTCCATCTCGTGCGAGCCGGATCACGCTGCCGGTCTCCGCCGTGGAGCAGGTTCGATGCCCAGATCAGCCCCTGCCCCTTGCGAGGGCAAAATGTCTCACGCTGGAGACCCAGAGCGGCGACCAGCCCCTGCCACACTTCCTCGAACCTCGCGTAGTGGTCGTAGGGCCCGGTGTTGCCGAGCGCCGTGACACCGAGGTGCTCGTTCATGAGGATGGGGAGCCGGTGACTCCCGGGGTAATAGACGAGGGGGCCCGAATCCTCGTGAATGTCCTCGAGCGCCACCCAGACGCCGCACACGAACCGCTCGGGCACGCTGCTGAAATGCACGGCGTCCGTGTGGAAGTGCTGCTGTGTGCCTACCGGAAAATTCAGGGTTTGGAAGGGAAAGGCGCGACGCCCGTACATGAGGGATAGAATTTCCAGCACGCGGCCATTCACCGCTAGGCGCCGAACGTCGGCGTTCGTTGTCCACGCGTCCTGCACGCGTATCCCGGCGTTTTGCCTCCATCCATCCCGCCGCCAAGCATCGAGATCGAACTGCGGGGCGAGCGCCTTCTTGATCCGGTCGGCCACCGCATCGAAGTCCGGATCGGGAAACCTGATGATCGCATAGCCCTTCGAGTGCAGATCGCGCGCGGTCTGCAGCGTCTCTTGATCGAACGCGGCCGAGTCGATGAGCGTCGGGAATAGAGGGCTCTCGATCAGGGGAACGCCGGGTAGAAGCGACGCTCGAAAGCTCACGGTTCACCTCTGTGAAAGGTCGGGGCGTTAGAGCGGTAGCCTGACGGAATGGGTCTGCATACGCCGCGGACAGAACCATCGTCAAGGAGGCTGTGTTGGTCGAAGGCGGGACGCTCGAGTCGCTTCACCGAG
>VAXZ01000144.1 GCA_005885035.1 Actinomycetota bacterium
TCCCGCATCGCGCGGTCGGGATCCTTCGCACGGAGAGTCCGGGTGACGCGCGTGAGCCGCGTGCCGAAGCAGAAGACCTCGACCCGCCGACCCGCCGCCATCGCGGCATAGCCGAACTGCAGCAGCGCACGCGAGTACGGCGCCATCGAACCACTGATGTCGAGGATCAGCACCAGCGGCCGGGTTCGCGAGCGGCGCTCGCGGAAGGAGCGCTCGAAGGGCTCGCCCTGGGTCCGGAGCGAGCGGCGGAGCGTTCGACGGATGTCGAACGCGGAGCCCTTCGAGGCCGGACGGGTCCGGCGCGTCCGCTCGACGGGCGCGCGGACGGTGAGGTCGTCGATCATCGTCGCGACCCGGCGCCGTTCCTCCTCGGTCAGGTCCGCGAACGACTTGGCGCGGAGGACCTCGACCGCCGAGGCGACGATCCTGATCGAGGACTCCTCGCCGGGCTCTGGTTCCTCGCCCTCTGCCGCGGAACGCCACGTGCCGGCGGTGCGCGCGACCTCCACCCGGAGCCCGTCGGGTACGCCGCCGGCATCGCGGCGCTCGGCCGGAAGGGTGAGCTCGAGCATGAGCTCCGACGCCGACGGCGCGAGCGACCGGTACCACGAATCGAAGGCGACGTCGTACGTGTCGAGGTCGGCGCGGCGCGCGACGAGCGACACGCGGCCTGCCCAGTAGAGCGACGCGCGATCGACGAGACCCAGCGAGGCGACCGCGCGGAGGAAGGTCACGATCCGGCCGGTGCCCACCGGGAGCCCCCGCGCGCGCAGGTCCCTGCCGAAGGAGACGAGCGGCGCGAGCGCCGGGTCGCGGCCCGTCGCGTCAGCCATCCTCCCCGACCACCTCGCCGATCCTGGCCAACACGAGCTCTTGGTCCTCGTGATCCTTCACCACGCTGCCGAGCGTGTCGCGTGCGAGTCGGGGATCGAGATGCTCCGCGCCGAGGAACGCGAGCGCGTTCGCCCAATCGATCGTCTCGGCGACGCCCGGGCGCTTCGCGAGGTCGAGGTCGCGCAGGCGGGCCACCGCCTGTGCGACGTCACGCGCGAGCGCCGCACCGACGTGCGGCGCTCGGGCGCGCACGATGTCGACCTCGCGATCCAGGTCGGGATGGTCGATCCAGTGATAGAGGCAACGCCGCTTGAGGGCGTCGTGCAGCTCGCGGGTCCGGTTCGACGTGACGATCACCGCCGGCGGTGTCAGGGCGCCGACCCTGCCGATCTCGGGGATCGTCACCGCGAACTCCGACAGGATCTCCAGGAGGAACGCCTCGAACTCATCGTCGGCTCGATCGAGCTCATCCACGAGGAGCACGGCCTCGTCCCCGGCGCGGATCGCGGCCAGGAGCGGCCGTTCGACCAGGAACTCCGGTCCGAACAGGTCCTCGACGTGGGCCTCCGCGTCGGTGGCGTCCATCGCACGGACCGCGATCAGCTGGCGCGCGTAGTTCCATTCGTAGAGGGCTTGCGAGGCATCGATCCCCTCGTAGCACTGCAGGCGGATCAGCCGCCGGCCGAGCAGCTCCGCGAGGACCTTCGCGACCTCGGTCTTGCCGACCCCGGCCTCGCCCTCGAGCAGGAGCGGCTTGCCGAGGGACAGCCCGAGGTAGATCGCGGTCGTCAGCCCACGGTCCGCGAGATACGCATGGTTCGCCAACGCATCCTGCAGGTCGTCGACATCGGCGAAGGCGAGCTCCGGCATGCTCGAAGCGTACCCGTCAGTCGCCGGATCCCGAGCCGCGCGACTGTAGCGGGACCGGCGGGACGTGGATCCCTCGCTCGGCGATCCGCGCGGTGATGCGCTCCCGGAGCTCTCGCTCGATCGCCCACCGGCGCGACGGCTCGGTCTCGGCGACGACCCTGATCACCTGGGCGACGTCGGTGACCTGCACGACACCCAGCACCTCGGGGTTCTTCCGGAGCCCGCTCTCGAACGGCTCCTCCGAGGACAGCTCCTCGAGCAGCTCCTCCAGGACGACGCGGACGCGACCGGCGTCCTCCGTGACGGCCACCCGGACGTCGACGATCGCTCGTCCCCATCCGCGCGTCTTGTTGCGGACGACATGGACGGCTCCGTTCGGGACGATGCTCAGCGTCCCGTCGAACTGACGGACGCTCGTGATCCGGAGGCTGAGCGCCTCCACGGTGCCGGAGACGAGCCCGCCGTCCGTCTCGAGGTCCACGACATCGCCGATGTCGTACTGCCGTTCGAACACGATGAAGAGTCCGGAGATCGTGTCGCGCACCAGCGTTTGGGCCCCGAACCCGAGCGCCACGCCGACGATGCCGGCGCTCAAGACGAGCGGCCCGAGGTTGACGTTGAACCCTCGGAGGACGGTCAGGCCGACCATCAGCCACGCGACGACGACGACGATCCCGCCGGCGAGCGAGACGACGGTGGTCAAGCGGCGGCGACGGCGACCCTCGAGGTCGTCGCCGGCCTCCTTGGCCCGGCGACGGTACCGCCGAACGTACCGGCCGATGACCAAGCTGACGACGATCGCGATCGCGATGGAGATCGCGATCGCGACCGCGAACCCGATCCACCAGTCCCGCGAGTAGCGGGTGGGGTCCTGGGCGAGGAGCGCTATGCCAAGGCCTCCTCGAGCGCTCGACGCACGAGCACCTTCACCAGCTGACGCCGGTACTCCGCGGACCCGAACGCGTCGTCGGGTGGCGCGGTCCCCTCGTCCGCTCGTGCCGCGGCGGACGCCGGGTCCGCGCCCCCGCCCACCGCCTCCTCGACCCCCGCCGCACGCAGCGGCGTGAGCCCCATGTTCGTCAGGCCGACGTGGACCCCGCCGTTCGCACGGACGGCCGAAACGCCCACCACGGCCCAATCCTGCGCCCGGCGCTGGAACTTCATGA
>VAXZ01000021.1 GCA_005885035.1 Actinomycetota bacterium
AGCTGCAACAGATCGGGATCGGGGTGAAGCTGCAGTCGATGAGCGACAAGCAGATAGAGAACAACAACTGGTACACGGGCGACTTCGACGCATACGTCTGGGGCTGGGGCGGCGACCCCGACCCCAACTTCATCCTTTCCATCTTCATCACCAGTCAGTGCCTGGGGTGGAGCGACGGGTGCTACTCCAACCCAACCTATGACAAGATGTTCGCGCATCAATCGACCCTGCTGGACCACACCGCGCGGGTCGCGTACATCCAGAAGATGCAGCAATTCATCTACGATCAGATCCCTGAGATCGTGCTGAACTACCCCAACTACCTCCAGGCGTACCGGTCGGACCGATTCACGGGTTGGAAGCCCGAGCCCACCAACGGTGGAACCTATCTGTTCGGTTGGGGGAACCAATATCAGGGACTGCAGCCGTTGGCGGCGGCCGAGGGCGGCTCGTCCTCAGGGATCCCATCCGTCCTATGGGTCGTCCTCGGACTCGTCGTCGTCGCGGTGATCGCGTTCGTCGTCCTCTCCCGCCGGCGTCGAGGGGAGGAAGAGGCCTGAGCTCGGATCCCTAGTTCGGAGGCTGCAGGCAAGGGAGGCCAGGGTGGGGAGGAAGTACCTCGCGCGCAAGACGCTGCATGCGCTCGCCACCCTGGCCTTCGTGCTGGCGTTCAACTTCTTCCTGTTCCGAGTGATGCCCGGTGATCCGGTCCGCCTGCTCGCCCGTGGAGCAGCAACCCACATGACGCCCCAGCGGATCGCGGAGATCGAGCACGAGCAGGGCCTCGACCGGCCCCTTCCTCAACAATTCGTCGTGTACGCCAAGAACACCCTCACCGGACAGTTCGGGATCTCGTTCGTCACGAACGAGTCGGTGACCAGCGTGATCGGGCGAGCGATCTGGCCGACGGTCCTCCTCGTGGGAAGCGCGACCCTCATATCGACCTTCTTCGGCTTGTGGGCAGGCATCAAGGGCGCCTGGGGACGCGGAAGCCTGTTCGACACGACATCGCTGTTCGGGTCACTCGTGCTCTACTCGGCTCCCGAGGGATGGCTCGGCATGATCCTGCTGATCATCTTCGTCGGCACCTTCCATTGGTTCCCGGCAGGCCAGATGTCGTCGAACACCGGACAGACCGGGATCGCGAACGTCCTCGATGTCCTCTCCCACCTGTTCCTGCCCTGCATGACGCTCGTGCTCGGCTACATCGGGGAGTACACGATCATCATGCGGTCATCGCTGCTCGAGGTCATGGGAGAGGACTTCGTCATGACCGCCCGTGCCAAGGGGGTCCCCGACCGTCTGGTCCGCCGGAGCCACGCGGTGCCAAACGCGCTCCTGCCGACCCTGACGCTCGTCTTCTACAGCTTCGGCTTCATCCTGGGTGGTTCGGTCATCGTCGAGGCGGTCTACTCGTGGCCGGGGCTCGGCCAGCTCACGTACCGTGCGATCCAAGACCTGGACTACAACGTGATCCAGGCGGTGTTCCTGCTCTTCAGCCTCGCGGTCATCGCGTTCAACCTGGCTGCGGACATCACGTACGGCTACCTCGATCCCCGCGTCCGAGAGGCTTGAGACGTGCAGACGCTGGATCCCACACCGAGCGAACCGCCGGTCCTCGTCGAGGAGCCCGCCGACCTCGTCCCGCCGAAGAGCCCGCGACGTATCGGGTGGGCACGGCGGCGCCGCGCACTCTCGGCCTTCTGGAAGACCTATCGCCGCAGCCGCATGGGGATGGTCGGCCTCGTGATGATGATCCTGTTCATCCTGCTGGCCGTCTTCGGACCGCTGTTCGTCCCCGCACGGAACGTCAGCGTCGCCTTCGCCACCGGGAAGCCGTTCCAACCGCCGAGCCTGCAGTGGCCACTCGGCACCGACAACTTCGGTCGTTCGGTGCTGTCGCTCATCGTCGTGGGATCGCGCATCTCCCTCATCGTCGGTTTTGCGGCCACCGTCGTCACGATGGTCCTCGGCGCCGGCATCGGGATCGCGTCGGGGTTCTACGGGGGGAAGACCGATACCCTGCTGAACGCGCTCACGAATTGGTTCTTGGTGATCCCGTGGATCGCGCTCGCCATCGTGATGGCGTCGATCCTCGGGCCCACGTTGCTGAACATCATCCTCATCATCGGGATCACGTCGTGGGCGGGGACGGCCCGGCTCGTGCGGGCGCAGGCGCTCACGGTGAAGGAGCGCCCCTACGTCGAGCGAGCCCGCGCGCTCGGCGGGGGCGACGTGCACACGATCGCGCATCACATCCTCCCCAACGTGATGCCGGTGATCTTCGCGAACACGGTCCTCACCGTCGCGCTGTCGATCCTGGCCGAGACGACGCTCTCGCTCTTGGGGCTGGGCGACCCGAACAGCATCTCGTGGGGTGGCATCATCAACGAGGCGTTCCAGGCGGGGGCGCTCTCGGCGGGGTATTGGTGGTGGATCATCCCGCCGGGCGTCATGATCGTGCTCGTCGTCCTCGCGTTCACGATGTGTGGGTACGCGCTCGACGAGATCATCAACCCGAGGCTCCGCGAGCGATGAGCGTCCTCTCCGTGCGGGATCTGAGCGTCGAGTATCGAACGACCGGGGGTGACGTTCCCGCCGTCCGCGGCGTCGACCTCGAGGTGGATCGCGGCGAGGTGCTCGGTTTGGCCGGGGAGTCGGGTTGTGGCAAGTCGACGATCGCCGGCGCGATCCTCCGTCTGCTGCCCGCGAAGACGAAGATCACGGGCCGGATCGAGCTGGACGGGAACGACATCCTGGAGCTGACGCCGGGGAAGCTCCGTGCCGTCCGCTGGACCGCGGGGTCGATCGTCTTCCAGGGCGCGATGCACGCGATGAACCCGGTGCAGCGGATCGGGGAACAGATCATGGAACCGATCCTCGTCCACGGGCAGTCCGGTGAGCGAGAAGCTCGCATGCGGGCGGGCACCCTGTTGGAGCAGGTCGGTCTGCCAACCCGACGGCTCGATGACTATCCGCACGAACTCTCGGGGGGCCAGAAGCAGCGCATCATGATCGCGATGGCGCTCGCGTGCAGCCCGAGCTTGATCGTTGCCGACGAGCCGACGACCGCACTCGACGTCATGGTGCAGGCGCAGGTCCTCCAACTCCTCCGGACGCTCCAGCACGACCTCGGCCTGGCGCTCCTGTTCATCACCCACGATCTTTCGGTGCTCGTCGAGGTCGCGGACCGCCTGGCCATCATGTATGCGGGCAAGGTCGTCGAGCAGGGAGGCGCGGAAGCGGTCTTCCACTCGCCCGCGCATCCGTACACCAAGGCACTGGCCGCCGCATTCCCAGCGATCGGCGACATGCGGTTCCGTGGCCGCCCGAGCGGACTCGGTGGTGACCCGCCGGATCCGCAGCAGATCCCTACGGGCTGTCCGTTCCATCCGCGGTGCGCGGAGGTCATCCCCGCGTGCTCATCGGTCGTCCCGGAGCTCTGGACGGCCGGTCCCGCGCGACTTGCGGCATGCGTGCACGTCTCTGGGGCGCCGGCGCTCGAGGGCGTATCCCGTTGAGCGATCCGCAGCCGGAACCCGACGTCGCGGAGCTCGGGGTCCCCGTCGTCGAGGTCGAGGACCTCGAGGTGAACTTCAAGGGCCGGGTGGGCTTCTTCGCGGGCTTGCTCGGGCGGAAAGGTTTCGACGCCAAGGCGGTCGACGGCGTTTCCATCACCCTGTACGAAGGCGAGGTGCTCGCGCTCGCGGGTGAGTCCGGCTGCGGGAAGACGACGACGGCGCGCGCGATCATGGGCTTGCTCATCCCGGATGCCGGAACGATCCGGTACCGAGGAGAGCCCCTCGCACGATCGAGGAGGGGGCTCAGGGGCTACCGGAAGCAGGTGCAGATGGTGTTCCAAGACCCCACGGCGGCGCTCAACCCCCGCCAGACCATCTACGAGATCGTGGCCGAGGCACTGCGGATCCACGGGGTACCCGGCGGTCCGGATGCGAAGACCGAGGAGCAGCTCGTAGCCCGCGCGCTCTCACGGGCCGGGCTCCGACCGCCGGAGCGGTTCTACCTCCTGTATCCGCACGAGCTGTCCGGCGGGCAACGTCAGCGCGTCGTGATCGCCGGCGCGCTGGTCGTCGATCCGGCCGTGATCGTGGCGGACGAGCCCGTCTCCAACCTCGACGCCTCGGTGCGCGGCGAGATCCTCGCCCTCCTGATGAAGCTCCGGGAGGGATCCAGGATCTCGATCCTGATCGTCACGCACGATCTGGGGCTCGCGTGGACGGTCGCCGACCGGGTGGCGGTGATGTATCTGGGACGGGTCGTGGAGGTCGGGCCTGCCGAAGAGGTCCTCCAGCGCCCGAAGCACCCCTACACGAAGGCGCTGCTGAACGTCGTGCCGGAGGCCGGAGGCACCGAGCGGCCGATCCTGCAGGGCGAGCCGCCGGACCCCACCCGCATCCCCAAGGGGTGTCGGTTCCATCCTCGCTGTCCGGTGGTCGCGAGCGGCCGAGCGGAGCGGCTCGGCATCCTGAACCGCTGTGTCAGCGAAGATCTGGCGCTCGAGGAGATCGCGCCGGGTCACGACGTCGCGTGTTACCTGAAGGGGCTCGGCGAAGAGCCGTAGCCGGGAGGTTCAGCCTGCCGCAGGCGTTCCGCTGGGCTGGGCGAGCTCGTCCCCCGTCTCCGAGTCATCGTGTTCGTCAGCTGTTCCTCCGGGGGCGACACCGCCGCTCTCGGCCTCCTCGCCTTTCAGCACGCCGAGGATCGCGGCCATCTCGGCATCGCCGACGCGGGTGTCCGACCTGACGTTGCTGCCCCGCGCAGAGGCGAGGAGCGAACGGAGGTTGGACTCAGCCATCTCCGCCCGGCCCTCCAGCTCGCGGGCCCGCTCCGACGACGATCGCGCGCGGCGTTCAGCCTCGTCCATCCGCGCTCGCGCGTCGCGGGTCTCCTCGCGGAGCTGTCGTGCTTCCGCCCGGAGCTGTGCGTTCTCCCGACCGAGCTCGACGACCTTGTCGGCCACCGCCCGGCCCAGGTCCGAGTAGCCGGGCGAGCCGCCCGCGGCGCGCCCGCCGCGCGGCTTCGCCGCGCCGCGGGCGCGCCGCGGCCGCCGACCGATCGATTCCTTCTCACCGGCGTCCACCGGCCGGGCGTCCAGCAGCCGATACGAGCCGTTGGCCGGCTCGAGCCGGCGGCGAGCGATAAGCGCACGGACGGCCCTGGCCGTGGACAGGGCATCGGGCAGTCCGAGCGCTCGCCCGATCTCGGCCGGGGTGTCGGTCATGACCTCCCCCACAGCCACACGCTCGACGACTGCAGCAAGGAAGGCATTGGCCCGCTGGAGGCTTTCCTCATTCATGGGCGGCAATCATGCAACAGTTGAGGCGAGGCCGCGGCGACCGCTCCCCCGTGCCCATCCGTGAAGGGGATCGCTGGCGCGAGGCTCCGGATCGTGGCCAGGAACCCTCCCAGGTCCTGCGACCCGGTCGGAGCGACGCCCGCCCGCTTGAAACCGAGAACGATGCGACCGCCCGATCTCCTGCCGGTGACGAACAGCGACACCTTCCGGGTCTGCACCTGGGCCACAGGGAAGTCGCAGCCCCAGCCCCGAAGCGAGGCGAGCGCTTCGCCCTCGGCCGTGCCATCCGGCAGGATCGTCACGTGTCCGGACGTGAACCAACGGCTCCGGCAGGAGCCTCCGACGTGCAGATCGTGGCGGCTCGCACTGTCCATCACCAGGTTCCAGCGCTGGTTCGACGGTGCGGGGGTCGTCGGTGCAGAGGTCGTCGGTCGCGCGCCGGGATCTTCCACGCCCGGCGGGAAGGGGTTCGTGTGCGCCGCGACGAAGGCGCCGGCTCCCGCGCAGACACCGAACACGCCCAGCCAGAGCGTCCGCTTCACCCAGCGAGGCACGAGGTGGAGCCTAATGGCTGCGATGACGGACGTAGTCGCGCAGGACGAACTCGCCGACGTTGCGATCGTCCATCAGGAAGACGCGTCCGCCCGTTCGCTCCGCGAGGCGCTCCATGAACCGCGCGAGCCCCTCCGAGTCCTCGAGCATGAAGATGTTCAGCGTGACGCCGCTACGCGAAAGACGGACCGCCTCGGCGAGCGTCAGCCGGATCGTCTCGGGCTCGGGGGGCCAGGCGAAGAACGCCTGCTCGCCCTCCAAGTGGGCCGTAGGCTCCCCATCGGTCACCATGATCACCTGACGGGCGGCACGAGGATGCTGCGCCAGGAGCCTCCCGGCCATCATGAACGCGTGCTGCATGTTGGTCCCGTAGGTCCGCTCGAACCCCGGCGTGGCGAGCTCTTCGGGATGGAGGCGACGAGCGAAGTCGCTGAACCCGATCAGGTAGAGCGTGTCGTGCGGATAGCGACCCTCGATCAGCGCTTGCAACGCGAGCGCCATCTTCTTCGCGTGCACGAGGTGCCCGCGAAGCGGCATCGAGAACGACAGATCCAGCAGAAGTGCGGTCGCCGTCTCGGTCCGTTCCTCCGCCTCGACCAGTTCGAAGTCATCGGGATGGAGCCGGACGACCCCCTCGGATGCCGCGCCGCGCGTCACCGCGTTGAACACCGTCCGCTGGACGTCGATCCGTCCGTGGTCGCCGAAGCTCCACGGTCGCGTCTGCCCGGTCGGCTCGGCGAGCCCGCCCGGATCCCTTGCCTCGTGCGTCCCCTCGCGGTCCCGCGTCAGCCGTTCGAACACGCGCGTGAGCGCCCGTTCGCCCATCTTGCGCGCGCCGCGCGGCGTCAGCTCGAGTCGCCCGTGTCGCCGCTGCACGAGCCCCGCGTCCTCGAGCATCTTCTCGATCTGCTGCAACCGGCGGAGATCGCGGACCGCCGGCTCCCCCAGCGTCCGCCGGAGGGCGTCCTCGTCGACGTCTTCGAGCGACGCGCCGGGATAGGACCCGTCCAGCGTCCGGTCGAGCTCCTCCTGATCGTGCATCCGCTCGAGCGCATCCACCGTGGCGGACATCGGCATCGCGTCCTCGCCCATGCCCCATCCCGGCTCGTCCCACCCGGCGTCCGGGAACGCGGCCGAGAGGTTCGCACCGAGCCGGTCGAGCTCGAAGGCAAGGTCCATGTCCTGCATCACGTCGTCGACGAGCTGCTGCAGCTCGGCGCGCTGCTCGTCCGACAGCGACGCCAGGAGGCGCGACATCGCCGCCATCCGCCGAGCCATCTGCTCGAGCAACTCGTCGAGGGTGCGCGGCCGTTCGGGGAACAGATCGCCGTAGCGCTGCATGAAGTCCTCGAACGCCGGCTGGACGTCTTCCCCCCGCTCCCGTCGCTCGAGCAACCCGTTCAGCTCGGCGATCATGTCCTTGAACCGAGCCAGTTGTTCCGGATCGATGTTACGCATGCCCTGCGCGAGCTGCCGGAAGTACGACCCGAGCACCTGCTCCTTCAGGTGCTCCATGAGCTCCTCGAACATCCGCTTCGCGTCCGGATCCACGAACCGGTAGTCCTGGAGCTCTCGGATCTGACCGGGGACGTCCGGCGGGAGCGCGTCCAGCGAGGCCTCGCGCATCCGCGCGTCCTCTCCGGGCTCGAACGACAGGCGCGAGTGCTCACGATCAAGGATCTCATCCAGGCGCTGGCGGAGCTCCTCCAACGGGCCGGCGAGGTTCAGCCTCGTCTGCTCCTCGTCGCGAAGCTGCTGGAGCCGGCTGCGGAGCGAATCGAGACCGCTGAAGCGGCCCTGCATGCCGCGGCGCATCAACCGGCGGAGCGCCGAGTCGGGCGAGTCGCCCATCAAGATGTCGTCGGAGAGCTCCTCCAGAACGTCGGAGGCAGGCATGTCGTCCGCGAACGGATCCTGCGAGCCGTCCCACCGCGAGTACCGGAAGCGAGCCACCCGTCAAGGGTACGGCGGTTCATCCGTAGCCAAGTCCGGTCATCAGCGCCCGGCCGGCGAGGCCGAAGCAGATGAACCCGGCCGCGGCGAACACGACCCACGGCTGCGAGAGCCGCCCGCCGGGCCCGCTCGCGTGGACCTCGCGCGCCATCTGGTGGGCGATCAGGAAGACCACGAGCGGTCCGAACCCGTAGACGTAGTGCAGCCAGGTCACCCGGTATCCCAGGAGCAGCAAGATCAGACCGATCGCGGCTTGAACGCCGGCGATCACCTGCGCGACCACCAGCCAGGTCCAGAAGCCTTGCCCTGGCGAGCGCCGCCTGATCAACGCGAGCAGCCCCCACACCCAGCCCACCGTGAAGATGGCCTCGACGAGGAACCCGACGTACTTGTGGACCTCCGGCATCGGCCGGGGAGTCTACGGTTGGCCTCGAGAGAAGCGGAGCGGCGGCCGTATCCTCGGATGACCGATGGGGTCCCAACGCAACCGGGTCGTCACGACGACGCTCTTCGCTGCGTTCGTCGTGATCACGCTGCTCGTGACGACCGTGCGACCGACTCCGCCCGTCGATCTCGCCGTCTATCTGCGCGCCGCCAGGATGTTCGCGACCGGCGGCGGCCTGTACGACAACGGTTGGGGGGGCGCCCTTGCGGTGCCGTTGCCGTACACCTACCCGCCCGTCTGGGCTGGCCTCCTTTCCCCCGTCGGTTGGCTACCGTGGCGGATCGCTTCGCCGGCGTGGACCGCGCTCAACATCGCGCTCCTCGCCTGGATCGTCCATCTCTGCTACCGACCCTTCCTCGACCGGAAGGGGGAGGCGCGGTCCGCTTGGTTCGTCATGATCGTGATCGCAGCGGCGCTCACCACACCCATCGCGAGCGTGTTCTGGTTCGGTCAGCTCGGCATCGTGCTGGCCGCCGTCTGTCTCGCCGACGTCGTTCCCGCTCGCCCGCGGCTGCCGCGTGGGGTCCTCGTCGGCTTCGCGACCGCGCTGAAACTCACCCCCGGGCTATTCGCCGTCTACTGGCTCGCCACGAAGCGCTGGCGACCGGCGCTCGTGGCGGCCGCCACCTCGCTCGGCTTGTGGCTCGCCGCGGCGGTCGTCCGCCCGGATCTGTCACGTCAGTTCTGGACCGACGTCGTCTTCCGGAACGAACGGGTCGGAGACGCGCGCTTCGTGAGCAACCAGTCGGTGCATGGGTGGCTCGTGCGGTCCGGATGGTCGGAACCGTTGCTGTGGGTCTTCCTCGTCGCGGTCGTGCTCTTCATCGGTCTGGCCCGGGCTCGCGTCGCGCACACGGCAGGCGACGAGCTCGCGGCGGCGACGATCATCGGGATCACCGCCCTGCTCGTCTCTCCGATCTCGCGGATCCACCATGGCGTGTGGATCGTCCCGGCGGCGGGGGTGCTGCTCGGGGACGGACGCGAGACCTGGCGACGGGTGTGCGCGGCCGGGGTCCTCGCCGTCTTCGTGCTGCGACTTCCCGACTGGGTCGCCGACGGCCGCCTCGCGGTCGGACCTTTCCTCACGCCTCTTTTGGAGAACGCGTACGCGTTGGCCTACGTCCTGCTGCTGATCTTCCTGCCGGTCCGAACCCCCGCGCCCGATCCCTATCCGGCGGTCGGGTCCTCGGCTCCCGCGTAGCGCGCGACCCCGCCGTCCTCGTCCTTGTTCAGCCGCCGTGATAGGTGCAACCCTTCCAAGGCGAACTCGAGCGCGCTCGCGGCGACGCCGGGACTCTCCTCCTGCACGCCCAGCCGCTCGAGCAGCTTGGCGAGTCCCGGGAGGTCGCCCAGCCCGCCGAGGAGATCCGATGCCGGCGTGAGCTCGGAGGTGTCGACGGCGAACGATGGGTCATCGAACCGGCCGAGGAGACCGGAGAAGTCATGTCCCGACAACCTTCGGCGGAAGACGGTGAGCTCGGCCTGGCGCAGGGCGCGCGCAAGGATGTCGTGTTCGCGTCCATCCTCGACCGTGTCGAACTCGACGCGACCCTCAGAGGACAGGAGCACGGCCGACAGGTCGATCGGGCGAGGGACGGCCTCCGGTTCGTGAGTGCGCGCCGCTCGACGGACGGCCGCGGCCTGGAGCGTCTCCAGGTTGCCGATCGAGTAGCGGACGCTGATCCCGCTCCGAGGGTTGATGTGCGGAGAGCGCCGGAGCTCCTGCGTCAGCGAGGCGACGACCTCCTTCATGAACACGGGGATCCGGACGGGGATGCCTCCGGTGAGCGGCCGTGTCTCCTGGTCCATGATCCGGATCTCGTCGGACGGCGTGTCCGGGTAGTGCGTGCGGACCTGCGTCCCGAACCGGTCCTTGAGGGGCGAGACGATCCGGCCACGATGGGTGTAGTCGTCGGGGTTGGCGGTCACGACGAGCAGGATGTCCAGCGGGAGCCTGATCCGATACCCGCGGATCTGGACGTCCCGCTCCTCGAGGATGTTGAACAACGAGACCTGGATGCGCTCAGGAAGGTCGGGCAGCTCGTTGATCGCGACGATCCCCCGGTTCGTCCGCGGGATCATCCCGTAATGGATCGTGAGCTCGTCCGCCAGGTAGCGTCCCTCCGCCACCCGGATCGGATCGACGTCACCGATCAGATCCGCGACGGACGTGTCGGGGGTCGCGAGCTTCTCGCTGTAACGCTCGTCCGGCGCGAGCCACGTGATCGGCGTGGCGTCGCCCTCGCTCGCGATCAGATCGCGGCAACGAGCGCAGATCGGCCGGAACGGATGATCGTTCACCTCGCATCCGGCGATGGCCGGCGCAGATTCGTCAAGCAGGTTGACGATCGCCCGAACGAGTCGCGTCTTCGCTTGGCCTCGTTCGCCGAGCAGGATCAGATCGTGCCCCGCCAGGATCCCCCGTTCGAGACCCGGCAGGACCGTGTCGTCGAAGCCGAGGATCCCCGGGAAGAGCTCCTGGCCGAGCTCGAGCCGATGAAGCAGGTTGGCGCGGAGCTCCTGCTTCACGGTCCGGTCCGGGTACGCCGAGGCGCGAAGTTCGCCGAGGGTGGTCGCCTGCGTCATGCAGACCAGGGTAGCGGGGTCTGCTGATAAGACAGCCTCAGCGACGCGCGATCGCGGCGGCGAGCGCGGCGGCCGCGAGCAGCGGCACCGCGACGGACAGCAGACGGAGCGCCCGCTCGGGGGTCCCGCGGAGCCATGCGTTGTCGAGCGTCTCGTCGGTCCCGTCGTCGTAGACGGCACGCCCTTCGATCGCCACCGCGTTCCTCCGGAGACGGCGCACCGGCGTCGACAGGGCACGCTGTGCCGCAGAGAGCACGGCGCAGGCCGCGGCGGCCAGCAGCCCCGCCCATAGCAGTCGGCCCGTCTGAGCGAACGCAGCGGTGAGCGCGGGGAACGCCCCCCACCCGATCGCGAACCACAGATCCGAATGGAAGGTGCCGTGGAACCATTCAAGGTTGTAAGCGAGCGCGATGAACACGCCCATGACGATGAACGCGAGCATCCACCACGTCACCAGGACCGCGCCGTAGAAGCCGATCACGGCCGCGCCGCTCAGCCCGACCAACGCGATCGCCACGAGCACGGGCGAGGGGATCGCGGTCCGGAGCGGTCGCCCGTTCAGCTCATCGAGGGCGTGCGCACCCAGACCGACCGCGCCGAAGAAGGCGAGCACGGACCACGCGAGGTACCCGAGGTTGACGTCGGGAACCGTGCACGCGCCGATCACGACGTAGGAGAGGTGCCACACCGTGTACGGCGGGTGGAGCAGGGTCACGTAATCGCGCCATCCTCCACGTGGCAGGGCGTAGAAGGCCGGCCGCTCCCCCTCCAGACTCACCGCCTCACGCCCCAGGTCACGATCGCGGCGCCGTTGGACATCGCTCGCGTGTGGACGGGTCCGATCCCGGCCGCCTCCCACCAGCCGAGCTGTTCGCGGAGCGGATGGGCATGCCAGTACTCCTGGATCGACCGGCTGAGGAAGCGTGCGGTGCTCGCCCATGCCGGCGAGACGACCGATCCGACGAGCGGCATCACGTACCGCGTGTAGGGGCGCCACGCCGCCCGAGCCCACCTGGTTCCGGGCACGTGGAACTCGAGCGACGCGATCACCCCACCGGGTGTGACGACCCTCACGAGCTCCTGCATCGTGGCGGCGGGATCGTCGACGTAGCGCAGCAGGTAGGTGAACGTGAGCGCCGCGAAGCCGGCGTCGGCGAAGGGCAGCGCCTCCGCCAGGGCTACGACACGCGGGCCGGCGGGTCGCCCCGAACGGAGCATCTGCTCGCTCGCATCGATCGAGGTCACCCGGTAGCCGCGGGCCGCGAGCGCTCGAGCGACCAGCCCGGTGCCGCTCGCCACGTCGAGCACGGACGCGCCCAGGGGCGCATCCACGCGACTCACGAGGGATCGACGCCAGCGGGGGTCCTGGCCGAACGACAGGACGGCGCCCATCCACTCGTACTCGGGCGCGATCCCCGCGAAGAGCGCTCGTGCGTGACGTGTCCGGGTGGACATCAAGCGCCTCGGAGCCAGCCGGGCACGTCGGCGAGCGAGTCGAGCACCGCGTCGGGCGATCCCTTCGTGAGGTCCTCCTCGCGGAACTTGCCCGTCCTGACGAGCACCCCGGTCATGCCGGCGGCCCGCGCCCCCTCGATGTCGTTCGTGATGTCATCGCCCACCATGGCGGCGCGGGCCGCCGGCACACCCAGGAGGTCCAACGCCGTCTGGAAGTACCTAGGTGATGGCTTGCCGCAGATCACTGCGCTGGTTCCGGAAGCTTCCTCGAGCCCCGCGATGTAGGCGCCTCCGTCCAGCTCCCATCCCTGGGAGGTCTTCCAGTAGAGGTTGCGATGCATCCCGACGAGCGCGGCCCCGTCCATCAACCGCCGGAAGATCCCGTTCATGGTCTCGTAGGTGAAGGAATCGCTCGCGCCGCCGATCACGATGACATCGGCCTCCTGGGGCGATCCGGCGATCGGTACGCCGGCGAGGTCCTCATCGGGCGCGCCGTCCGTGAGGACGAACGCACGACCCCCAGCATGGTGCTCGCGCAGGTAGGACGCGGTCGCGGTGACGGCCGTCACGATCTCGTCCGTCTCGACCACGAAGCCGGCACCCCGGAGGGTCGCCGCCAGGTCGCGTCGCGCGTGCGTCGTCGTGTTCGTGATCAATCGGAGTGGGACGCCATCGGCTCGGAGCGACGCCATCGCTTGCATCGCACCCGGCAACGGCTCCCACGAGACCGCGAGCACGCCGTCGATGTCCAACAGCAGCCCGTCGATACCGCTCACGCGCGCGGCCTCGCCGAGCGGAGGGTCGGGGTTCGCCGACCCTGCCGGACCCACTCGTTGTACGGCTCGACGTACTTGTACTTGACCGGAAGGAGGGGACGCGCCGCACGCATCAGCGCGAACGTCGACCGCAATGCGCTCTCCTTCGCCCCGTTCCACCGGACGCCGTACATCTCGCGCACGTGCGGTGAGAGGGTGCCGAACGCGAGCCGGGCGACCTGCGGGAGGATCGGTCGCCACTCCGCATCATGGGGCGGATCCATGAACAAACGGGCGACCCGGAGCGCCCCCTCGGTCACGGAGAGCTCGCCGCGGTCCTCGACGTCGGCGAGCCAGGCCCGGAGCGCGGGAACCGTCGGCGGGATCGACTCTTTCGGGATCCGCACCAGCTCGGCCGCGAGCATCTGTTCCTCGTGGAATCGTTGGCGACCTTCATCGTCGAGCCGTCCGATCGTCAGCTCTTCGTAGAGCAGGGCCGAGTCCACCAGGGTCGCATGGACGTAGAGGAGCAGGTGCGGATCCAATGCGTCGTACGCCTTGCCCGTGACCGGATCGGTCCCGTTGATCCGGGCGTGGACCTCGTTGATCCGATCCGCCGCCGCGTGGGCCTCGGCCTTCGTGCCGAACGTGATCGTGTACGTCAGCATCAGCGTCCGCTGCAGCCGCTTCCACGGGCTCCGGTCGTACATCTGCGTCTGGTTCACGCCGGCCACGACGAGCGGGTGGGCGGCCTGCATCAACAAGGCTCGGGCGCCACCGAACAGCACGGTGACCTCCCGATCGACCTGCCAGCTGACGCTGCCCGGTCCGAAGTACCCGAGGTCCTGGTCCGATCCGCCCATCTCCAGAAGCGTACCGACGTTCGTTCGGATCACGCGTTGCGTGACGCCGACGGCGCGGCAGGGCACGATACGCGCATGTCTCCGATCCTGGCGGTGATCGGCGCCTCACTGGTGGTGGGGCTGGTCGCCGGCGGGAGCCTCCGGAGCTTCGAACGCCTCCACGTCCATTGGTGGGCGCTCGTGTTCGTCGGCCTCGCCCTCCAGCTCGTGGCCGTACCTCGATACGGGACGGTGCCGGCCTGGGCGATCGGGGCGGGGCTGCTCATCTCCTCGTACGTCTTGCTCCTGATGTTCCTGACGGTCAACCGGTGGATCCCCGGCGCGGCGGTCATGGCGGTCGGTCTACTGATGAACCTCGCGGTGGTGGCAGCGAACGGCGGGATGCCCGTGAGCGCTCGCGCGGTCGAAGGCGCCGGCGGGACCGCGGCGACCTTGGCGACCGACGCAGGGGCCAAGCACCACCTGATGAGCGATCGAGACGTGCTCGCGCCGCTGGGTGACGTCATCCCGATCCCGCCGCCCGCGAGCGTCGTCCTTTCGATCGGCGACGTCCTGCTCTACGCCGGGGTGGCCTGGTTCGTGTTCCAGGTCATGCGGGGACGGAGTCGCGAGACCCCTCGGCCGATCGCGATGTGGTTCCTGGCGTACCGGGGGAAGCACGCTCCGGGCCATTGGCGGCTGGCGGCTCGGTACCGGGCTGCGGCTCCCGTTGGAGGAGAGCGATCGGGAACCGAACGGTGATCGTGGTCCCCTCGCCGATCCCGCTCCGCACCTCCAATGAGCCGCCACCGACCTTCGCACGTTCCCGCATCATCGCCATCCCGTAGTGGCCCTCGGGGCCGGGAGCCCCCGCGTCGAACCCCGAGCCGTTGTCCTCCAGCTGAAGCACGATGTCCTCGCCCTGCTCGGCGACCGTCACCGAGACGTCGGTCGGATCCGCGTGCTTGACCGCGTTCATGATGCCCTCGCGCGCGATGTGGAACACGAGCAGGGCGATAGGCGCCGGGAGATCGATGTCTTGCACATCCCGATGGAACCGGATATGCGAATCGCGTCCGACCTCGTCCGTGAACGACTCGAGCGACTCGGCGAGACCCTTGGCGCCGAGGGGAGAACGGTGCAGGTCCCGGATCAGCGCACGGATCCGGTCGGACGTCTCCTGCTTCGACTCCCGAATCTTGTCGAGCTGCTGACGGACGTCGTCGACATCCCCTTTGTCCAGCAGCTTTCGAGCGATATCGACCTGGAGGGAAAGGCGGAACAAGACCTGGGCGAGGTCGTCATGCAGATACCCGGCGATCTGCAAACGCTCGTCTGCCCGTTCCTCGGCCATGGTGTTCGAGAGCTCACGAAGGATCTCCTCACGCTCAGTCAGCTCGACATGAGCTTCCTCGAGCGCGTGCGAACGAAGAAACATCTGACGTGCGAAAAGAAGGGGAGCAATCACCGTGAGAACAGCGAGGAATTGCACGCTTGGAAGGGCGAACAGCCTGGCGAGGACCACGCCGAGAATTGCGAGCCCTGCGTAGCTCACAAGGAACTCGCTGAGTCTCGGTAATGTGCGAGCCAGCCGCAGAACTGAAGTTCGGTACATGAGGCTGGTTGCAAATACGACGATTCCGAAGTTGGAGGGGAAGTCACCTTGAGCAGCTCACCGGCCGGATGGAACGCGTGGAAGACCGCGCTCGCTGCAACCACCGAAAGAGCTACTTGACTCCTGTTGTAAAGAGCGACGCCTAACGACACCACGCGCCGAAATTCGCGCGGATCAAGGACACCAATGAGCGCGATGGCGCCCGCGGCGCCGGGTGGGTAAAGGATCGCAACCATAACGAGAACCGGAAATCCCACACTGATAGTGAGACCGCGCCAAGCTGGGACGGGTAGCAGTTCGATTCCGGCGATCAGTAGGGACCAGAGCAACCAAGACCAAGACGGTCTGAAAGCGGTCGGACCCAGGGTGAGGGAAACCCCAATGATCACGAGGGTGATCCACAGAAGACAGATGCTCACGACGAGCAGCAGTCGATCCCGGTTCCTCGTTTCACTCATGGCCTTACATCATGACTGTGTCGGCCAAGCCTTTCGAGTAGGGAAGGTACTGCAAAGGTCGTACGCCGATGCGGGGGCTTGTCCCCCGGACGGGGGTCCCCCGATAGTGGCCTGCGTATCCCCCGGGCGGGGATGTGACGAAGGAGGAAGAGGATGAAGATCGCGCGTCGCGTGATTCTGGCTCTCGCGTCGGTGGCGGCTCTCGCCCTGGCGGGCGGTGCCCACTGGCGGGTCGGCTAAAGACCTAGCAATTCAACCTAGTGAGGTCTCCGGCCACTCGGCCGGGGGCCTTGTCATACCGTGGGGCGGGTCTTCAGGCGAACGTAGGGAGGGAGGGTGTCGTCTACAGAGACCCAACCGTGAGCGGTAATTTGGCGGCGACGGTAGTTCCTTCGCCGAGCCGTGATTCGACAACAAGCTTTCCGCCTCGCGATTCCACCCTTTCTTTCATCAGTTGAAGGCCGAAGTGATTCCGCAAATCGACGTTCGACGTCTCAAATCCAACCCCAGTGTCCGACACAATTAGCCGCCCGTTTTGGTCTTCTTCCCAGATGCGTACCGTTATCTTCCCGGCCTTCGAGTACTTCGCGGCATTCGTCAAAGCTTCCCTTGCCACCTGATAGAGCACGAGCAGTGCCTCATCCGACCCCGCCAGATCTTCAAGAAAGAGGTCCACGGGCGGCGCCCCATTTGACTGGAGGTGTTCCGCTAGTAGGCGGATCGTTCCGACAAGCCCGTCTGGACCGAGGGATGACCTCCGCAAATGATCCACCAGATGCCGGACGGCAGCTTGCGATGCGGCAGTCGCAGCGAGCAACTCGGGAAGGTCCGAATCAAGATCAAGTAGTCGCCCGGCGTCTAAATCCTCTTTCAGCACTTGACCCATGAGATGAACCTTGAAGAGGGGGGGCAGCACCTCGTCGTGCAGCTCGCCCGCAAGAGCGACGCGTTCATCGCGTCGCTCTTCCCCGACCGATTCAGTGCTCCTCCGCAACGCCTCGTCCTTAGTAGCAACCCGCTCCTTTGCCTCGTGAAGCCTTTCTGCTCGAACCAGCCCTCCCCTCGCCAACGCAAGAGGAACCAGGCAAAAGAGGAGACCCCAGCCGCCCGCAGCCAGATATATCGCTGCAATCAGAGGAGCGACCAGCCCCATTGAGATGTAAAGAACTGTGCTGTCGGCAGGAGCGGACCCGAACAAGAGCCGAACCGCCGCGAGAGGTGACGCTTTGTCTCGAAGAACTATCGTCAGCACCACAAAGGCCGCGTTGACGGCGAAATCGGCCCCGAGAGCCACTAACGACCAAAGGGCGACTGTGGGCCATGCCGCCGCGTTCACATCCCCGATGCGAAAGACGAAGGCGGCTGCCGTGGTAGCAAGCGCGACCTGTGCACGATTGAAGATGGCTCGCGAGACCGAAGACTCACCGCGAACCTCCATCGGATCCAAGCAGCCAGCGAAAGCGACGATCGCAGCGAAACCCGGAGCGAAGAGAAGCGCGGCGGCGAGGGAGACTGGCAGCGACATCGTCAAAGTTACGCCCTACCCAACCCGAACGAGCATCAGGTCAGCTGCGAGGGCAACAGCAGCCCACAAAGCAATCTCAGGCAAGCTGCCATCGAGATTCGCGCGCTCAGAAACAATGAGGAAACCGAGAAAGACGAGAATGCCGAGAGACGAGGCCAATTGGAAAATCCGAATCACGGACGAGTCGTCTACGCCGCGGGTAGTCGAATTTTGTACACCAGAATTTTGCAAACCATCGGATGCAGTGGTTGTAGCCATTCCTTCTCCCCCCCCGCAGATCCCTGGGGATTCTTACGCCCCGTGGTTATCCACAGGCAAGGTGCGTGGCGTTGAAAGAGTGACAAGGCGAACGAACGCGCACGTCAGGCGGTGGAACGGGTTCCTACATTCGACCGAGCCGTGAGAGACTCGATCACATGGACGAGCACATCGGGCGTCGGGACGTATGGGGCGACGACCCCGAAGAGGTGGATG
>VAXZ01000022.1 GCA_005885035.1 Actinomycetota bacterium
TCTTCACGCCATCTCGACGCGTTGCGATCCTCGTCACGAGAGCGAACGGCGATGACGTCTGCGTGCCCATCGATATGCGCCATCGGCTCAGAGGTGGTGTTGCACGCACGAGGCACCTCGCCCAAGAGATATGGCACGTTCAGGGCCAGATGTAGCGGTCTGCCCTCCGAGGGATCGGATGACCGGACGTGTAGCGTCCCCCGCGATGTCGTCCCTCCCTCCCGGTTCATCGCCTCTCGACGCCGCCCACACGCGCACGAGGACACTTCGCAACCCTTTCGGATCGCCATCCCATCGATCGCGCTAAGGACTTTCGACCGATACGCCGACAACAAGGGGGGGATAGGGAGGCCCGCCGGTCTGGCCGGGTCGCGAACCGAGGGGGGAAGGACCGTGCGGAGATCCTGGCTGGTCATCATCTTGGGTCTGACCGTCATCACCGGAGGCGTGACGACGGCGCAAGCAGAAGGCGTCTTCACCACCGATTGTTTCGCGAGCCACCGAGCTCCGGACGATCCCATCGTCTACCCGGGGCAACCGGGAGCCTCGCACTCGCACGACTTCTTCGGCAACACGACGACCGACGCGTCCTCGACCTACGCCTCGATGATCGCTGGGGGAACGAACTGCGAGGAGCCAGGAGACACGGCCGGCTACTGGGCGCCGACGCTGCTGGCGCGGGACGGAACCCCGATCGCTCCACGACGGATCAAGGTCTACTACCGGGATACGCCGAACCCCAGCGGGCATGTCACGCCGTTCCCTCCGGATTTCCGGATGATAGCGGGCGGGATGGCGAGCGCAGGCGTGCTCTCGGGATGGAACTGTGACGGGACGGCGCTCGCTCCCACCGCCCTGATCGATTGCTCGGGCGGAACACCGGGCACCACCTACGTGCGAGGATCCATCATCTTCCCCATGTGCGGTCAGTTGAACGCTGCGGGGAACGTCGTCAAGGACTCGGGGGACCATCGGAGCCATGTTGCCTATGGGGCACGGAAGGCGTGTCCCGCCGACCATCCGGTGCAACTGCCTGCGATCAAGGTGAACATCCGCTATGGGGTGTCGAACTGCATCGCGGCGGGTTGCCACCTCTCGTCGGACATGCCCGGAGACGTTCCCGGGAGCACGCTCCACGCGGACTTCTGGAACACATGGGATCAGGCCACGCTCGAACAGCTCGTGAACACGCAGCTCAACGCATGACCTGGCGACGGGCGCATCCACGGTCGCAACCCGGAACTCTTCACGCGATCTCTACGCGACGAGGGAGGCCGAGGTCCCAACCGGGCGATGACCCTGAAGACGCTTGCCGAGCTTCGGCTCTGCGAGAGGCTGCGTCCAACCTGATGATGCTGGAAGGAACGGCACGATCGCGGCATCTCGTCGCCGACCCTGGCGGTCGCGCGTCGACCTCCAATGGATCCGACGGACCGTCCTGTAGGGTGCTGCGGTCGCGGTGCCCGGCGGAGACGGCTGGGTCGTGAGCCGAGAGAAGGGCAAGCCCTTGCGAACCTCATCCCTGGTCATCACGGTGCTGATCGCGGCGCTGATCGCGGGGACGCCAACGCCCGCCCACGCCGAGCAGCAGTTCATCGTTGATTGCCTCTTCGCCCATCGAGCGAAAGACGATCCGATCGTCTACCCCCGGCAACCGGGGGCATCCCACATGCACGACTTCTTCGGGAACAAGAGCACGAACGCGTTCTCAACCTACCGGTCGATGCTCCGCGGACGGACGAACTGCGACCTGGCAGGAGAAACCGCCGCCTATTGGGCGCCGACCCTTGTCCGTGGCGACGGAAGGATCGTCACGCCGCGACGGATCAAGATCTACTACCGATCGGGTCTGCTGCCGGGACGGCGAACCTACCCGTTCCCGAAGAACTTCCGGATGATCGCGGGCGGGGTCAACACGATCGGGAAGTATGCCGGCTGGAACTGCGACGGGACCGGGCTGTCCAGGACGGCGCGGATCGACTGCTCGGGACGATCGCCGGGGCATACGTACGTGCGGGGCGAGATCATCTTCCCGATGTGCGGGAAGATGAGAGCAGGGAAGATCGTCACCGACTCGCGCAACCACAGGAGTCACGTGGTCTACGGGAGTCACCGGACCGGCTGCCCCAGGACTCACCCGATCCAGCTGCCGGCGATCAAGGTGAACATCCGGTACGGCATCTCCAACTGCGTGGCAGCGAGATGCCGACTGGTATCGGACATGATGATGGGGGCGAAGGTCCCGGGCGGCTCCCTCCACGCGGACTACTGGAACACGTGGCATCAGCGCCTCCTCAACAGGTTCGTCGCCACGAAGCTGAACTGAGCTTCGGGCCTCCCGGGGTGGAGGCGAGGCTCGAAGCGGCATCTACGTTGTTCGGCCGATGGTAGGGCGCTTCCGACACCGTATGGTTCGCTTTCGCGATAACGAGGCGGACCGATGAAGAAGTTCCTGCGTTGCGCCCTGTTCCTGTCCGTGGTGTGTTCGCTCCTGCCCGGCGCCCAGCCGGCCGCCGCAGCCACGAAGGCGTCCGTCGTGAGGGTGACGCTCACCTCGAGCTGGCCCACCCACAGCCCCGATCCGATGGGGCTCACGTACGACGCCAAGGCGAGGAAGCTGCTCGTCTCGGACTCGGAAGTGGATGAGATCCCTTCGCTGTGGAAGGGCAAGAACCTCTTCGTGGCGAAGCGTGGTGGACGGCTCCTGTCGACGCGAACGTTCAAGAAGTTCACGCGCGAGCCCGAGGATCTCGCGTGGGACGGGAAGCACCAGGTCCTCTAGGCTCCTTCGATCCGGAAGGGCTCGCGTGGCGTGGCGGGCGCAAGCCCTTGCTGATCGTGTCGGATTCGACCAACAGGCGTGTGTACAAGATCCAGCGCGGAAGGGACCGGAGGTTCGGCACCCGAGATGACATCGTGAAGAGCTTCGGGACCCACCAGTACGGGTTCACGACGGCTGAGGACGTCGCCGTCAGGGGCAAGCACCTGTTCATCGTCAGCAGCCGCCAGACGTTCATCCTCGAGACCACGCTGAAGGGCGGCCTGGTCAAGAAGATCGATATCTCGGGCCTCGGGATCACGTCTGCCTCTGGCATCACGTTCGCCCCCGGGACGGACGGTGGGAGGAGTCGGCTCTACCTGACGGCCAGTGGGGTCGACAACAACGTGGACCCGAACGAGAACGATGGCAGGTTGTTCGAGCTCAGATTCGTCGAGATCCCCTAAGGGTGGCGCAGCCTCATGAGCGCGCCGCGGTCAGGGGAAGCGCATGATCCGCCGGGTCCCACGTCCTGTGACGGTCGCCAAGGGCATCGGGTGATCTAGGGATCTTCGCGTTCCGTCCTGCGATGGACCGTCCCCAGGATCGCTTTGAGCTCATCCGGCCGTCGGCCGGATGCCGAGGCGAGCACTTCGATGTCGCCGACCCGAAGCGTGATCCTGTCGACATCCCCTGCCCCGCGAAGTGACGCGACCTGCTGGACGAAGCCCGACAGGAGCTCGCTCTCCGCCGGTCCGAGCCGTTCGAGGCGAGTGAGGTCGATCATGAGCTCGGGATCGGCCTGCGTCGCGCGAAGGACCTCACCGAGGAGTCGATCCGCGGGCACGCCCAAGATCTGGGACAGTTCGCAGAACCGGATCACCGAGATACTGCGTTCCCCGCGCTCGTATCCCGCAACGGACGTCGGTTTGAAGCGGTCGGCTGAGGCGACCGCGAGTTGCTTCAAGGTCAATCCCCGTGCGAGCCGCGCGCGGCGGAGGGCTCGCCCGATCTCCAGGGCCATAGATGCCATATGGCGTCCTCACCGTGCAACGATACGGTCCTGGGAAGTGAGCGCACTCTAGAACAGCTACGGCGAGGGTGCTATGCGGTAAGCACGACCCGTAACCGTATCTTTCCTCGCCAGCATGCACGATTGTGCGCCAAGACACCTTCTTGCGGGACGCGCTCCGTGGCCCTCCACCTGCTCGATGGTCGGGGCAACCCACCGAAGAACGGCCGCCTGCCACGATGGCTCGTCACCACCTCGACATCTTTCGGACACATCGTGATAACCCTCTTGCGGGAACGCGATGTGCGTTGTAGGGTCGAGCCTACGCTAATCGGATTAGCCCGATCGGCCGGCAAGGCGCCCCGATCGGGGATGGGTTACCCGGCGGGTGCACCTCCCCTATGGGGGAGCTAGTTTCGGATAGGAACGTACGGGAATAGTGCTTCGGTATGGCTGACCATGCCGGGCCAGCTCGGTTCCCCCGGCCGAGGGAGGGACATGCGGAGGGGCATATCTCATTCAGGGATCGATGAACTACGGTCGAGGGACGTCGCAGGGTCACATCGCACGCCGATCGAGGACGATGCAGCGCAGGCGGCTTCGTGGACGACGAGATCCGTCCGAGAGGTAACCGGCGAGCGAACCACGGTCCATCTCGTGCTGCCGGACATGCGCGGCAGGTTGCGGGTCGTCTGGCGTGAGGGCGAACGTGTCCAGATGGGATCGGAGGCGACCGCGATGCGGCGGATGGCCTTCGAATCCCTGACCTCCTCGCACCTCGAACCGTCATCGAACCGCGTGACGGATCGGCAACGGTGGTGCGGGTTCTTCCCCCTTCACCACGGGGGGCGGCCGCTCGGCGTCCTCGAGGTGATCGCTCCGGTGGACGTCTTTCGGAACCGCTGGGAGAACCTCTCGGCGATGGCGGATCAGTTGGCTCTCCGGCTCGAGGACATCGCTGAGCGGGACCGACTCCGTCGAGCGATCGTGTCGCTCGAGGCGGACGCGGAGCTCAGGAGCGAGCTCCTGCGGGCCGAGGAGCCTGAAGCGGCCCTCCAGATCGCGGGAGATTCGGTCGCCCGAGGATACGGCGTTCCGGTCGGTGTCTGGTGGAACGAGCACCAGGGCCCTCTGTCGTTCACGGTCGCGTGCGGGGTGACCGACCAAGCGCGTCAGGACATCCGAGATCGGATCGGAACCATCCCCCCGTGGGGGATGCTCACGACGCAGGAGCGCACATCCCTTCGACGGTTGTTCGGCGAGGCCGTCGGGGCGAAGCAGGTCAGCGCGCGCGAATGGGATGGCGGGGTCCTCATGGTTGGAAGCGGGGAGCCGGAGCTCCGGCGGCGTATCCGAGCCGTTGGGTCGTTGCTCGAGGAGGCTCTCCCACTGCTCATCGTCACGTCGAGGGAACTGCGGCGGAACATGGAGATCGATCTGGGACTCGCCTGGACCGCGCACGAACTCAGCGGGCCGCTCCTGAGCATCAAGGCAGCCCTGGAACAGCTCCTCACCCGTAGAGCGTTGGGGGGCGAAGCCCTCCTCACCTTGTCGCTTCGCGAGCTGGAGCAACTGGTCGGAGACATGGGGGGGATCCTCGGATGGGCGGTCGGGAGTCGCCCGCTCAACCCCAGCTTCCAAGACGTCAGCCAGCTCGTGGAGGCCGCGGTGGATCCATACCGGAAGAACAGCTCGAGCCACCGGATCGAGGTGATCGCGCCGCGGTCGGCGATGGCGGAGGTTGATCCCACGCATCTGCGGGCGGCCGTCGCGAACCTGGTGCGCAATGCTGTCGCGTACTCGGATCCTGGAAGCACCGTCGTCGTGGAGATCGTTGACGAGGGGGCCAGGATCCGGCTGAGCGTGCGGGATCAGGGCCCCGGTATCCCAGCGGGGGAGCGCGAGACGATCTTCGACCCATTCGTGCGGGGCGAAGCCGGCTCACGACGTGGGCGGGGCAGCGGCCTCGGTCTGTTCATCACCCGTCGGGTCGTCGAGGCACACGGAGGCACCGTGTGGCTGGATCCCGGCTATCCCGGCGCCGACTTCCAGATGGTCTTGCCGGTCGATCGGAGGGAGGCGCCACGATTCGCGTCTTGATCGTCGATGATCACGTCCTGTTCGCCGAGGCGATCGGCGCCGCCCTGCGCGAAGCCGGGATGGACGTCTGTGCTTCCGTGACGAATGGGCGTGACGCGATCGCGTTCTTCGAAACCGACCACGCAGATGTGGTCCTGATGGACATCGGACTCCCCGATCGAAGCGGACTCGCGGTTGGACGGGAGATGCTGGAGCGGTGGCCGGAGACGAAGCTGGTGGCCGTCACCGCGCTCGATGACCCGAGGGCCGTCGACGAGGCCCTCGAGGCGGGGTTCCGCGGTTACCTCACGAAGGACACGCCGGTCGGAAGGTTCATCAGCTCGATGGAAGCAGTCGTCGGCGGGCAGGTGGTCCTTCCGCATCGCCTGGCTCCCACGGGTCATCGCCGCGGAGCGTCCGACGGTATCGCTCTGCTCGTCTCGCAGCTCACCACGCGGGAGCGAGAGGTGCTCAGCCTCCTCGTGGAGGGCGCGGACGGAGGCGCGATCGCGCGCCGGCTGGGCATCAGTCGCAACACCGTTCGGACCCACGTTCAGAGCATCCTGACGAAGCTCCAGGTGCATTCCCGTCTGGAGGCCGCGACCATGGCGGTCCGTCACCATCTCGTCCCCCTTCCCTCGAGCGCGACACACAGATTTGAGTCTGGTTCCCCGAGCGCGGTCGCCGGTTGACACGATCGGTCCGGCTCATCGGCATCCGTCCCGATCCGGACCCACACCGCACGGCGGCTCCGCCAGCGGCATTACTGCTCTCATGCGAACGGCGTAGCTCCGATACGGTTTCCGGTGCGTGCCGGGGATGCAGGCGGTCGGTAACGTCCTCGTCGAGGGAACACCGACGTTGAGAGAGGGTGTTTTTTGACGCAGCCGCCGGATCGCATCCGGGTCCTCTTGGCCGACCGGCATGCATTGTTCCGTGAGGCGATGCGGGCGGTCCTCGAGAGCGAGGCCGAGATCCACGTGGTGGCCGAGGCGCGTGACGGCTTGGAGGCCGTCTCCGAGGCAGAGCGTTCGCTCCCACACGTGGCGATCCTCGACGTCGACCTCCCGATGTCGGACGGTGCCCGGACGACGGCCACCATCAAGGCCCGTGTGCCGGAATGCCAGGTGCTGGTGCTGAGCGCGCGAGAAGACTATCGGAGCTTGATCGAGGTGCTCGACGCTGGCGCCAGCGGATACCTCACGAGGGAGTCGCCGCTCGCGGAGCTCATCCAGGCCACGCGGGCGGTCCATCAGGGGGACACCCTCGTTCCTCCCGGGATGCTGGGCCCGTTGCTGAGCGACTTACTCCGTCGCAAACGGGAACAAGATAAGGGGTTCGAGAGGATCGCTCGTCTGACCACCCGGGAACGCGAGGTCCTGGCGCTGCTCGCGCAAGGTTCCGACAACGACTCGATCGCTCGGTCTCTGGTCATCAGCCCGCAAACCGCGAGGACGCACATCCAGAACATCCTGGGCAAGCTCGAGGTGCATTCGCGGCTGGAGGCTGCCGCCTTCGTCATGCAGAGCGGTCTTCTCGCCAACCTGGTCAGATCGGACGGGATGCACGCCGTTGCCGCCGTCACCAACGAGGGACATCGGTAACGGTCGAAACGAGCGGACCGATCACCTGCCCTTCGGCGCCGATACCCCCATCTCCGATGCACCGCGCATCGCATCCAACGTCTTCTGGAGCCCCTCGCGGAGCGAGACGCCTGGCTGCCACCCGAGAAGGTCACGCGCGAGCGTCGTGTCCGGGCGCCGGACCTCGGGATCGTCGACCGGACGCTCTTCGTAGACGAGTTCCGACGTGCTGTGGGCGAGGGAGCGGATGAGCTCGGCGAGATGTCGCACGGACACCTCTTCGGTGCTGCCGAGGTTGATGGGCCCGGTGAGGTCGGTCCGGAGGACGCGCCAGATCCCTTCGATGAGGTCGTCCACGTAGCAGAGGGAGCGCGTCTGCGACCCGTCTCCGTGGATCGTGATCGGTTCGCCGGCGAGCGCCTGATGGATGAAGTTCGGGACGGCGCGCCCGTCGTGCCGTCGCATCCGAGGTCCATAGGTGTTGAAGATCCTGATGATGCGTACAGGGAGGGCATGGACGCGGTGGTAGGCCATGGTGGCGGCCTCGGCGAAGCGCTTGGCTTCGTCGTAAACGGATCGCGGTCCGATCGGATTCACGTTGCCCCAGTAGCTCTCCGGTTGCGGATGGATCTGGGGGTCGCCGTAGACCTCCGACGTGGACGCGAGGAAGAACCCAGCACCCTTGCGGTGTGCGAGGTCGAGGCCGTTGAGGCTTCCGAGGGCACCGACCCGCAACGTGGCGATCGGATGTTCCTGGTAGTCACGGGGCGAAGCGGGCGATGCCAGGTGGAAGACCCAGTCGACGTCGCCGTCGACCTCCAGCTCCCGCGTCACGTCGGCTTCCAAGAAGCTGAACCGATCGGCCGCCAGAGATGATGCGAGGTTGTCGCGGTTGCCCGTCAGCAGCGAGTCCACGCAGACGACCGTCCATCCTTCTGCCAGGAGACGATCGCATAGATGGGAGCCGACGAACCCGGCTCCTCCCGTGACGACGGCCCGTCCGATGGTCACCGCAGTGGCGTTGCGTGCCCCGATGCGGGAGCACGCTCGCTTCCGTGATCGAAACCACCCGGATGGGACGACTCGGGGACGATGGGTGGACGTCCCGTGGGGTAGTACCAGAACCCCGAACCGACGAGGTCGGCTGGGTCCAACAGGTTCCTCCCATCGACGATCAGCGGATACGTCATGACCTCCCGGAGGGTGGCCAGCTCCACCCCACGGAACTCGGGCCAATCCGTTCCGATCACGAGCGCATGCGCCCCGGAGGCGGCCTCGTACATGTCGTTCGCGAGTTCGAGCTCGGGAACCTCCTCCTTCGCGCCGCTGGCGGCGCGCGGATCGCAACCGACGACGTGTGCTCCAGACGCCAGGAGCAGCCGCGCGAGGGCGAGGGCGGGGGAGAAGCGGACGTCGTCGGTGTCCGGCTTGAACGCGAGCCCGAGGATCGCGATCCGCTTGCCTTCCAGGTTCCAGAGCGCCTCGCGCACCTTCGCGGCGATCGCCTCGACGGCTTCGTCGTTGAGTCGCTCGACCTCACCCAACAGCGGGAATGGATATCCGAAGCGCTCCGAGAGGTGCTTGAGCGCCGCGACGTCTTTGGGGAAGCAGTACCCGCCGTACCCCAGACCCGCGTTGAGGAAGGCGCGACCGATCCGAGGGTCGGCTCCCATGATGTCGGCGACGGTGGTCACGTCGGCGTCGGCTCGCTCGCACACACGCGCCAACGCGTTCGCGAAGGAGATCTTCAGCGCGAGGAACGCGTTGCTGGCATGCTTCGCCAGTTCTGCCGTCCTGATATCGGTCACGATCAGCGGGGCGCCGGCTTCCAGCAGCGGAGCGTAGAGGCGGCGCAGGACGTCAAGGCCCCGGGCGGATTCGACGCCGACGACGATCCGGTCGGGCTCGAGTGCATCGTGGATGGCCATCCCCTCCCGAAGGAATTCGGGGTTGGACGCCATGTGGAACCGGAGGCCCTTGCCCTCTCGTTGGAGGGTGGTTCGGACCCGGTCTGCCGTCCCGGCGGGAACCGTCGATTTCTCGACCACGACGACATCGTCCCGCCCGTGGCGGGCGATCTGACTCGCGGTCTGCTCCATCGCCACGAGGTTCGCCTCGCCGTCGGCGCGCGCGGGTGTCCCCACGCAGATGAACACGACCTCCGCGTCCGCGAGGGCACTCGGCGCATCGACCGTGAACCCCAATCGACCGGACGAGGTCTGGGTGTGCATCGCCTCTTCGAGCCCAGCTTCATAGAACGGGCTGATCCCCCGAGTGAGGAGGTCGATCTTCTCGGAGTCGACGTCCGTTCCGATGACGTCGTGCCCGATACTGGCGAAGGTCACGCAGGTGACCAATCCCACGTGCCCGGTTCCGATCACGGTGACCTTCAAGGCGACCCCTCCATCTGCGGTGAGCTTAGGTTGACCCAGGAGCTCGGCCGACCGGCGCGGGCGGTACGTTGCCTACGCCCATCGACGTACCCATGACGACGTCTGATGCACGCGCGCCGTGGATCAGGTGTGGGCGGGTTCCCCACGATCCTCGGGAACGCCGTCCAACGACCAGTCGTCTCGCCGGAGCAGCCGCCGGGCAAGCAGACCACGCCAACGGTTGTCGGCTCCGCCGTAGCCGCTCTCACTCCAAGAGCTCGGCACCCGGTTGAGGAGTCCTCCGACGATCCGGCCACCGACCTGTTGGATCTGGCGTCGCGATTGGGCGACGCTCGCCTGCGTGCTCGACTGCGCATCCGTGACGAACAGGACACCGTCCACGAGGTCGGCGAGGACCAGGCTGTCCGCAACCGGGAAGATGGGCGGAGCATCGATGATCACGAAATCCGATCGACAGCACTCCTGGAGCACCTCGTCCATCCGATCGGACTGCAGGAGCTCGACGGGCTCGTCGATGGCGGCGACCGGCCCGCTGGGCAGGATGTGGAGGTCGGGGAGATCCGTTTCGACGATCGCTTCCTCGAGCGGGAGCGTTCCTTCCAGGACCTGACCGAGGCCCTGCTCGTTGCCGATCCCGAACACCGCGTGGATACGCGGGTTCCGAAGATCGGCTGAGACGAGCACGACGGACCTTCCGGCTTGGGCCAACGCGACGGCCAGGTTGGCGGCCGTGCTCGTCTTCCCTTCCCCTGGACGGGCGCTCGTGACCAGGATCGTCTTCGCCTTCGATTCCTTGCAGACGGCGAGGAAGTTGGTCCTGAAGGTCCGATATGCCTCCGCAGCAAGCCCTCGGGGTTCGTCCACGGACGCGAGATGAGCGGACCCGACATGCAGACGATGCGCCCGAGGGATGGAGCCGAGGATCGGAGCGCCGAGCGACCTTGCGACGAGCGGGGGATCCTGGATCCGGTCCCGCGCTTGGTCACGCAGCGACGCGAGGACCACACCGGCCACCAGCCCGAGGAGCAGCCCGAGTGCCAGATCCAGCTTGTGCTTGGGGCTAACGGGAGAGGTCGGACGTTGCGCGTCCTCGACCACCTGCCCGGGGTCCGAGCTGAGGGTAGCGACCGTCGCGAGCTGATTCTGCGATGCGAGCCGTGCGGTATCCAGGGAATTGCGCTCCTCCGTGAGCGACTGCTCCTCTGGCGACCCCGCAGCGGACGCCGCGATCTGCGTGTTGAGACTCGCTATCTGTCCGTCGAGGTCAGCGATCTGCGCCCGGATCGTGTCCGAATACGACTTGATCGTGCCGAGTGCCTGATCATGCTTGAAGGTCTGGTAGGCCTCGGCGAAGGCCTGCGCGCCCGCTTGTGCAGCCTGGGGGGTATGGGCTGAGTACGAGATGTCGAGGATCTGCGTGTTGGCGGGATTGCTCACGGAGACACCGTCGAGGACGTCTTGCAGGGTACCTCCGATCGTTCCGCGTGCGATGTTCGCGACCTGTGCCGACGTGACCAACTGCATCTCGGTCGGCATGCTCACCGTGTCGAACGGGTTCGCCTGGAGGGGCTGGACGAGGGTCGGGCGGACGAGGAATTGTGCCGTCGCTTGGTAGACGCTCGGGCGGGAGTACGAATAGATCGCGGCGAGCACGATCATGAACGCGGCAACCGCGATGATCAGCCACTTGTGACGGCCGACCTTGCTCATGAATTCCCGGATGTCGACCGTTGCCTCGGGCGGGGTCGGACGAAGCTCCCTGGGTGCGGCGGTCATCCGATCATGATCCCGTCTCGCGTTCTCGGCGTAGATAGGCGCTCCTCGCGTCTACGGTGCCCGGGGTTGGAACCGACAAGGTAGTGCGCTCGCGAGGCGACACCATCGTGCGAACGTCGTAGGGGCGCTACGTCATCGTGCCGGTGCTGCGGGCGGTGAGCCCGCATAGCCTCCAAGCGCACACCCCGACTCCGTGGAGCATGCATGTCAGCGGGAACGCAACCGGGTGCCATCTCGTCCATCGGTGGCGCCCCGACCGCGTCGTTCGACCGCGTCCGATCTCGGTCCAGCTGGAGATAGCGCCGTGCATGCGGGTGACATCGCGGGCATCGATCGGCCCGTCCCCGGTGGGGACGGCACGACCCTGCGCGAGATCGATGCGCACGGCGCAACGCTCGAGCTCGTCTCGTCCCTCTGCCGCGCCCTCGAGGAAGCGGGGATCCGCTACTGCCACTGGAAGAGCAACGAGTCCCTCGATCGGTCGGCGAGTGGAGAGAACGATCTGGACCTCCTCGTTCATCGCTCGGACGCACGTCGGTTCGAAGCGGTCCTGCGCGATCTGGGGTTCAGGGACGCTCGACTCCCGCGCTGGAAAGAACTGCCGGGCGTCTATCACTCGTACGCCGTCGATCCGAGATCCGGACGCTTCGTGCACATCCACGCCCACTATCAGCTCGTCGTTGGCGATGACATGACCAAGAACTATCACCTGCCGATCGAGGTCCCGTATCTCGCGTCGGCTCGACCCGTAGCGCCGTTCATGGTCCCGGCTCCCGAGTTCGAGCTCGGTCTCTTCCTGCTTCGCATGGTGATCAAGCACTGCACCTGGGATGCGTTCCTAACCCTCCAATCGTCGTTATCGGGGAGCGAGCGACGAGAGCTGGACGACCTCCTTGGGCAGGTGGATCTGGCGGACGTCTGGGCGCTGATGGGCCGATACATCCCGTTCGTCCCTCGGGAACGCTGGAACGGTTGCCTGCGTTCTGCGCAACCCGGAGCCTCGGTGTGGTCCCGGGCTAGGACGGCGAGCCGGGTGCAAGCCGACCTCGCCGTCTG
>VAXZ01000146.1 GCA_005885035.1 Actinomycetota bacterium
TTCCCGGACTTCCCCGAGCAGTCGTACGTGGGGTAAGCGGCCAACACCTGACTGCCGTTCTGGAGCGTCACGCCACCGCCCGAAGACTGGATGCTTCCGCAGATGGTCGCCCCCCCACCCACCGAAACGTCTCCATCCGAGTAGATATCGCCGATGATCGTCGTGCCGTTCGCGATGGTCAGTGCGGTCTGAGAGAAGATCGCGTACTTGAACGACGGGACGGGCTCGTACGTGATCTGGACCTCTCGCTTGAACTTGGGTGCCGTCTTGGTGGGGTAGTAGCCGATGGACGTGACGATGATCTTGCTCCCGCTCTGCGTCCAAGCCACCTGGTATTGCCCGCCGCCGCCCGTGCAGACGGACGTGTGCGTAGGATCGTTGAGGTTGTTCGGGTCGAAAAGGCACGGATTCGTGGCCGTGCGGCTCTCGCCGAGCCGCGTGATCGAGTCGTTCGCCCCCGCCTCCGCCACCGTGAGGGCCTTGCTCCATTCGAGAGACTTGCTCGACTGACTGAGCGATGCGTTCCCCGCGTCGAGCGCAACGACGAGCAGGATCATCATCACCGACAGTAGGAGGATCGCAATCACGAGCGAATAGCCCTGCTCTTCACGGTGCAAACGGCGGATCAACTGGGTCATCACGTAGGTCTCCTTATGTTTGCGCGTTGCGAAGATCCACGTCCGTGCTGAGCAGGATGGTGGATGTGTCGGTCCCGAGCGACAGCGATACGGTGACCTGGTCGACCACCCCTCCGTGGCTCGTATACGTGAAGACGTTGTTGTCGGTGAGGGACGACAGGATCGGGACGAGGTTCGCACCGCCGAGTTGAGATTCCTCGAGGGTGTACGGAGCCGACGTGCCGGTCACCTCCCACACGATGGTCTGAGGTTCTCCGTCGATGTAGCCGGAGAACGTGATCGAGGACGCGGTGCTCCCCGTCTGGTCGACCCACTCGCCCTGCCGGAGCTGTTTGGAGACACGGTCCAAGGCGATCCGGCCGTCCGCGAGCACGTCCCGACGGTTGGTGATGGTGGCGGTCGTCGTGAACGTACGCATCGCGACCGCGATCACGGCGGTCGCGACGATCCCCATCACCATCATGGTGACCGCAAGCTCGACCAGCGTGAACCCGGCCTCAGCCGGTCGGGTTCGGCGCGGCGCTCTGCGGACCAACGTTGGTCGCGAGGTCATACGCCTGCACGTAGTACTCATAGGTGTCCGTCTTCTTGTGGGTGTGTGAGCACGTCGTGCTCGAGGTGTCGCATACGAGGGAGAACGCACCGGTCGACGTGATGAGCCGGCCCCACACGCGATAGCCGCCGAGGTCAGCCACGCCCGAAGGCGCCGACCACGTGAAGGTGAGGGTCTTGTTCGATCCTGACGTCGACGAGGAGGCGATCACGAAGTTCGTCGGGGCACCCGGCGGGGTCGTGTCGAGGACGATGGCGTCGTTCGTAGCCGTTCCGTAGCGCCCGCTCGAGTCGAAGAGCCTGATGTAGACCGTCTTCGTCCCGTCACCGGTCAGGAGCGTCCAACTCGCCGATGTGTTGAAGGCGACCTTCGGGTTCCACGTCGTCCCGTCGTTCGACAACTGCATCTGCGTTGGGTTGCCGCCGCCGGTCTTCGCGATCGTAAGCGCCACGATCGCGCTGTTGGTATACGTCGCCCCGCCGGCGATCACGACCGTCCCGTCCGGACCGCCGTTCCCTACGAAAGGGTTCACCGTCGTGACGCTGCAGTTCAGGGAACTGTTCGTCGAGGAGCCGCCACCGTTGTCGACCACCGTGTTCACGATCGAGTACGTCCCGTACGGGAGGGGGAACGTGTGCGTCACGGTCGTGCCGGTAGCAGTGGAGCTGTCCGGCCCGAAGCTCCAACCCACGCTCGCGATCGTTCCGTCGGGATCAGACGTCACAGCGGAGAGGGTCACGGTTCGGTCATTGATGCTCGACACGCTGGGGCAACTCACGGTCGGCGGCGTGTTCTTGGTTGGCGCCGTGTAGATGACCTGCCCGTCCGTGAAGAGGGACGATTGCGTTTGGCTCCTTGTCCCGCGCCCGAATTCGTCGTTCCACGTGACGACGACCGTTACCCGCTTCTCGTCCTGCCCGCCAGCGTCGCTCACGAGGTCCCGGTTCCCGTCGGCGGCATCCGCTGCCCCGATCCCGTCGGTCGGTGAGTCGACCCACGTGACGTACCGATACACGGTGTACGTCGTGCTCCCAACGATGAGCGGGTTCTGATAGTGCTGAAGCGCCGGTGACGCTCCGGCGACCCGTACCAGCGGTTCTGTCGTGAGCGGGCCCGAACCGTCGGGGTCGTACGTCTGAGCGTTCTGGTCGAC
>VAXZ01000023.1 GCA_005885035.1 Actinomycetota bacterium
TGATAGTTCTTCGGCATGTCCGGATAGAAGTAGTTCTTCCGGTGGAAAAGCGAGTGGGGCGCGATCATGGAGTCGAGGGCGAGCCCGATCTTCACGATGCGGCGGATCGCCTCGGCGTTCGGGACCGGCAATGACCCGGGATGGCCCATGCAGATGGGGCACGTGTTCGTATTGGGTTCGGCCCCGAAGACGTTGCGGCATCCGCAGAACATCTTGGTCTGGGTGTTGAGCTCGACGTGACATTCGAGCCCGATCACCGTCTCCCACGAAGCCATGGCCGGGACAGCCTATCGAACGGCCTCCCACCCGTATCCCGCGCTGATGTCCCAGCCGAGCTCCCCAAGCGCGGCGCGGATCTGGAGCGGGCTCGGGGTCGTGTACTTCTTCTGGGGCACGACGTACCTGGCGCTCGATCGGTCCAACCAGAGGATCCCGCCGCTCGTCGGCCCCGGGATCCGATCCTGCGTGGCCGGCGCGATCCTGATGGGCTGGAGCGGGATCCGACGCGGGTGGCGCCGCCCCACCGCCGGCGATGGCGCTCGGCCGCCGCCGTCGGCAGCATGCTGCTCTTCGGCGGGGGCTCGGTCGTCGCGGAGCACCTCGGGGTGGACACCGGCATCGTCGCGCTGATCCCGATCTGGATCGCCTTGATCGACCGTGTCCTCCTGCGGAGCGCTCCGCTCGGGATGCGAGTCGTCGTCGGGCTGATCGGTGGGTTCGGGGGCGCCGCCGTGCTGGTCGGCGGGCAGGTCGCGGGGCACGTCACCGTGCTCGGGTTGCTCGTGACGGTCGTCGCGTCGTTGTCGTGGGCGTGCGGCTCGCTGTATCAGCGGAGCGCGCCGATCGCGGCGATCCGCTGCAGTCGAGCGGCATGCAGCAGTTCGGGGGGGATCGCGATCGGGCTGGTCGCGCTGTTCGCGGGGCAGTTCCGTGAGCTTCATCCGTCGCAGGTGTCGCGGGAGTCCGCGCTCGCCTTGCTCTACCTGATCGTGTTCGGGTCGTTGCTCACGTTGTCGTGCTACCTGTGGTTGTTGCGCGTCGCGCGGACATCGCTCGTGAGCACGTACGCGCACGTGAACCCGGTTGTGGCGGTGCTCCTCGGGTGGCTCGTCCTCCACGAGCCGATCACCGGGCAGATCCTGGTGGCCGTGGCGGTGATCCTGGCGAGCGTCGCCCTGATCGTCTCGGCGGCCGGCGCGGCTCGCGACGGATCCTCAGGGGAGGATCGGCGGACGAAGGCTGAGGCCGAGATCGGCTTCGAGGGCTGAGGACGCACCCCTGCCAGGTTCGCCGGGATCGTGAAGATGTCGTTCAGGTACATCGCCATCGGATCGTCCACCTTCGCGCCGATCGGGAACGCGGTCGTCGGTGACGTGGGTGACGCGAGCACGTCGAAGCGTTCGAACGCGGCCTCGTAGTCCCGGATGATCAGCGTCCGGACCTTCTGCGCCTGTCCGTAGTAGGCCTCGTAGTACCCGGCCGACAGCGCATACGTGCCGAGCATCACGCGGCGCTTGACCTCGGCGCCGAAGCCCTCTCCGCGCGTCTCGAACATCATCGCGACGCTGTCGGCGTGCGTCCCGCCGGCGCGGAGCCCGTACCGCACGCCGTCGTACCGGGCGAGGTTCGAGGAGCACTCGCTCGGAGCGATCAGGTAGTACGCGGACAGGGCGTACTCCGCGTGCGGCAGATGCGCCTCCGCGACCTCGGCACCCAGGGCGGCCAGCCGTTCGATCGCGGCTTCGACGGCCATCCCGACGCCCGGCTCGACGCCCTCACCCGATGCTTCGGCCACGACGCCGACCCGGAGACCCGACACACCATCCTCGAGACCCTCCGTGTAGTCGAGCCGGTCGCCGTCCAGGCTCGTGGCGTCGCGGGGATCCTTCCCGCCGAGGGCGGAGAGCAGCGTCGCAGCGTCGCGCACGCACCGCGTCAGCGTGCCGACCGTATCGAGCGAGGACGCGAACGCGATCAGCCCGTACCGGCTGATCAAGCCGTAGGTGGGCTTCAGCCCGACGACCCCGCACAACGACGCGGGCTGACGGACGGACCCGCCGGTGTCGGTCCCGAGGGCCCAGACGGCTTCGCCGGCGGCGACCGCGGCGGCGCTGCCTCCGCTGGAGCCGCCGGGGACGCGGGTGGGGTCCCACGGGTTGTGCACGGGCCCGAACGCCGAGTTCTCGTTCGACGAGCCCATCGCGAACTCGTCGCAGTTCGTCTTGCCGACGAGGACCGCACCGTCGCCGGACAAGCGAGCCCACGCCGTGCTGTCGTACGGCGGCACGTAGTTCTCCAGGATGCGCGAAGCACAGGTCGTCCGGACGCCGTTCGTCGTGAAGACGTCTTTGAGCGCGGTCGGGATCCCGGCGACGGGCGAGAGCGGGGCGCCCGTCGCGCGGTACACGTCCAGCTCCTCCGCTCGCTCGCGCGCGAGCTCCGGGGTCCGCGTCAGGAACGCGCCGACGCGATCGTCGATCGTGTCGGCGCGCCCCAGCGACGACTCCAAGATCTCGACGGCCGACACCTCGCCGCCGGCGAGCTTCGCCGAGAGCGCTGCGCCCGTCAGGTCGCAGAGCTCCGTCACGATCCGATCTCCGTGATGCGCGGAACCTTGATGCGGTCTCCCTCTCGGTCGGGCGCGTTCCGGAGCGCCTCCTCGACGGGGAGGCAGGGCTCCGGCACGTCCTCCCGCACGACGTTCGCTCGCGCGATCGCGTACGCCGTGGGCGGGATGTCGTCGGCGGCGACCTCGCCGACCCGCGCGGCGTGCTCGAGGATCACGCCGAGCTGCACCTTGAGTCGAGCCTTCTCGTCGTCCGTCAGCTGGATGCGAGCGAGCCGCGCGACGTGGTCGATGTCGATGTCGACGGGCATGGCGCGGAAGTCTAGACGCGCCTCATCCGTCCGTGCCGAAGCGGGGCTCGATCCGCGCGGCGAGCGCCGCCGCGACGAGCGAGTTACCGATCAGCCAGACGTCCGTGACCGGGCCGACCCCACCCGGCACCGGCGTGATCGCAGCAGCCTTCGCCGCGACCTCGTCGAAATCGAGGTCCCCGACCATCGTCGTTCGCCCGGTGACCTCGTCCTTCAGGACATGGAAGCCGACGTCGACCGCGATCACGCCCTCGCGGACCATGTCCCCGGTCACCAGGCCCCGCACCCCGGCGGCCACGATCAGGACGTCGGCCATGCGAGTGAACTCGCCCAACCGACCTGCAGCCGCGGTCCGACTGTGGCAGGCGATCACGGTCGCGTCGCGCTCGAGCCCCAGCCACTGCGCCGGTTTGCCGACGCTTGCGGACCGGCCGACGACGACGATGGTCTTGCCGGTGTAATACGCGTGGGGGTCTTCGCCGATCGACCGGACGTACGAATCGAGGAGGTAGAAGCACGAGGCGGGTGTCGACGGCACGAACCGCGGACGCCCGAGCGCCAACAGGCCGGCGTTCTCCGGATGCTGACCCTCGATGTCCTTGCGCGGGTCGACGATCGCGTTCACGTCCGCCTCCGGCAGATGGGACGGCAGCGGCCGCAGCACGAGGACCCCGGTCACGCGAGGATCGGCGTTGAGCTTGCCGATCGTCGCGAGCACGTCGGCCACCTCCACGTCGGCAGGCAGATGCTCGTGCACGTAGTGGTACTCGAGTCCCTCCGCGAGCCGGCGGACGTGGCGCTCGTACGCGAGCGCGCCCGGATCCTCGCCAGCGAGCACCGTACCGAGGCCGGGGCGAACCTCCGACAGACGCAGCACGTGGAGCTCCTCATCGACCCGAGTCCGCAGCTCCTCCGCGATAGCGGCCCCGTCGATGACGACCGCGCTCACGGGGTCCGCCCGAGCCTGCCCAGGAACTCCTTCTCGTCGATCACGTCGACGCCGAGCTGCTCGGCCTTCGCGAGCTTCGTCCCCGGGCTCTCCCCCGCAACCACGAAGCTGGTCTTCTTCGAGACGCTCGACGTGACGCGGGCTCCCGCGTCTTCCGCGGCCGCGGTGGCTTCCTCGCGGGAGAGCGTCTCCAACCCCCCGGTGAGGACGATGCTCTTGCCTTCGAGCGGACGCGGGCCCGTGGCTTCGGTTCGCTCGTCGGCGAGGCGGACGCCCGCCGCACGCAGCTTCTCGATCAGCTGGCGGTTCTCATCCTCGTCGAACCACTCGCGGACCGAGGCGGCGATCTCCGGACCGATCCCTGGGACGGCGTCGATCTCGTCCTCGCTGGCTCCGGCGATCGCGTCGATCGACCCGAACGCGCCGGCGAGCACCTGCGCGACGTGGCCGCCCACATGCCGGATGTTCAGACCGACGAGGAGCCGCCAGATCGGGCGGTCCTTCGACCCCTCGATCTGCTCGAGCACGTTCGTGATCGATCGGTCCTTGAAGCCGGGGAGCTGCGAGAGCTTCTCCGCATCCAACGAGTAGATGTCGGCGGGGTCCTCGATCAGTCCCTTCTCGAGCAGACGCATCACCGTCATGTATCCGAGGTGCTCGATGTCCATGGCTCCGCGCCCCGCGAAATGGAAGAGCCATTCGAGCCCCTGGGACGGACATCCGCGCTTGTTCGGACAGCGGTAGTCGGCCTCGCCCTCGCGGCGGACGAGCGGGGTTCCGCAGGCGTTGCAGGTTGCCGGCATCTTCCAGCGCCGGGCGCCCTTCTTCCGCCGGGAAAGCACCGGCCCGACGATCTCCGGGATCACATCGCCGGCGCGCCGGACGATCACCGTGTCTCCCGGCCTGACGTCCTTGCGCCGCACCTCGTCCTCGTTATGCAGCGTCGCGTACGTGATCGTGACGCCGCCCACGAACACGGGCTCGAGGACGGCGAAGGGCGTGACCTTGCCCGTCCGCCCGGTATGGACATCGATCGCGCGCAGGAGCGCCGTCCTTTCCTCGGGCGGGAACTTGTACGCGATCGCCCACCGGGGCGCGTGCGAGGTGGCGCCGAGCTCTCGCTGCAGATCCGTCTGATCGACCTTGATCACGGTCCCGTCGATCTCCCAGTCGACCGAATGCCGGTGCTCCTCCCAGTGGGTGAGGAACTCCTTGACCCCCTTCATCGACTCCCGCCCTTCCGTGGTGGGCGGGACGGGCAACCCGCACTTCGCGGCCCAATCGAGGAAGGCGAGATGCGACTCGAACGAGATCCCTTCGGCTGCGCCGAACGAGTGCACCCACATCCGCAGGGGCCGCGAGGCGGTCACCTTCGGGTCCTTCTGACGAAGCGATCCGGCTGCTGCGTTGCGCGGGTTGGCGAACACGCGTTGCTCCGCCTCCCGGAGCCGGTCGTTCAACTCTTCGAAGGCCTTGACCGGCAGGAAGACCTCGCCGCGCACCTCGATCACGGCCGGTGGGTCGTCACCATCGAGCTTCCGGGGGACGCCGTGGACCGTTCGGATGTTCGCCGTGATGTCCTCGCCGATCCGTCCGTCGCCACGCGTGGCTGCCTTGACGAGGACCCCGCGCTCGTAGGCGAGCGCGCACGCGACGCCGTCGATCTTCAGCTCACACGCGAAGCCCGCTGATGGCCCGACGGCACGCACCAGCCGCGCACCCCACGCGTCCAGCTCCTCGAACGTGAACGCGTTGTCGAGCGAGAGCATCGGTGCGCGGTGCGCGACGGGCGCGAAGAGCGCCGCCGGCGCGCCGCCGACCGTCTGCGTCGGCGAATCGGGGGTCTGCAGCTCGGGGAACCGCTCCTCGAGCTCCCGCAATCCGCGCATCAGGTCGTCGTACTCGGCATCGGCCACCTCGGGATCGTCGAGGACGTGATAGCGGTAGCGGTGATGCTCGATCTCGGCACGGAGCTCCTCGACACGGAGCTTCGCCTCCGCGCGGGCGCGCTGGTCCGACCCGGCCTTCACCCGGCGATCTCCACGGCGCCCGCGACCCCGATGCGCTCGCCGACGACCACCACGCCTCCGCGAACGCCCGGGACCCGCTGGAGGTAGTGCAGCGCCATCCCGAAGCCCTCCGGTTTCAGGAGACACGCCTGCACCCCGGCCGCCGCCGCGTCGGCCAGCATGCAACTGCGGGCTATCACGGCGAGCCCGTCCGGACCCTGGCCGCCGCGGCCACGGCCGAGGGTGGTGGAGACGCCGACGCCGCGCGAGCCGTCGAGCGCCACCGTGATCGGCGCGCCGCCGTGACGCCGGACCTGGACCTTCATCCGCTTCTTCGACCGGATGTAGTAGTCGCCGTCGCAGGCGACCGTCACGTCGTGGGTTTGCTGTCCAAGGAACCGGCCGACCGAATCCACGACGGCACCCCGGAAGGTGAACATGGGCCCTACCCCGGCGGAACTGGACGCCGAGACGACCTCCTTCACGATCTCCGACGCGTCGACCGCGACCTGCTGGAGCGGACGCTTGGAGCTGTTGAACTCCGGGTGCCTGAGTCCGTACGACTGCAGCTGCTCCCAGAAAGAAAGTGCGGCGGCGCGCGATTCCTCGGCCAGATCGTCCGGAGCGGTGATGCGCAGGACGAGGTCCTGGACCTGGACGTCGAAGACCTTGGGGCGGCGGCGGAGGAGCCTCACCCGGCGATGATAGTCGGCGCCGAGGACGCTCCCGGTCTCAGCGGAACGCGTGCACGATCCGGGCCCCGCCGAGGAGCCGATCCCGGTCATAGACCACGACGCTCTGCCCGGGCGCCACCGATCGCTGCGGCGAACGGAACTCCACCTCGATCGTGGCATCGGTGCCGGGCGAGATCACCGCGGGCACGTCGCTCCCCCGGTAGCGGATCCGCACCTCGGCCTCGAACGGGCCCTCGTCGGGCGGGCCCCCGGCCACCCACGACACGCGATCGGCGACCAGCCCCCGCTTCGTCAACAGCTCGCGTGGCCCTACCACGACGCGGTTCGCGACCGGGTCGACGTCGGTGACGTACATCGGGGAACCGGTCGCCACCCGGAGCCCACGTCGCTGCCCGACCGTGAAGGCGAAGGTCCCGTCGTGCTCGGCGAGCACGCGTCCGTCCTGGTCAACGACCTCGCCGCCTTCCCGTACCAACGAGCCGGCGCTGCTCCGCACGAAGCCGCCGGCATCGCCGGCCGGGGCGAAGCAGAGCTCCTGCGAATCGGGCTTCGTCGCGACCGGCAATCCGAACCGCTCCGCGATCGCCCGCGTGTCCGCCTTGGCGAGCCCACCGACGGGGAACAGCGTGCGCGACAGCTCCCGCTGTCCAAGCATGTGGAGCATGTAGCTCTGATCCTTCGCGCGGTCCGCGCCGCGCCAGAGTTGCCACGAGCCCCCGTCGTCGCGGACCGCGCGGACGTAATGCCCGGTCGCCACCAGGTCGATCCCCTGCTCGTCCGCCCGCCGGAGGAACGCCCCGAACTTGATCTCGCTGTTGCAGCGGGCACACGGGTTCGGGGTGCGCCCGGAGGCGAGCTCGCCGACGAAGTCCGCGATCACGGTCCGCTCGAACTCGTCACTCAGATCGCAGATCTCGAAGGGGAATCCCGCGATGCGGGCCGTCTCCGCAGCGTCCCGCCGCGCCGACGGCCCGCAGCATCCGTGCTCCACGCCCTCGAGGTGCACGAGCGACAGGTGCGAGCCCAGCACCTCGTACCCCTGCTCGTGCAGGAGGCACGCGGCGACGGAGGAGTCGACGCCACCGGACATCGCGACCAGGACGGACGGCATCCCCACAGGCTACCGGGGACGCCGCCTCCTCCTGGGCAAGCCGCCTCACGTATCGTGACGCGCGTGATCGAGGCGCGCTTCGACGACCTGAGCGGCGCCGAGCCGAGCTTCCGCCTGGTGGAGCCGGTCGGCGTGCTCGAAGCACGCCGACCGGCGGAGGTCCTCACCGTCGTGGACGCCGCCGAGGCCGCCGCAGCTCGGGGGCTCTGGGTCGCCGGGATGGTGACCTACGAGGCAGCGCCGGGTCTCGACCCGGCGCTGCGGGTCCGGACCCGGACCGAGGGTGATCCGTTCGCCGAGCTGCCGCTCGCATGGTTCGCGCTGTTCGAGGCGCGACAGGAGACCACGCTCCCGGCCCCGCCGGAGGAGCCGTCTCCTCCACCGGCGAGCGCCTGGACCCCGTCGATCGGCCGCGAGGCATACGACGCGGCGATCGAGCGGATCCATGACCACATCGCAGCGGGTGACACCTATCAGGTCAATCTCACGCTCCGACTCCGGGCCAGCGTCGCCGGCGACCCGAAGGGCCTCTACCGCGACCTCTGCTACGCGCAGCGAGGTGCCTACTCGGCATACCTCGACCTCGGCCGGTACCGCGTCCTCTCGGCCTCCCCGGAGCTGTTCTTCAGGATCGACGGGAGCACGGTCGCGACCAAGCCGATGAAGGGCACAGCGCCCCGCGGTCGCTGGCTCGCGGAGGACGAGGAGATCCGCGCGCGGTTGCGCGGTTCGATCAAGGAGCGCGCCGAGAACGCGATGATCGTGGATCTGTTGCGGAACGATCTCGCTCGGGTGGCGCGCGTCGGCTCGGTTCGGTGGAGCGACGTGTTCGAAGCGGAGCGGTTCGAGACGGTGTGGCAGCTGACCTCGACGGTCTCGGCCGAGCTCCGGCAGGGTCGCTCCCTCCGGGATGTCTTCGGCGCGCTGTTCCCGAGCGGGAGCGTGACGGGCACGCCAAAGGTCCGGACGATGCAGGTGATCGCCGACCTCGAGGACTCCCCCCGAGGCGCGTACTGCGGGACGGTCGGCTACCTCGCGCCCACCGGCGCGACGGGACCCCGGGCCCGGTTCAACGTCGCGATCCGCACGGTCGTGCACGATGCCGTAACCGGTATCGCCGAGTACGGGGTGGGGGGCGGGATCACGTGGGACTCGCGAGCGAACGCCGAGTACGACGAGGTCGTGACGAAGGCCAGGGTGCTGACCCATCGCCGACCGGCCTTCCGGCTCCTCGAGACCTTGCGCTTCGACCCGGAGGACGGATACCGGCGTCTCGACGAGCATCTCGCGAGGCTCCGCGCATCCGCCGCCTACTTCGGCTTCGCCGAGGACGAGGGAGCGATCCGCGCAGCGCTCGACCGTGAGGCCGGGAGGTTCCCCGGAAGGGTGGTTCGCGTCCGGCTGGTGCTCGACCGGCGGGGCCATGTGGAGACGGGAGCCGCGCCGCTTTCCTCTCCTGGTGAACGCGTGCGCCTCGCGCTCGACCGGGACCACCCGGTCGATCCCTCGGATGTCTTCCTGTTCCACAAGACCACGTTGCGCGAACGGTACGAGGATGCCACGGCGCGTCATCCCGACGCCGACGACGTGATCCTGATCAACGATCGGGGCGAGGTGACGGAGACGACGATCGCCAACCTCGCGGTGCGACTCGACGACCGATGGTGGACACCACCGCTCGAAGCCGGGCTCCTCCCCGGCTGCGAGCGGGCGGCGTTGCTGGACGCCGGATCGATCGCGGAGCGATCGATCCGGGTGGAGGATCTCGAGATCGCCGACGGGCTGGCCGTGTTGAGCTCGGTGCGTCCCTGGCGCGATGCGGTCCTCACCGACGCCGCGTTACGAAGGTAGCCCGCCGTCGGTTTCGGTCGCCGGCTCGACGGGTCCGGAGGGGAAGTGGAACGGCCGCATCGATGATCCGTCCAGAGGACACGCACAGATCGGACAGCGGGGAGGTTCTTCGTAGACGAGCACCGTCCGCTCGCAGTACGGGCAAGCGCCCATACGCATCGCAGGTGGTTCCGTCGTCTCGTTCGCCATGGTGTGCTGCGCCGCATCCGGGGGGAGCGGTCCCTCAAGCCATCGGCAGGCTCGCGAGTGCCCTTGACCCCGTCCCTGGGTTCCGCGACCTCCGGGACCGCTCGGACGGCCTTGGGCTCGGGCCATCCGCCTGGTCGGGGGGCCGTCCGGCATCCCCCGAGATGCAACGAAGCCCTCCCAGTCAGGAAGGGCTTCGGCCTTGGCCGGTCTCAGGCGGCGCGCTTCTTCGATCTGCGCTTCCCCCGCGGGATGTAGGCGTGAACGGGTTCGTGCTGCCAGCAGTACTGCCACTTGTTGTATCTCGACAGCTTCGTACCGCAGCCCGGCGCCGCGCACACGCGGCCCTCCGAGTACGTCCTGTTCGGTCGAGGCAGCGTGCGAACCGCCGCCCCACGGAACCTGTCGTCCTGCATGCGGTCACATCCTTCCCAGGGACCCGTTTCTGGCGGGCGCGGGGTCGGGCCCCTCGTACCGTGTACGAACAGCTCGGAACGCCGGTTCATTCCGCCGTGGCCCACGGTGGACCGTCAGGCGTTCATAGAACGGTACGCAGCACCGGTGACATCGGCCGGTGACGTCGGATGGACGGTTCGATGTCTGCACGATGGCCGGCTGAGGGCGCGGCTAGACCCGACGCCGCCCGAACCGAGGGGGGCGCTTCTCGAGGAAGGCCCGCATGCCTTCGCGCTGGTCTTCGGTCCCGAACAGGTCCAGGAACAGGTCGCGTTCCACGCGCATCCCGTCGGTGCTGGATGTCTCGGTCGCAGCTCGGATCGCGTGCTTGGCGGCTGCGAGCGCCTGGCGAGGTCCCCGAGCGAACGACCTCGCGTCCTTGACCGCCTCATCGAAGACCGCTCCGGCGGGGTGGATCATCTCCGCGATACCCAGCCGGACCGCCGTCGCCGCATCGAGCTGCATCCCCGTGTAGACGAGGTGCCGCGTCACGCCCGGGCCGACCAGTCGCGTCAGTCGCTGGGTCCCGCCGGCGCCCGGGATCACACCGAGCGCGATCTCGGGCTGGCCGACCCTGGCGTCGTCCGCGAGATAGCGCAGGTCGCATCCGAGCGCCAGCTCCAGCCCGCCACCGAGCGCGAAGCCCGTGATCGCGGCGATCGAGATCTTCCGGATGCGCTCCAGCAGTTCGCAGACATCACCGAGAGCGGCCGCCCCACACGACGAGGGCGCCTACATCGGATCGCTCTTCCGCTTCGCGCACCGTTTCGCCGAGCTCGACCCCGACCCGCAGATCGATCGCGTTCGCCGGAGGGCGGTCGATGCGGATCACGCCGACGCCGTCGTCGACCTCGAGACGAACGAACTCGCCCATGGCGGCGCAGCCTACCCCGTGTCGATCGCGGCGGCCGCATCGAGGGTCAGCCGGAGCCCGTCGACGAGCGGCGTGCGAGAGACGCCGAACGCCTGGGCGGCATCCGGCGCGTCGGTCCGCGACCGCAGTGCGAAGAACGAGGCCGTGACGGCGTCGACCGGGACCCCGAGGAGCCTCGTCAGGATCTCGGCGGCCGCCTGCCCGGAGGCGTGGGTCGGCACCCCACCGTCTCCCCGGAGCAGCCTGGCGAAGGCGTCGGCGGTGACGACGTCGGGCCCCTCCAAGCCCCACGTCCCGGCGAGCTCGGGATGGGCGTCGTCGATCGCGGCGATCACCGAAGCAACGTCCTCGACGAAGACCGGGGCGAGATCGTTGTCGCCGGGGCCGACCACGATCGGTGGCTCGGCGAGCGCACCCTCGACGGCCGCTGTGAACCACAGGCCGCCGAGCCCGTACGCATGCGTCGCGCGCACGATGGCGTGCTGGAGCCCGGAAGCCCGGACCGCCTCTTCCGCGAGGCCCTTCGCTCGCAGGAACGGGTGGGTCGTCTCCGGGTCGGCCCCCGGCACCGAGAGCAGCACGAACCGCTTCGTCCGCGCCTGTTCGGCCGCTTCAAGGGCGCGAAGCACGCTGCCGTGGTTGGCATGGAACAACTCCTCCGGATCGGGTTGCGCGACGCCTCCGATCAGGTGAACGACCGTGTGACATCCAGGGAGGATCTCCGAGAGCGCGTCCGGCGTGTCGATGTCTCGTACCGCCACCTTGGCCCCGAGCTGCCGCAGGTACGAGGCATCCGACGCTCGGCGGACCGTGGCGCGAACCTCGTCGCGCGCGAGAAGCGCCTTCACGGTGGCCCGGCCCACAAGGCCGGACGCCCCCGTCACCATCACGGTCATGCGTCGAGGCTATCGTCCGCGATCGCGATCCGGCTGTCCTCCATGCGGCACCTGCAAATCCTCGCGTTGCACCTGCAATGAACTGCTACACTCGCCGTCCGTGGAACGAGCCCCCAACGACTTCGCTTCGGTCATGACCCTGCTGCGCGAGCACGGGTTGCGCATGACCCCCCAGCGACGGGCGATCGTCTCCGAGGTGATGCGCACCCAGGGCCATATCTCCCCTGCGCAGATGGCCCGAACGATCCAGGGCGAGATGCCCGGCGTCAACGCCTCGACGATCTACCGGACGCTGACCCTGCTGGAAGAGGTGGGCGTCCTGCAGCATTCACACCTCGAATCCGGTGCCGAGTACCACAAGACGGATGAGGCTCAGCACGTCCACCTGACCTGCAGCCGCTGCGGGCGGGACGACGCCCTCTCGCTCCGGGAAGCCGACAAGCTCGGTTCCCTGATCCACGCCCATCACGGGTTCGTCGCGGATCTGACCCACTTCGCGATCACCGGTCTCTGCGCCGACTGCGCGCGATCCTGAGCCCGCTCACCCGCCGAAGAGCGCCGGGAGCAGGCTCGCCTTCCCGAAGAGGAACAGGGTCCCGATGATCAAGCTGAAGGTTCCGGTCAGCACCGCGACCGTGACGTAGATCTTCCAGTTCTGCGACGCGCGGAGGAATCCGAACGACGAGCCGAGCGTGATCACGGTGTTGGACGTCAGCAATCCCACGAGGAACGCAAGGAGGACCACGACGCCTGCACCCTTCCCGCTCGCACCGGCGGCGGCCAGGAAGATCAGAACCTGCGTGGGGGTCTCCGCGCCGACCCCGTGGATCATCCCGACGACGAAGGCGGTCCGTCTGCCGTAGTTCATGAAGGCGTCGGGCTCCGGATGCTTGTGGTGATGGTGGCCCGGGCGCCCGTGATGGCCGTGATGCCACTCCGAAACCGGAAGGTCCTCGGCGACCGCGAGGGCGCCGCCTTCGTCATCGAGGGCATGGGTGTGGACGGGCTCGGCCCTGTGCACGTGATCCGCGTCCCCTGCGTCTCGACGCTCCGGCCGGATCCTGCGGTACGCCTTCCGGGCTCCGCTGAAGATGAGCATCCAACGGCTGCGCATCCGGAACTCGCGCCCGTGACGGATCAACGAGGCGAACACGAACACCCCGAGGACGAGGAGCGTCGCGCCGACGATCCGCTGCATCACGTGGTCGACGCCGGGCGGCAGCCGTTGCCCGAGGACGATCGCGGCCACACCGATCACGAACACGACCAGCGCGTGCCCGAGCGCGTAGAGCGTGCCGAACACGAGCGCTTGTGAACGGTCATCCTGCGAGCCCGTGATATCGGTGATCGCGGCGATGTGGTCCCAATCGATCCCGTGGCGGAACCCGAAGAGGAACGCCGTGATCAGGAACCCGAGACCGAATACTTCGGATGACGCGGTGAGCACGCCCCTCCCCCTGGTTGCGATCCGGACGTCATCGAACCACATCTGTGCAGTTCACGGCAACTGCAACTTATTGCAAGACGGTGGATCGCGTTCTGATCAGAAGACCGGCGTCTCGCGCCAGGCGCCGAAGACCGACTGCAGCGCCTCGGTGACCTCCCCCTCGGTGCACCGCGCCCGCGCGCATCCGATCAGCGGCATCATCAGGTCGTCCTCCGGTTGCTGAGCCGCGACGACGAGCGATGCGAGCGCTGCGCTCGCGACCGCCGCGTCGCGGTCGGTCCGGGTACGCTCGAGCGCACCCCGCTGGGCATGCTCGGTGGCCATCGGGATCTCGAGGACCTCGAGCGGCTCGTCGTCCGATCCGGTGAAGGCGTTGACGCCGACCTGGACCAGATCGCCCCGTTCGGTTCGCCGTTGCTCCTCGAACGAGGCTTCGGCGATCTCCCGGACGAACCAGCCACTCTCGACGCCGTTGAGCACACCTTCGAGCATGGACCCGTCACCCAGCTCGACGATCCGGGCGAACAGCCCCTCGGCGAGCTCCTCGATCCGGTCGGTGAGCCACTCGACGTAGTACGACCCGCCGAGCGGGTCGACCACGTCCGGGACGCCGGTCTCGTACGCGATCACCTGCTGGGTTCGGAGCGCGAGCGTGGCGGCCTGCTCGGTCGGCAGGGCGAGGACCTCGTCGAGGGCGTTCGTGTGCAGCGACTGCGTCCCGCCCAACACCGCGGCGAGGGCCTCGACGGCGGTCCTCGCGACGTTGTTCATCGGTTGTTGGGCGGTGAGGGAGACGCCGGCCGTCTGCGTGTGGAACCGGAGCCGCTGCGCCGCGGGATCGGTGGCCCCGTAGCGATCGCGCAGCCAGCGCGCCCAGATGCGGCGGGCGGCCCGGAACTTCGCGATCTCCTCGAAGAAATCGATGTGCGCATCGAAGAAGAAGCTGAGCTGGGGTGCGAACGTGTCGATCGCCAGGCCGCGCTGCAACCCCAGCTCGACGTAGGCGAACCCATCGGCGAGCGTGAACGCGAGCTCCTGCGCGGCAGTCGAGCCCGCCTCCCGGATGTGGTACCCGCTGACGCTGAGGGGGTGGTACTTCGGGACGCGCTCGACGCAGAACGCCATCAGGTCGCCGATCAACCGCAGATGCGGTCGAGGTGGGAACAGCCACTCCTTCTGGGCCGTGTACTCCTTGAAGATGTCGGTCTGCAGGGTGCCGGCGAGCGAGGACCAGTCGACCCCCTGTCGTTCCGCTGCCACCAGGTAACAGGCGAACAACCACGGCGCGGGGCCGTTGATCGTCATCGAGACGGTCACCTCGTCCAGCGGGATGCCGTCGAACAGCGTGACGATGTCGTCCAGGGAGTCTGCCGCCACGCCGCACCGGCCGACCTCGCCCTCGGCGCGAGGATCGTCCGAGTCGAAGCCCATCAGCGTGGGCATGTCGAACGCCACGGACAGGCCCGTCTGGCCGCGCTCGAGCAGGACCCGGAACCGCTCGTTCGTCTCGCGCGGCGTCCCATAGCCGGCGAACTGGCGCATCGTCCACAGACGGCCGCGGTACATCGAGGGGTACACGCCCCGCGTGAACGGAAAGACGCCGGGAGCGCCCAGGTCGGCGACGGGATCGAACCCCGCGAGGTCGTCGTCGCGATAGACGGGCTGCAGCGGGATGCCGGAACGGGTGGTGTGGCTCCGCTTCTGCTCGGGGACGTCTCGTGTTCGCGGGCTCGTCTCGACCATCGTTTCGTCCGTGCGAGCGTACCCGCTACGAGGACGTTCGATCGGCGAGCGCCGCGGCGGCCCGGTACGGGTCGACGCGGCGCTCGGTCAGATCGGTGACGAGCGCCGGGTCTGCGGCGAGTGCGTCGGCCACGGCCAGCTTGAAGCGTTCCGCGGCGAGCGACTCCACCTCCGCCAGCAGGCGCGCGCGACGCTTCGCGTCGCGCGCGCCCGAGCTCCGGGCCCAGGCATCGTGCTCCTCGACGGCAGCCCACACGGCCGACACGTCGCCGGTCGTCGCCGCGACCGAGAGCACGGGCGGGTCCCAATCCCGCTTCGCCCCCAGGTGCAGCATCTGGCGGAGCTCGCGGAGGACCTCGGCCGCGCCGTTACGATCGGCCTTGTTCACGACGAAGACGTCGGCGACCTCCAAGATCCCCGCCTTCGCCATCTGCACCGCGTCCCCCAGGCCGGGCGCCAGCATCACCACCGTGGTGTCCGTCGCGGCGGCCACCTCGACCTCGGCCTGGCCCACACCGACAGTCTCGACCATGACGACGTCGTAGCCCGCTGCGTCGAGGATGCGCACGCCCTCGGGCGCGGCGAGCGCCATCCCCCCCAGGTGGCCGCGGGTCGCCATCGATCGGATGAAGACGTCCGGGTCCGTCGCGTGCTCCTGCATCCGCACCCGGTCGCCCAGGAGCGCCCCGCCCGTGTACGGAGAGGTCGGGTCGACGGCGAGGATGGCGACGCGGCGTTCGTCGGCGCGGAGCGCGCCGACGAGTGCCCCGGCGAGCGTCGACTTGCCTACCCCGGGAGCTCCGGTGATCCCGACGGTCGCGGCGCGGCCGGTGGCCCCGTAGATCCCGGCCGATAGCCGCTCGAGCTCGGGCCGCCCATCCTCGACGAGCGAGATCGCACGGGCGACCGCGCGGCGGTCGCCCGCGAGGACCCCGCCAACCAACCCCTCGACCTCCATCGGCGGCTGAGCCTACCCGGTGCCGGCCGGGCGCCGGTCGTTCCGGATCAGCGCGCTGACAGCAGCATCGTGAGTCGGCGCACCGTGCCGAGGTGACGGAAGAAGCCTCGGACCCGGATCCGCCTCGTGAGGAGATCCGCGATCAGCGCCCGCCCGTCGTGCGTGAACGCGTCGGGCAGACCGAACCGGAGCGGCGCCCCGGCCAGTTCCAGGAGCGTGGTCGAGGCCGCACTCACGACCACGCAGGCGCCGGGGTCGCGTCCGTCAACGACTTCGATCCCCCCAGGCGATGGCCGGATCGAGACCGCGACGTCGGCGTCGATCGCCTCGATCGTCACCACGTCGCCGGGGAGGAGACGCCGGGTCGGATCGCGGAGGAGGTTCTGTCGCACCAGGCCATCGATCAGCTCCGTGATACCGCTGGGTTCCGCGACCGATCCGGGCCCGGGGTTCACGGCGCGAGCAGGACCTTGGTGGCGAGCCGCCGGTCGAAGAGCTCATACCCCTCGGCAGCCTCCTCCAGTGACAGTCGATGGCTCACGATCGGTGAGGGGTCGAGTCGGCCGGCGACGAGGAGTTCCATCGTGCGGTGCCAGTACGCGTGGGTGGGACACATCCCCGCGAATCGCACGCTGAGGGCCCGTGCCCAGTAGACGCCCAGCTGGAGCTCCGTGATCTCGCCCGCATACATCCCCACGACGACGACCCGCCCGCCGCGACGCGCGATGTCGACCGATGTCTCGTACGCGGGGGAACTGCCGACCGCCTCGATCACGACGTCGGCCCCTCGGTCCTGCGTGGCGCGCGCCAGGACCATCTGGGGGTTGACGCGAGCGGCGTCGACGGGGATCGCGCCCGCCGCGTCGGCCAGCGCGCGGCGGGCGGGATCGACGTCGATACCGAACACCGTCCTCGCTCCGAGCGCGAACAGCGCCTGCACGGTGCAGTAGCCGACGGGACCCAGCCCCACGACGGCCGCGGTCTCGTCGGGCGTGACGGCGGCCAAGCTGGCCCCGTACACGCCGGTCGTCAGGACGTCGCCGACGAAGAGCGCGCGTTCATCGTCCACGTCCTCCGGGATCGCGAGCAGGTTGGTTTCGGCGAAGGGCACGCGGACCCGTTCGGCCTGTGCCCCGGGAAGATCACCGCCGAACGGACCGGCGCCGAGGATCGCATGCTCCTCGCACAGGGCCGTTTCCCCGCGCCGACAGAACCAGCACGACCCGCACGCGATGTGGAAGGACACCACGACGCGCTCGCCGGGTCGAACGCCGCGTACGTCGTCGCCGATCGACTCCACCACGCCGACGGCCTCGTGGCCGAGGACGGCGCCCGGTTCGATCGGCGCCTTGCCGTGGAGGAGATGGAGATCCGTTCCACAGATCGCCGCCCTCGTCACCCGAACGATCGCGTCGGTCGGACGTTCGATGACCGGCGCCGCGACGTCGGCGACCTCCACCCTGCCACCGTCGGCGAACACGACCGCGCGCACGCTACCCCTCGTCCGGGAACACCGTGTCCACCTCACCGGTGAGACGCACGAGCTCGTTCGCCGCTCGGACGTATCGCACGATCGTGGGCAGGTCTCCACGGACCTTGAGCTTGCCCTGCATCATCGCCTTGATCGGGTCGAGCTCACCGAGCACGATGGCCTTCCATCGCGTGTACGGGGCGCTGAGGAGGTACGCCGCTCGCTCGCCCGTGGCTCGCTCCACCACCCCGCCGCCCCGGCACCTGCCGTGCCACAGGTCGAGGTATCCCCAGACGTCGTCGGGCACGTGCGCGTCCGGCTCTGCCTGCACGAGGAACGCGATGTCACCCTCCCAGTCCGCGGCGGCCGACCGGTATTCCTCCGATCCGTTGATCGACACGATGAAGGCCTGGAACCACGCATCGGTCGGGAACGTCGGCACGTCGGCACCCCTCGGTCCTGAGCTCAAAGGATACGGGGCGTTCACCGGGTACTGAAGATGATCACGATCCCGATCACGTTGAACGCGACGTGCGCGGCGATATCGGCCACGAGGTTCGCGCGACGCTCGTAGATCAGCGCGAGGCCGAGCCCGGTGAACACCATCAGGGTCTGGAGGAACACGACATCGCGCCACGGCGCATCGACCACATGGGACGCTCCGAACAGCACCGCGGAGACCGCCGCCCCGACGAGCACGCCGTGCCGGTCGCGCAGGCTCCGGTAGAAGATCCCGCGGTAGAACAGCTCCTCCGTGATCGGGGCGAGCACCAGCGCCAGGAACGCCGTTAGGAGCTTCGCGTTGATCGACAGGCCGCCTGGGATCTGCTCCGGTGCCGAAACGTTCGCACCGAACAGCAACCGGAAGATCGAGAGGAGCGGCACGGCGACGACCACCCCGACGACGACGTACAGCAGCGCCCCCAAGCCGAACCCCACCGCGGCGTCACGCGCGCCCTTCGCACCGAACGCGATCCCATCCCACGCCCATCACGACGAGCACGATGGTCCCCACGACCACTTGCGCGATCACGAGGTTGCCAACGAAGAAGAGGCCGATGGCCTCCCACGCACCCCATCGAACCGTAGGGAGATCGCCGGGTCCGTGAGCGGGCGCCCCCGGGGGTGGCGGGGGCAGCTCCGGGATCAACGAAGCTCCGCCGGGTCCGGGATCATGACCGGATCGCCGCCGCGACGAACCTCGGCTCCGAGCGAAGCCAGCTTGTGCTCGAAATCCTCGTATCCGCGATCGATGTGGTAGACGTCGGCGACCTCGGTGATGCCGTCGGCCACGAGCGCGGCGATCACGAGGGCAGCCCCGGCGCGGATGTCCGGCGCCCGGACGGGGGCGGCGGAGAGGCGCGGAACGCCCCTGATCACGGCGTGATGCCCCTCGGGGCTGATGTCCGCTCCCATCCGCTGGAGCTCGCCGATGTAGGTGAACCGGCTCTCGAAGACGTTCTCCGTCGCGATGCTCGTCCCGTCCGCGACGGCGAGCATCGCCAGGAGGATCGGCTGGAAATCGGTGGCGATCCCCGGATACGGGAGCGTGACGAAGTCGAGGGCGCGTGGTTGTCCATGCTGGCGGACACGCAACCCCTCGCCGCGCGACCGGGTTACCTCCGCGCCCGCGTCCTCCAGCTTCGTGAGGAACAGGTCCAGGTGCTCGGACCGCGCGTTCTCGATCGTGACGTCGCCCTGCGTCGCGACGGCCGCGGCCGCCCACGTCCCCGCTTCGATCCGATCGGGAACGGCATCGTGGTCGGCCGGACGAAGCTCGCCCACGCCGTCGATCGCGATCGTGCTGCTGCCGGCGCCCTGCACCCGGGCGC
>VAXZ01000024.1 GCA_005885035.1 Actinomycetota bacterium
CCGCCTCGGACGTACTCATCGCGAGTTCCACATCATTCCCTACGCGCGAGACGGCCGCCGCGTGTACACGGCCACGGGATCCGAGGACGCTCAGGCGCGCGGGGAGAGTCCACGCATCCTCAGACGACGAGGGAGGCGAGAGCCCGGGCGTCGGTGTCGATCGCGTCGCCCTCGGCGACGCGATCGAACCAGGCGGGCGGGATCGCGGCCCGGCCGTGGCGGGCGCCCAGCAGGGCGCCCGCCACGGCCGCGTTCGTGTCGGTGTCCCCACCGAGCGAGGTGACGCGACGGAGCCCCGCCTCGAACCCGAGGCCCTCGCCCACGACCTGGAGCGCGATCCCGGCGGTGAACAGCGCGAAGCCGCGGTCGGGCCCGTCGATCGGCCGCGATCTCCCGGCCTCGTCCACCAGGTGCTCGAGCTCCTCGGCCCCCTCCCGCCCGGCGACAGCGCCGACAGCCGCCCGCACGGCGGCGGCCGGCTCTTCGCCTCGGACGAGCGCCGCGACCGCCAATGTCACGGCCAGGCACGCCGTCGAGCATCGACCGTCCCAGTGCGTGAGCTTCGAGAGCGCCGGCGCCTCGCTGAACAGCCGCTCCGGGTCGCGGGCCCGCGCGACCCCGAGCGGCGCGCAGTACATCACGGAACCGTTGCCCGCGGAGACCTCGGGACCCCGGCGCTCGAACACGGCGCGGGACGCCTCCGGCGTCCCGCGCCTCACCTCCTCGAGCGCGAGCCGCGTCTGCGCTCCCACGTCGGGAGGCCCGCTGGCGAGCCACGCGAGATGGCGCACCAGGACGTCGCCCGGGACGAGCGCGCCACCGTTCGCGATCAGGGACCTCCAGAGGTTCCGGGCCATCGCTGTGGCCTGCGTGCCCATGCCCAGCGCGTCGCCGACCGCGCCGCCCACGACCGCTCCCGCAGCGCGTTCCCCGAGGCCGTCGTCCACGCGCCGAGGATACGCATCTGCCCAGGTCACAGCGTTGGATCCTCTGGTAGCCTGGCCAGTCGCATGGACAGGAACGGCCCCAAGCACAAGATGTGTCGGCGCGTCGGCGCGCCCCTCTGCGGGCGCCCCAACTGCCCGTCCAACAAGCGACCCTATCCGCCTGGACAGCACGGCCGCGGGCGCAAGCGCATCTCGGAGTATCAGACGCGGCTGCTCGAGAAGCAGAAGCTCCGCCACATCTACGGCGTCAACGAGCGGCAGATGCGTCGCTATTACGAGTGCGCCAACCAGAGCAGGGCCGTGACCGGCGAGGAGATGATCCGCCAGCTGGAGACGCGCTTGGACACGGTGTGCCTGCGCCTGGGCCTCGCGCTCACCACAAGCCAGGCCCGCCAGCTGGTCTCGCACGGTCACGTGGCGATCGATGGCCGCCGGAACGACGTCCCGAGCGCCCAGGTGAAGCCGGGACAGACGATCACGTTGTCGCCGAAGGCGCGGAACTTCATCTTCGTCCGCGAGGCCCTCGAGGTCACGCCGGAGCCGCCCGTGTACCTCTATCGCAACAAGGACGAGGTCTCGGGGGTGCTCTCCCGGCACCCAGAGCGTGACGAGATACCGCTCCCCGTGACCCTCGACGAGCGTCTCATCGTCGAGTTCTACTCCTAGAAGACCTTCCCCTCGCTCGAGGTGGCACAACCTGTTCCAAATATCGGAACTCAGTTCCACTATTTGGCACAACCTGGAAGGCATGGAGCCAAAGCAAGAGGGATCGGTCCATAGATGTGGCCAGAACCCTCCGGGATGCGCGACGGCGCGCGGGGCTCACGCAGCGGGCGCTCGCTTCGCGGACAGGGCTCCCGCAACCGGCGATCGCACGGATCGAACGAGGCGCGGTGGTCCCCAGGGTCGACACCCTGGACCGGCTCCTCGCCGGCTGCGGACAGCAGCTCGCCACCGAGCCCCGGCCAGGCCTCGGGATCGATCGCACCGCGATCCGCGCCCTGCTCCGACTGACCCCGGCACAACGGCTCCGACTCGCGACCCGGGAAGGCAGGAACCTCGAACGTCTCGCGAGGGCGGCATCCGCTTGACCCGAGGAGCGTTCGACCCGCTCCGTACGCTCCGAACCCTCGCCCGCCACGACGTGCGATACGTCGTGATCGGCGGCGTCGGGGCGCGGCTGCACGGGTCGCCCTCCGTCACGAACGACACCGACGTGTGCTACCGGCGTTCGCCCGAGAACATCGAACGACTCGCGGCGGCGCTCCGACAGCTGCACGCCGAGCTTCGCGGAGGGGACCGGAGCGTACCCTTCCAGCTCGACGCCAAGACCCTGGCGGCGGGAGATCACGTCACGTTCAACACGGATGCGGGCAACCTCGACATCCTGGGGACACCCGCGGGTGTGGAAGGGTTCGATGCACTGGAACGCGAAGCGAAGGTGTTCACGATCGATGGGCTCGCGGTTCCCGTGGCATCGATCGACGACCTCATCTCGATGAAGCGCGCCGCCGGCCGGCCGAAGGATCTGATCGAGGTCGAGGTGCTCGGAGCCCTCCGCGACGAGATCGCGCGAAGACCCTAGGCCTCCGGGGGCCTGAGCGCGGCACGGACGAGCTCCACCACCTCGGTCTCGCGTCGCTTCAACGATGACCGAGCGTCGTCCGCGCCCACGAACGACGACAGGACGCTCGCTTCGGTGAGCGACCCGATCACCGCCGTGTACAGCGTGAACAGCAGGAGCGCCGGATCCTGCTTGCGGATCAGCCCGGCATCCATCCCCGTCTGCAGGAACTCCGTCGCGCTCACCCGCAGCGGTTCGAGGTACCCTCCGAACCGCTCGAACGCGGTCGGGCCCAGCCGGCCGGCCTCGCGGATGAACATCGGGAACTCGGGCCACTCTTCGGCCAGCGAATAGACCGCGTGGATCACGTGCTCCGCTCGCTCGCCGGGCGTGGCCGGGCCCTCCAACGCGGACGCGATCTCCTCCGCGACGCGCTGCCCGGCCGCCGCGAGACACGCCTCGAGGAGATCGTCCTTCGTCGGGAAGTAGTAGAGCAGGGTCTGCTTGCGCACCCCGACGGCCTGCGCGATCCGTTCCAACGAGGCCCCGTTGTACCCGTCGCGGCCGAACTGGCGGATCGACTCCTCCACGATCGTGGTCCGTCGCCGTTCCCCGCCCGTCCTCGTCACGCGCTACTCCCAAGCCTTGGGCGGGCCGCGACGCGCCACCGGCCGTGAGCCTTCCCACGTGCGGCGCCACGCCGGGGCGACCGGCCCGGCCAGCGACGGCGTCTCGCTCCGCTCCGCGCGCGAGATGGCGTCGAACCAGGTCGTGCGATCCTCGTCGAAGAGCTGCGCGACCGCCTGCTGCATCCGCAGCGACAGGCTCTGGTGGGTCTCCCCCTCCTGCGGATAGATCGGGTCCCCGTACCGGATCGTGACGACGGGCCGGCCCTTGCCGGGCCACCAGCGGCCCTTCGGCATCGCCTGATAGGCGCCCACGATCGCGATCGGCACGAGCCCGACCCCAAGCTCGAGCGCCAGCCGCGAGGCGCCGTGCCGGAACCGCTGCATGTGCCCGTCCGGCGTCCGGGTCCCCTCGGGGAACACCACGATCGACCACCCGTCGCGGACCAGCTCCCTCGCCTTGTCGATCCCCTTCCCGCCTCTGGCTCGGTCGATCGGGAACCCCGCGTAGACGAGCGCGGTGAACGCCTGACGCCACCACACGTCGAAGAAGTAGTCGCGCGCGGCGCCGACGGCGGTCCTGCGCTGCCATCGATCCGGCAGCGTGCAGAGGATCAGCGTCGCGTCGAGGTGGCTGGAGTGGTGCGAGAAGAACACCACGGGTCCGCGGACGTCCTGGAGATGATCCAGACCGAAGACGCGGAGCGAGCGCTCGTTGCGGACGAGCGGGTGCATGATCCCCCGGAGGATGGCCTGCCGCGCGGCCACGCCCGCCTCGGTGCGCGCCCAGTCGGTCGGGAAGCCCACGTCTTCGCGCTCCTCGGTGTGCGGCTCCGCCGACCGCGGCACCATCGGGCGTCGTCCCCACCGGAAGCCCCGGGCGAGCTCCTTGACCTCGTCGGCGGCCTTCATCGCACGTCCGCGATCATGATCGGCGGCGCGTGGAAGTACGTGATCGACGGCGACGGTCCGACCGAGTCCTTCGCCATCTCCAGCGCATCGCGGAGCGAATCGGCTCGGCGATACCCCAGGCGCGCCACGCTCTTGGGTTCGCCGCCCACGAAGATCACGTCGCCGCAATGATCGCGTCCGTGCGCTCCCCAGTACCACATGTAGAACGGATGGACGCCGTGGTACGCGTTCGACGTCCGATAGAGATGCACGTACCAGGGATCGGTCGCGTACCGCTCCTCGTACCGATCCTCGATCTCCTTCGGTTCGGTCGTGTCCGCCAGGACCTCCTCGAAGAAGTCGATGTAGCTCGGGTGATGGATCGTGTGGAACTCCCACGGGACCGGGTGGTACATGATCGCGACCCCGCCCTCGCGGACGAGCGGCTTGTTCCGGTACATGTTGAACAGGTAGCCGAGCCCGAGGCAGTGCACCAGGATCGGGTTGAGGATCGAGTTGACGTTGTACGGGCCGACGTACGGGATGCCCATCACCACGATGTCCGACTGCCCGTCGACCTCGACCACCTGCTGACGGTGGAGGTTCTCCAGCGTCCGTTCGTGGACGGCCTCGACCTCGCCCGCGTTGACGCCGGTCACCTTGTAGGAAGCCTCGATCCGCCGGAAGAACTCACGGCGGACGCGCGGCGGCGCCACCTCGTTCGCCTTCTTCGCCGCCATCATCAGCGCCTGGTCCTTCGTGGACCACTCCCACTCGCGCTTGTTGAGGAAGCCGAGCTGGGCCGGGAACGTCTCGCTGTTCAGCGTCGTCTCGATCTGGAAGATCTTGAGCCCGTTCGAGGCGAGCAGCCGGCCCATCCGGATCGTGGAGTCGTTGATCGCCGAGTGTCCCGGGCGGGGATCCATGTAGCTCTTCGAATGCAGCATCGTGTGGACGTTGTGGTGGTGGCGGAGGCTCTTGTAGCTCGCGAGGCCGACCGCGACCGACTTGTGGCCGCCGTCCATCGCCACGAGGTTGATGTTGACGTAGACGATCAGGTCGGACTCCGCGGCCCGCTTCATGATCTCGACGTCCTCACCCTCCTCGGTCTGTCCGATGTGCGCGATCCCGTCCTTGTCCTCGGCGTCGAAGTTGGTGAGATGGGTCGGCCAGAAGGACCGGTAGACGCGCTCCCCCACCATGCGGCGGATCTCGGCGGCGGTCATCCTGCGGTGCAGCGCCGTCGCGACGACGATCTCCAGGTCGTCGACGCCGGCGCGCGCGGCCAGCTCGATCACGTGCTCCAGGATCCGTTGCCGGATGTCGGGCGTGACCATGGGGGGCAGCGGGATCGAGATGTCGTCCACGGCGATCGTGAGCCTCATCCCGGCGAACAACAGCTCCGGGAGCGGTTTCGAGTCGCCGACCGGGTTCAGCAGCGCCTGGCGGATGTGCGCGTTCAGGTCGCGGAGGCCGGGCAGCGCGTCCGGCGGGTACACCACGCGCGTACCCAACGGGAACTTCTGCATCCGGTAGCCCTCGCCCTCATGGACGATGAGCGGCGGGGTCCGTTCGTCAACCTCGAGGACGAATCCTGGCCTGGGCATCGATGGGCTCTCTTCCTCATCCCTGGGGCGCGAACGCCACCTTGAACGTGCCGAGCTTCCCCGCCGACATCGCGTGATCGATCGCGTCGCGCCACCGATCGAGCGGATAGGTGGCGCCGACGAGCCGCTCCAGGATCGGCAGGTCTTGCGACGAGTGGATCGCCAGATCGAACGTGGGCTCGCGGGTCCCGTCGGGGAGCGTCTCGGTGCCGCTCGTGTAGGCGCCCACGAGGTCGAGCTCACGGAACCAAAGCGGCGTGAGATCCGCTCCCGTCGCCGGGATGCCGCTCACCACGACGCGCCCCCCGGCTCGGACCGATCGGAGCGCCAGGTCGAGGCCGCTGCGCGAGCCGACGCATTCGATCGCGACGTCGGCGCCGCCCATCAGGAAGTCCGGGCCTCGTTCCGGCGTCAGCTTCAGCGCGCTCGTGTGCCGCCGCACCGACTTCGTGGCGTGCTCGGGGCGGACGACCTCGTCGGCCCCGGCCAATCGCGCCGCGCTCCGCTGCTTCTCGTGCTTCGCCGCGACGGTGACGTGACCGGGCTGTGCGAAGAGCCGCAGCGCGATCAGGGTCAGGATGCCGACCGTTCCCGCGCCGACGATCAGCACGCTCTGGTCCGGCTCGACCCGGGCGCGGAGCGCCGCGTGGATCGCGCAGGCGAACGGTTCCACCAGCACCGCCACGGCGTCGCTCAGCCCGTCGGGGGCCGCGTGCAGCTGCGAACGGTGCGCGACGAACATCCGGCTCCACCCGCCGCCCGTCTGGTTGCAGTAGCCGGTCTGGAGACCCGGCTTGAGGTGCCCGACCGCGACACGATCGCACCGCCCCGTGTCCCCGGCGGCGCAGTTCGCACACGGTGGTTCCTCGCCACGGGCTTCGCAGCTGAGGACGCTGCTCAGGACGACGCGCCGCCCGGCTTCGAGGTCACCGCAATCGTCCATGAGCTCGCCGACCACCTCGTGCCCGGGGACGAAGGGGGTCGAGACGAGCGGCGAGAAGTAGAACGACGACCGGCCGGCAAGCGTGGAGAGATCCGATCCGCAGATGCCCGACAACAGGGGCCGGACGCGGGCCCACCCCGAGCGACCGGCCGGCGGCTCGGGATCTTTCACCGAGGCGAGCCGAAGCGGGGCCAGTGGGCCGGCGATCAGGCCCGGCGCCTTGGAACCGAGCGTCCGAGCGCCGACGTACCTGGGCGCCGACCGGAAGTACTCCAGCGCAAGAGTGGTCACGCCCGGCCTCCAGCGCGGTTCTCTACCATGCGGCAGATTATGCCCGTCTTCGCCCTCGTTGTCTACCGGTTGGTAGAGAACCGAACTTGCCTCGGGGCGCGGGGCCGGAGCAGACTCGCGCGGGGAGGGATCGCCGTGCCGTCGGTCTGGGGTCTGTCGAAGGAGCAAGCGAACTACCGGGACGCGCCGACGCCCGCCGTCCAGTGCAAGGTCTGCAAGTTCATGTTTCCGCCGCTCGCCATCGGGAGCTGCCGGTTCGTCCGCGGCGTGATCGAAGGTTCCAAGACCTGCGACGAGTTCACGCCGCGGAAGAGCGACGCCAGGCAGCCCTGAACGGGCGTCCGCGTCCGGGTCTCCCCCCAGGTGTGTCCACATAGTGGAACTGAGTTCCGATATTTGGAACAAGCGGGACCGAGCGGAGGCCCGGGGCCGAACAGCTCACCCTGCGCTACCTCGCGGCCGCTCTCGGGAACCGCACCTTCGGCATACCCTTCGACATCGTCCACGTTTCGATCGGCCACCGTCTCCGACGCGCGAACCGATACAGCGACGAGTCCGGCGACACCGCGACCGGGTTCCCCACTGCGCGGAGCAGCGGCAGGTCCGAGTACGAATCCGCGTACGCGTACGAATGCCGGAGGTCGACACCCTCCTGTTGTGCGTAGCGTCGGAGCCATGCCGCCCGAGCCTCCCCGACCAGCGGAGGCTGCGACATGAACCCGGTGTAACGCCCGTCACGCTCCTCGAGCTCGGCGCCGATCAGCACGTCGAACAGGGGCGCGAACGGCCGCACGAACGGCTCGGCCGCCGCGGTGATCATCACCGTGCGGTGCCCCGCGGCTCGATGCTCCCGGATCCGGCGGACGCCGGCCGGCGAGGCCTTCTGCAGCATGAACTCGGCGACGTGGCCGTCGATCAAGCGCTGCACGCCGTCCACCGAAGCGCCCTCGTACCGGCGGAAGAACGTCCGCAGGAAGTCGCCGCGATCGCGGCGGTCGATCGTGAGGTAGGTGGGGATCCGCCCGAACACGCTGACCAGCTCGGCCGGCCACTCGTCGGGCTCAAGATCGGCGAACCGGGTCCAGACGTAGGACTCGACCACGTTCGAGGAGATGACCGTCCCCTCCATGTCGAACAGGGCCAGCACGGGTTCGTCGCGGGTGCGGATCCTGACGGTTGGCTTCTCGCGGTCGCGCCGGCTCAGCTCCCGGAGCGACTGCGTCACGGCGGGGCTGTGCACGTCCTGGAGGTAGTGCTTCCAATCGATCACGCCGGCATCGAACGGGAAGCGGGCCTGATCGTCGGGCGTCAGCGAGTTCCAGAGCGCCACGACCCGCTCGTCCGTGTAGACCACCTCGGTCTCGGTGTACATCCCGTAGAGATCCGAATACCGCTTCACGAAGTCGACGCGCGCCTTGTCGCGGTCCAGGCGTGACACCGCGTCGCGCATCGTCTGGGACTTCGGCAGGTGCGTGACGATCTTCTCGGCGACGTCGGTCAGCTGCTCGGCGCGGCGGAGCATCCGCTCCACGGTGATGTTGCCGGGGAACTTCCATTCGGGGACCTTGTGCTCGCCGCGACCGCGTTCGGGGAGCGGATGCGCCTCGAAGTACGCGCGGACCCACTCGTAGAGCTCGTAGAAGCGGAGCGGGTTCCGGTCGCCGCTGGACACGTTGTAGTGCGCCGGCTCGCCGGCCGGCGGCGGGGTCGCGGCCACCGCCAGGATCGCGTTCACCACGTAGTCGACCGGGATCAGGTCGACGATCCCCTCGGGGATCCCCGGGAACTCCGGGATCTGGCCCAGCCCGTAGGCGCGGATGATCGGGTCGGCCATCTTGAACCCATCGATCCAGCCGGGGAACGGATGCTCCAGGGCGGACTCGATGATCGACGGCCGCACGATCGAGAGAGGGAGCCGCCGTTCGTGCGCGATGTCCTCGACGGCGCGTTCGCCCATCGCCTTCGTGAACGTGTAGACGTCCGGCCAGCCGAGCGTCCGCGCGCGCATCCGCCCGTACTCGATCAGCCGCTTGTCCACCCACTGCTTCCGACGTTCCTCCGCGTCCTGGCTCACCGTGCTCGGTCCGGCGCGCGAGTGGTCCTTCGCGGCCTTCGCCATGAAGTGTTCGAGCATCTCGGGCTTGCGCGACCCGGCCTCGACCTCGGCCTTGGCCTGCATCGCCATCTCGGCCTCCAGGCGGTAGTCGACCTTGTGCTCGAGGGGCCCCTCGGGGATCACGCCCTTCTGGACCCCGGCCACGTACGCGGTCGAGACGTGGACCAGGTGCGGCGTGTTGTTGGCGGCGACGGCCCGGTAGAGGTTCTGCGCGCCGAGGAGGTTCGTCTGGAAGGCCTCCTGGATCGGCGGGTCGAAGCTGACGGCGGCGGCCGAATGGATCGCGACGTCGATCCCGCTCGGGAGCTCGGGCTCGCCGCGCGTGAAGTCGCCGTCGATCACGGTGACGCGCTCGTCCAGGAGCGCGAGGAGCTGGTGGTCGCCACCGAGACGCTGCCGGAGGACATCGAACGCCGGCTTGCGCGTCAGGTAGTGGACCCGCTCGGCGGCGGTCGCCGAGGTCTGCGAGCGGACGAGGACCGTGATGGTC
>VAXZ01000145.1 GCA_005885035.1 Actinomycetota bacterium
GGACGCGAACGACGGGCAGTGACCCAAAGCCTCACCGCCCGCCTGGTCCGTCCTCAACCCTCACAGCGCGTCGGGCGCGAAGAACCCCCGGGGAGTCGCCTGGGGGTCCTTCGTTTACTGCCTCTGCATCCTCATCCCTGTGGGGACACAGGGTCAACCCGACGCCTCAACCTCGCCGCTCTTGGTGTATCGCGTGGGAGGCACGGTGGTGTGCACCGCACACCACCGTATCCCCGGCCGGGACCGAAGGCTTAGCACCGACGGAGGACGCGACTCCCCTAGGGCGGGGATACCCTTGCTCGAGGCCGGGGGCGACCATCCGAGGAGAGATCCGTGAGCCGTCTCGAGGCAGTCCGAGCTTCCCCGAGGCCCGACACCGGGGGCTGGGGTTCCCGCGCGACCGGCAATGGCGATCTCGGCCGGCTTGCGATCGTCGCGGGGTCGTACGTCGTCTCCGCGAAGATCGGGCTCTCCTTATCCGTCGCTCACGGGAGCGCGACGCCGGTGTGGGCGCCGACCGGGATCTCGCTCGCGGCCCTGCTGCTCTTCGGGAGGAAGGTGTGGCCGGCCGTCTTCGTCGGAGCCTTCCTCGCGAACTCGATGACGCCGGTCCCGATCAGTCTCGCCTTCGCGATCGCGGTCGGCAACACCGCCGAGGCGCTCCTCGGATGGTTCCTGCTGACCCGGATCGGGTTCCGTAACGGCCTCGACCGCGTTCACGACGTCATCGCGCTGGTCGTCGGTGCCGCGGTCCTGAGCACCGCGGTGAGCGCGACGGTGGGGGTCACGGCCTCGCTCCTCGCCGGCACGATCGCGTCCTCGACCTACCTCCAGCACTGGGGGATCTGGTGGGTGGGCGACATGATGGGCGACCTCCTGGTGGCGTCCCTCCTGCTCGTGTGGGTGGGACGGTGGGACGACTGGCGCGGTTCGCGAGCGCTCGAAGCGATCGTGCTGCTCGCGCTCCTCGTTTCGGTCAGCGCGTTCGTGTTCGCGGGGAGCCATTGGATCTACTCGTTCCTCGTCTTCCCGCTGCTCCTCTGGGCGACGCTTCGGTTCCGGCAACGCGGAGCAACGCTCGCCGTCTTCGTGACGGCGGCGATCGCGCTCTGGCGGATCGTCGAAGGCGCCGCTCCCGTCGGCCTTGCCGACCCGACCGCGGCGGTCGAGGCGTTCCAGGCGCTGTTCGGCTTCGTCGTGGTCTCCCTCCTCATCGTTGCCGCGACCACGTCCGAGCGTGCCGTCGCGGAGGAGACCCTCGCGGAGCGGGAGCGGCTCCAGGAACAGATGCGGAAGGCGCTCGATCGCGAGCGAGACGCTGCGAACGAGCTCCGGTCGCTGGACGAGATGAAGACGACCTTCCTCCACGCCGTCTCCCACGATCTGCGAACGCCGCTCGCATCGATCCTCGGCCTCGCCGTCACGCTCCAGCGGGATGACGTCCAGCTCGTCGTCGACGATCGTCGCGATCTTGCCGAGCGGATCGCCCGGAGTGCGAGGAAGCTGGATCGACTCGTGAGTGATCTGCTCGACGTCGAGCGGATCGATCGCGGCGTCGTCGCCCTGAACCGTCAGGCGGTCGACGTCGGCGCGCTCGCCTGCGCCGTCGTCCAGGACGTGGAGCTCAAAGGACATCCCCTCCAGGTCGACGCCGACCCCGTCGTGGCCAACGTCGACGCCGTGCAGATCGAGCGGATCGTGGAGAACCTCGTGACGAACGCCGTCCGTCACACGCCCGAAGGGACGAGCGTATGGCTCGGCGTGCGCGCTCAAGGAGGAGGCGTGCTGATCTCGGTGGAGGACGCCGGGCCCGGTGTGCCTCCGCGGGAGCGATCGAGCATCTTCCGACCCTTCGAACGCGCCGACCCGAGGGAGAGCGCACCCGGTCTCGGCATCGGGCTCTCGCTCGTCTCGGCCTTCGCGGAGCTCCACGGCGGGAAGGCGTGGGTGGAGGAACGCATCGGCGGCGGCGCGGCGTTCAAGG